>CP144776.1:0-8747 GCA_036689255.1 Candidatus Stammera capleta | reverse complement strand
ATATCTATTTTTTGTTTTGCTAAAATATATAAATTATATAATTCTTTTTGTTTTATTTTTTTTATTTCAGATTTGATACGTACTAATTCTAAACATTTATTTAATATTTTTTGTTCTGTTTTTATGCCATTTTTTTCTAGATAGTATTTTAATATATTTGTTCCGGAATGTTTTCCAATTGTTAATTTTCTTTTTTTTCCTAATATTTTAGGATTAAATGGTTCAAAAGTATTATGATTTTGTAGCATACCTTTGGTATGTATTCCAGATTCATGTTTAAATATATTTGTGCCTACTATTGGTTGCCATGGATATATATTTTGTTCAGTATATTTTGCTACTTTGTAAGAAAGATTAATTAATTTTTTTGTGTTTATCCCTAAATCTATATTGTAAATTTGATGTAATAATATTACCATTTGAGACAAATCTGCCATTCCTGCTCTTTCTCCAATACCATTAACACAGACATGAAAATATTTAGCTCCAGCTTTTAACCCAGATATAGTATTAGCTACTGCCAAACCAAAATCGTTATGGCAATGACATTGTAAATCTATATTGGATATATTCTTTATTTGTCTTATTTTTTCTCCGTACTTTTCATAATCTAATATTCCTATAGTATCTGACAAACGCAATCTATCTGCTCCTGCTTCCTGTACAGATATTGCATATTCTTGTAATAAATCAATATCAGTTCTTCCTATATCTTCAGCACTAATAGAGACAAATAAATCTTTATCTTTGCAAAATTTAATTAAGTCGGTTGCTGTCTTTATTAACCAATTTTTATTTTTATTAATACTATATTTTAAATGTATTTTTGATGTTGGTAATCCTATATGTATACATTTGAATCCTAATGAAATACTATATTTTATATCTTCTAAAACTCCTCTATTCCAAGCTACTATATTTAGTTCATTTTTTCTTTCTAACATAATTTTAATAGCTTTTACTTCTTCTCCTTTCATAATTGGAGTACCAGACTCTATCCATTTTATTCCTATATCGACTAACAAATTAAATATTTTTAGTTTTGTTTCTTTATTAAAAGCGATTCCAGGTGATTGTTCACCATCTCTTAATGTTGTATCTTCAATAATAATATTAGGATTGATATATGACATATTTTAAAAATCTTGAATTTATTTATGGTTTATATTTTTTGGTTTAGGTATATTTAATTTTTCTCTTAATGTACCAGTAGAATATTGTTTTTTAAATATTCCTATTTTTTGTAATCTTGGTATAATATTATTTATAAATTCTTCTAATGATTCTGGAAGAATAGGTGGCATAATATTAAAACCATCACATGCGTGATTTGTGAACCAATTGAATATTATTTCAGTTACTTGATCATAAGAACCAATAATATTTAAATGTCCTCTTGAGACTGCAATTTTTTTACTTATTTCTTTAATACTAATATTTTCTTTTTTAGTAATTTCTTCTATGATTTTTTTTCTGCTTTGATTGGCATTAGAATAAGGAATTTTAGGTAAAGATTTGTTTATATCATAATTGGAAATATTTATTTCTCCACCTAATAAATTTTCTAACATATTTAATTCTAATTCCAGTGGTGTTAAGTTTTGTAAATATTGAAATTTTTCATATGCTTGTTTTTTAGTTTTCCCAATGTAAAAACTTAATCCAGGCATAATTAATATATCTTTAAAAGTACGATTATATTTATGTATTTTACTTTTTACATCTTTATAAAAATTTTTTGCATTATTTATATTGTTTTGAGCAGTAAATACTATTTCAGCTGTTTTAGCTGCTAATTCTTTTCCTGGAAGAGACGATCCTGCTTGTACAATTATAGGATGTCCTTGTGGAGTTCGAGATATATTAAGTATAGAATTGAATATTTTTAAATATTTACCTTCAAAATTAACTGGATAACATTTTTCTTTTAGATAAAAAAGACCAGTTTTTTTATTTCTGATAAATGATTCATCTTCCCAACTATCCCATAATTTTTTAATTATTGAACATGATTCTTCTGCTTTAATATATCTTTCATCGTGTTCTAAATGTTTTACATATCCAAAATTTCCAGCTGTATTTTGTTTGGATGAAGTAACTAAATTCCATCCTGCTCTACCGTTACTAATATGATCTAATGATGCATATTCTCTTGCTATATTATATGGATGTTTATATGTTGTAGATGATGTTCCTATTAATCCTATATGTTTAGTTACACTAGATAATGATGATAGTAATGTTATTGGTTCAAATAATATTACTCTACTACCATATCCACTACCTTTATCGTCTTGAAAAATAGATGGTGTATCTGCTAAAAAGATAAAATCAATCAATCCATTTTCAGCTATTTTAGATAAATAAAAATATTTATTTATATCTTGTAATTTTTGATTTGGATTATTATATTTCCACGATGCAGGATGATGTCCTGTATCATAAGATATATATGCTCCTATTCTTAATTGACGCATTGGTTTTAATTTTTATTAAAAATTTTTTATTGAATTAATATTTGGTTAATAGAAATACATTCGTTTTCTATATCATACGTTCTTTTATTTTTTAAAATTAGTTTAGAAATTTTTTCCATTATTTTGTATGATGACCTGATCATATGATTAGCATATATTATGATATTAAAACCTATCTTTCCTAACTCTTGATAATTAATAGAGTTATAAGTAGTAGGTATGCATATTAATGGTATGTCAGGGTATTTTTTTTTATATAATTTACTAAAATTTATAATTTCTTTTGGTGTATTATGAATACTATGTATTAATATTCCATCTGCTCCTGCTTCTGTTGCACGAAAAGCTCTTTTTATAGTTTCTGAAATAGATTTACCAGCGATTAATCCTTCCATTCTAGCAATAATTAAAAAATCCTTTTTATAAATTTGTTTTTTACCTATGTAAATTTTATTACAAAATTTTTCTATATCTTCTAAATTTTGTTTTACTTTTAATCCTAAAAGAGAATTTTTTTTTATTCCTTTTTTATCTTCTATCACAACAGCGTTAATTCCTACTTGTTGCATAATTTTTACATAATATGAAAAATATTCTGTATTTCTTCCCGTATCAGCATCAATCATAATTGGTAATTTAGTTACTGATCTTATATCAAAAATATTTTGTATTCTTTCTTTTAAATTTAAGGTTTCATTATCTGGTATACCTTTAATTAATGAATCTGCTAATGAACTAGACCATATTCCATCGTATTTATGTATAACATTATTTTTTTTATAACAAGCATTATTAACGATTATTGCTGATAATGGATTATGTGATTCCATAAATATTAGTGTTTTTTTTGTTTTGATTAAATTACTAATCATATTTGTTTTTATAAAATTATGTAAAAAAAATATTTATTTATATGTTATTTTATAAATAAAATGTTTGTTAAATTGTATTTAAATTTAACATTTTTTTTCAATATTTATTATTACAATTTTAAAATAATGAATTTAAAAAATGATTTATGTTAAAAATATTTGTTTTTTAAAAAAAACTAATATTTTTATTTGATTCGTTTATAGAGGAATATATAATTAATATATATATATATATTTTGTTGAATTTTAATAAAAAGTCCCCGCAAATATATATATATATAATTGGCAGAAAAACATATGCGGGGAACATTTTATATATATCTAAAATAAGATTATATAGAATGTTATGAAAAATTGAAACCCCTTATTCTGCCATAAGTGCAGGAAAAATTGAATAATTTAAAAAATTTTTATATAAATAGAAAAAACGAAACATTATTTTCATCTTTAAGTAAAAAAAAGTCTTTTATTTTGAATAAAAAAAAGAAAATTCATAGAAGATATATTCCTAAATTATCTTGTCGTGTTCCTAGAGGAATAGCTTCTAAATTAGTTGCTCGAGTAAGTAGTCATGATTGGCATAGAAATTATGATCTTATTAAATTACGTCGTAGTTTAGGTATGAGAATTCATGCTCGATCAGAATTATGTGAAACATTAACTGTTTTATCATCTGTATTAATTTCTTATTGTAATTATAGTTTATATAGAGAATATTCTTTGGAAATATCTGTTCCATTTGAAATTGTTGCTTCTTCTATGAATATGTTACATATTTATGATAATGGACGTAAATCATATGACCCTCCTTTACATGCTTTACGTATTTTAGAACAATTAAAATATATAATTGTATTTCGTGATATAAATCATGATACTGGTCAATATAAACCATTACGTATATGGTTAACTAAAAAATTTTTCACATCTAGAGGAATCACAATACATGAACTTAGAATAGGTTTATTTAAATTTGAAGAATGGGTTGTACGTAATAATTTAACTCATTCATTAATTTGTTCAAAAAATAAACATTCCATGAAAATGAAAATTATAGGTATAGATTTATTAAAGTTTCCTTCTTTAAGGAATTTGCTATTAAAAAATAAAAGAAGTATTTTAGGATCTAAACTTATAGATAAAGCAAAAAATAATATTAAATTATTTAATTATAATAAAAATATTTACGGTTTTTTAAACAAAAATAAAGATTTTAATAGTTCTTCTAAAAAAAGTAATTTTAGTAAAAATAAAAATACATCAAAATTTTGGTATTGTAAGTTTATAAATTGGAGTATAACTAAAATGCCTTATCAAATATTTTTGTTAGAACAGTCTTTAAGAAGGGAAAAACCAGAATTAATCAAACAAGATTCAGAAAAATATTATAAATTACTTTTACAAAGAGGTGAAAATATTTAAGTATTAATTAATATTTAAATAATTTGTTTTATTCATAAGAGAGGTATTTTTTTTTTAAAAAATTTGTTAGTTTTTTTTATTTATACTCATATTTATCTTTATATTTTAAATATTTATTTTTATATTTTTATTATATATTTTCTAAATAGAAAATTTAGTTCAAAAAAATTATTGTTTAAAATTAAATTCGAATTTTATTTCTGAACTAAAGTATTTATAAATAAATAGGTATTTAAAAGATAAGAAAGATTAAATATTTAAATATTTTATATAAATAAAAAAAATATAAAAAAATAATAAATTAATAAAAGGAAAAAAATATACTAAAAACAAAGATAATTTTTTAATTAAAAAAGCTGCTATTAAAGAAAATATTATTTTTGATATACTAGCAATGGAGTTACGTAAAATAATAAATTTACCTAAATGAGTATATGGACATAATTTATTTATTTTTATTTGCATACAAATTATGTTACTAGATAGTAAGGATAAACATAAAGAATTTAAAATTAATAATATAAAAAAATTATAATTTATGCTTAATAATAATAATAATAATGAACATATAAAAAGACTATATTTTATAATAATTTTTTGAGAGAAAAAATTATTAAATAATAAAATACCTACTATGGAGGAAAAAAATGTAGATAAAAAATTTAATAAAAAAAAATATATAGTTTTTTTATAAAAAAACAATGATGTTAAAAAAGGTAAAACAGTATATATATATTGATATATCCCACTTGGTGGGATAGATAAAATTAATAGAGATAAGGATTTTTTATTATTTAATGTAGTTTTAACCCAAAAAAAAACTTTTTTTAGATTAATATATTTTTTTTTGTTATTTTTTTTATGATAACAATATTTATTTTTTAATAGTATATAGCTAAATAATAAATTTATTATATATAATACAAATATACATATAAATCCCAAGAGAATATAGTTATTTATTATGAATATATTTCCTATAAAATTTCCTATTGTTTGGAATATTTGTATTACCGAAAAAGAGATTTGTATTGTTTTTTCAATTTCATAAACTTGAAAAATTATTTTTAAAATTTTGTTTAAAATTATTTTATTTAATATTTTTGTACAAGAAAAAGTTATTTGTAAGATAAATAATATAAATATATAAATTGAGATATTTTTTTTAATTAACAATGAAAATAAAATAATTAATGAAGAATTAATTAACAAACAATAGTTGGTTATGTTAAATTGATATATTGGATTAATTAAATCAGCAATAAAAATATATGTTATAGCATAAATAAACATAGGAAAATAATTAACAAAAGTAATTAAACTTATTGCTAATGAATTATTTGTATATTTATATATTAACCAGGTTAAAAAAATATTTTGTATACTTTCTGACATAGAAAGTAACGAAATATTTATTTGATAATTAACTTGTTTATTAATTTTTATAAACATTAAATATATATTTTTATTTATTTATCATAATTTTTAACTAGAAATAATTCACTTTTGAAATCAATTTTTATTGCTTTATTTTTGTTAGAATATTGTGTAATTAAATTATTTATTTTTTTTTTAAATAAATAGTTATTAATATTTTTCACTTGTTGAACTTGAGTTGAAGAATAACTCATTCCTATAAATTCTTGTTTAGTTAAATAATCGGTCCATAAATAATTTAAATAAATATATATTCTATATTTGTTATTAAAGATTAATTTAATTTCTTTTTTATATTTAAATTTTCTGTATTTTCTAGAATATTGTGAATTAATTTTTTCTAATATATTTTCGTATTTATTTAGAAAATCATTTATTTTATAATTTCTATTATTTTGTAATATACAAAATATACCATTTAAATTTAATTTTTTTTTAATTAATTTAAGTAATTTTATTCTATTCATCCATTGAAAAGATTGTGCTGAAATTATTATATCCATTTTAGGTAAATATTTTATTTTATGTTCTGCTTTTCCTTTAATCCATTTAACATATGGATATTTTGTTTTACCTATATTTATCATATCTTGTGATAAATCTATGGCGAAAAAATTATTTTTTTTTCCTAAAATTTTAATTAATCCTTCTAAAGCTATTCCTGTTCCTGAACCTATATCTAAAATATTTAATTTTTTTTTGTCTATAATCCAATGATTTATTTCTTTAAAAAATATAATTGGATATCTAGGACGATATAGGTCATACTTTTTTGCTAAACCATCAAATTTATTTTTTTTTATATTAAAAATCATATTTATTTTCTCTTATATAATTAATAATTCCTTTATTTTTAATTATTTTCATCATGTATTTTGATGGCGGATTAAAATAAAAAATTTTTTGTTTAATTTTAAAATATCCTTTTTTAAGATTTATATTTATAAAATTATTTTTTTTTATTTTGTTTATTTTAGATTGCAATGCAATTAATCCTAAATTCCACGAATTTCTGAAAAATATTCTACCAAAGTAATTAGATATTATTATTTTTATTCCTTTATTGATTAAAGCATCTACTGCTTGTTCACGTGAACTACCTATACCAAATATTCCATTAGATATAATTACTTGGTAATTTTTTAATTTTTTGCTTAGTTTAGGATATTTATTGTAGAATAAATATTGAGATAATTTTTTTCCATCTGTGTACATATGTTTAAATTTAGCTGGTAAAATATCATCGGTTGATATTAGATCATCATTTATAAATTTAGCTTTTAAAAATAAATTTTTATTCATTATTTTAACTCATTAAGTTGTGGAATTTTACCTAAACATGCTGTATATATAGCTACAATAGGGGAACAAATGTAAATATCTGATTTAGAATTTCCCATTCTTCCAAGAAAATTTCTATTCATAGTAGTTAGAATTTTATCTTTATCTGCTGGAATAGATCCTTGAGTACCTACACATGGACCACATCCTGGTGGAGAAATTATTACTCCAGATTTAATCAGATTTTGTATATAACCATTTTTAATAGCTTTTAAGTATATTTTTTTGGAACCAGGAGTTAAAATGCAATGAATATTTTTATGAATTTTTTTATTTTTTACTATTTCTGATATTTCTTTTATATCTTCTAAACTACTATTAGAACAACTACCTATAAAGACATAATTAATTTTTGTACCAGATAATTCATCTATATTAGTAACATTATTAGGATAATGTGGTTTAGCTATTTGAGGAATTAATTTGTCTATTGAAATAAGTAAATTATAATTACTATTATTTTTTCTAACTTTTTTAGTTTTATTTTTTATTGAATTAACATAAGGTAAAAATATACATTTAGCTCCTAATTCTACTGACATATTAGCTATTGTTGTTGCTGAATCTATAGACAAATTATTAATCCATTCTCCATTTATTTCGATAGATTTATATAAAAATATTTTTTGTGGATATTTTTTTAGAATAAACAACATAATATCTTTACTTCTTACTGTTTTATGAGGAGTACCAACTATATTAATGTTAATTGTTTCAGGTATTTTTAACCATATTTTACCTGTTATCATAGCAGCTACTATATCAGAAGCTCCCATTCCTAATGATAAGCATTGAAATATACCTCCTGTACAAGTATGTGAATCTGATCCTAAAATTATTTTTCCTGGCTGGAAAAGATTTTTTTCCATAGCTATTATATGACTTATTCCTTCTCCTCTTTTGTAAATATTTGCTTTTATTTTGTTAGCAAAATTAAGTGCATTTTTTATTTGTAATGATATATATTTATTTGTTGATAGTACTGAATGATCAAAAAAAAAGCTTATTTTTCGTGGATTAAATGTTGTTTTTAAATTATATTTATTAAAAAAATTAGCAATAGTTGGTGAATTACCATCTTGTATATAAATATGATCTACATTAACTGTAACTATATTTCCAGTATATATTTTTTTATATTTACTATGTGATTTTATAATTTTATTTACTAATGGTTCATTTTGTTTAATATTCATTA
>CP144775.1:0-5363 GCA_036689255.1 Candidatus Stammera capleta | reverse complement strand
TTGGGGTCAAATTTAAAAAAAACAAGTCCTAAATGAAAATAAATTTAAAAAATATTTTCTTGTTATTGATTGTGTGTGTTTTTAAAAAAATATTTTATTCCTCGCCTTCCTCAGCAGAAATATTTTTTTTTATAAATTTTGTTTGGGGACTGACTTATCAAGTATTTATCAAAAAAATATAAACAACTTTTGCACATTTTTATAAGAATTGTTTGAAATTGTAAAATGTAAAGGCAACTATATTTTATATATATATTGTTTAATAAATTAATATAAATAATATATTTATATGTATACATACATGTTGTGTTTTAAATAAATTATTATTTATTATTCTTTATTATTATTTATTATTCTTTATTATTATTTAATATTTTTATTTTGATTTTAATATTTATATTTATATTTATAAAAAATCATAATAAATGTTCATAACTACAGGAAAAAAAAAATTGTTAAAAATAATTTTACTTCAATATTTTCTTGTTATTGATTATTTTTAAAAAAAATGTTGACAACATAAATTTATTATTTTAAAATTTATAAAATAATATAATATTAAAAAATAATTTTGATTTTTAAACACTAAAATAAGTTAAAAATTTTACGATACTTTTATATGTTAAAAGACATGATTAAAAAATGTAGTTCAATTACAAATTTTTTAAATAATAATATTAAGGAATTCATTTTTTTCATATTAGTTAATTCCTCGATAATATCTTTATTATTTAATGTGAATATTTTATCTTCATTTACATTCAATAGTGTCAGTTTTTTAATATATTCAGTAATTTACAAAAATGAAATAGATTGGAAAAATTCAAGTTTAAATTTAATTGCTATACCATTTGTATACTCTATTTTATTGAACCATAATATATATAAAAATTATTCATATATATTACCTGGATTTATGTTATGCGGAGTTGGTTTATGCGTAATTAGTTATATTATAAAATACGCAGGTTTAAAATGGATAAATAATATTTTCCCCCCATTAATAATGGGAATGTTATCATTGATTATTGGTTTCAATTTATCTCAAATAGCTATAGAAAAATTTGTATTTTTATATAAAAACAAATTTCTAATTTATTCATTAATATTAATCTCTAATCTAACTTTTAATCTAGTTTTTACATTATATTTAAAGAGATCAATATATCTATCTATATTATATAGTTCAATATTAAGTTATATTCAGTTGTATCTTTTAGGAAAAAAAATAATTACTATTACTACTACTAACATTAATAATATTTATCAATTTAGCAGTATAATTCCATATCTATATTTACCTAAATTTGACTTTAGTATCATAATATCTATGATGCCAATAATATTATTTATTTTAATAGAAAATATAAATAGTTTTTTCTTAAACACAGCAGGAGAAAACAGAAAGTTTTTTTATGAAAATAAAATTAATCATTTAACTCAAAAAATATTTAATAACGGACTTTCCTTATTCCTTTTAAGCACGTTTGGATCTTACCCTAATTCTTTCTATTTCAACAAGATAAAAAAAAAATAAAATTTTTGACAATATTATCATTAATAATTACTTTTATATTTCTATTTATTTTAAGCAAAACTTGTATAATAACTCAAGACTTATTATTTATAATTAAAACTAACATATTAATTTTTATAAGTAGCTTGATAATAAATAACGGATTTAAAATTATAACTGAGTATAATATAAATTTTTATCACATAAAAAATATTATATTATCAACATTAATTATAATGTTAGGTATAAATGAAATTATTTTCTTAAAATATTTAAATTTAAAATTAATTTATACCCCAATAATATCAATTATTTTAAATATAATCATAAATTTAATATAAATTTATTTTTATAAATATATTTTTCTATTTAATCGATCTTTTATTCCTGATTTTCTAAAAAAATAAGTATTAACTTGATCTCTCCACTCACAAGAATTTAAATATTGTTTTTTTAACCTATTTTTAACATTAATAAATATATCAAAAGGTATTAAAGTTTCTAAAGATTTCCATAAATTTATCCAACCATACACATTATCAACACCTAAAAAATGAGTATCATATATATGTTGTATAATTGTTTTATTAGATTTCAATAAAAAATTATATGATAAGTGATGAAAAAATAACAATAATTCTTCGGGACAAGTTTTGAAATTATTAAAAATATTTTTATTTTTTATAAAATATTGATTAACAAAATTACTTCCATTAATAGTTCTATTCACTCCTAAACCATCTTTAGTTGCATAATGATATGTACCCCAATTAGAGTACTCATAACCATCTACATTAGGCCCATAATGATTTACTGGATTAACCATCCAACCTATTCCTAAAGGAGAAGTATAATTCTCATATGTTTCCCAACTATTTAACATTATTTTTTTAAGATTATCTAATACTATAGAATTATCTCCAAAAGTTAATTGTATCCATTCTGATAAAACATTATTAGAAGTAATATTTAAATTCCATAATAAATTACCATAACTATATAAATTAGACTGAGCTAAATCATGACCAGTCCAATTAAAATTATCACCAATATTAGCAACTGCAGTAATACCATAATTTTTGTTATTCTTTTTATACAAATCACCAGATAATAATTTAGATATTGTTGAACCATTACCTAAATAAAAAGTATCAAAATTTAATATATATTTCCAATAAGGAAATAACCAACACAAATCAATTTGCTGACCAGTATATTCTTGAGTAAGCTGTAATTCCATTACTTGAGATGTTAAACTCATAGAACCTAATAAAGGTGAAACTGGTTCTCTTACTTGAAAATCCATAGGTCCATGTTTAATTTGCAAAATCACATTATTTTCAAATAAACCATTTAAATGATTAAAATGATCATAAGCAGAACATGCTCTATCAATGTTACGATTTCTCCAATTTTGTTTATAATTATAAACAAAACAACGCCAAAATAATAAACCCCCAAAACGATTTAATGCATAAGCTATTGGTTCAGATCCTTGAACATAATTTCTACCATAATCTAAAGGACCTGAAGTTCCTTCGGAATTAGCCTTAATTACAAAACCTCCAAATTTAGGCATATACTCATATATTTCTTCTACTTTTTTAATCCACCATAATTTAACTTCTTTATCTAATGGATCAAACGTATTTAAACCTCCTACAATTACAGGACTTTTATAATTAATAGAAATAAATATTTTAATATTATACTCAAAAAATATACTATATATTTCATATAATTGAAATAGCCATTCCTTTGTAATTAAAAAAGAAGCAGATAAAGTAACATTAACATTATTAACACACAAAGAATTTATACCAATACTAGATAATAATCTAGAATAATCCCTTATTCTATTTAAATTAAAATGAACCTTATTTTTTAAAAAAAATATAGAATTTCCTGAATAACCTCTTTCTATACTACCATCAACATTATCCCAATGATTTAACATTCTTATTTTTAACTGAGGTTTTTCTCTAATATAAAAATTTTTACTACTAACATTAAAATAATTTAATTGTATTAATTTTAATAAATTAAAAAAAGCATATATTAATCCAGTATTATTTTTTGAATAAATAAACATTCGATCATTAAAATATTTTATCGAATATTCTTCTTTAGAAAATTCAAAATCATAATCAAAAATCAAACTAGCTGAATTTTTATTCTTAACAAAAGAAAAATTATTTTTTTTTATAAAAAAATTAATTTCATATTTTAAAGTATTTATTTTTATATTTTCAGACTCTGGTAAATATATATTTTTAAAAATTTTTAAAATATTAATTTTATCAAACCAAATAGGATCACAAATATCAGGCAACCAACATCTAGAATAATTTCTACCAATCATCTATTTTATCTCCCAAATAAATTTAATAATCAAAAAATATAAAATTAATTACTAAACAACAAAATCCAGATAAAAAATTTATACTACTATATTATTCTTATCTGGATTTATTAATCTAATTAAACATTAAAAATATCTATTATAATAAACAGGACAAGAACTACCTGTAGCATTTTCTAAAACTGTACCTGATTTACTAACATTGTCAACTTTCCATGTAGATCCTTTTTTTGTACTGAAATTTTCAAATGAAACCTGAATATTATTTCCTTTTATTCCAGTCATTACAAACTGACCTGGTGTTAAAACTTTAACATCTATAAAACGAATATTTTTAAATTGAGGAATTTTGTTACCATCAGAATTTTTATTATAAAACATATCTAAATAAACAGGAAATTGAACATCTTTTATACAAATATTTTTATAAGTTACTTGATTAACTAATCCACCATTTAAACGACTACTTTTAATACGTAAACCATTAGTTGTTCCTTCCATAGTTAAATTAGAAACTAAAATGTCACTTACTCCACTATAAGTTTCGCTTCCTATAGACATACCATGTCCTTTACCGAAATTATTATTAGAAATAGTTACATGATTTGTGGATCCACCACCTCCAGCTTTTATTGCTACATTATCATCCCCTGTACTTATATTAGTATGAGTTATAGTAACATTTGTAGCAGATGCAGGATCTATACCATCAGTATTACGTGCATCAGAAGGTGTATTTATTTTTACCCCCCAAGAAGTAAATCCATCAACTTTATTAGTTATAACATGAAAATTTGGAGAATTTTTTAAAGACACATTATAAAGAGTAAAGTTTTTAGAATTTCTTATTTCTATTAATCTAGGAACATTTTGTTGTTTATTTTTTTTCTGAGCTTCACTTGCTAAATTCCACCAAGTTATATTAGTATTTTTTATTTTTGCATTACCTTGACCATCAATAATACCTGTTCCATAAATACCACTATTCACAGTATTATCAACAACTATAAAAGGTTTACAACCCCTTCCTAAATCATCTAATGTACCACATGTATGATTTCCATTATCATATAATGCAGGATCAGATGATGCAACAAGAACAACTCCTTTATCTAAATACAATCCACCATTGCTAGGAATATTAAACGGTCCAGAATAAAAATGAAAATGTTTATCAGTAGCTTGTAAAGTTACAACTTGTTTAAGTTTTGAACAACGATTAATTTCACTTTGTATTAAAGATGTACTATCACTAGCATCATTGGATTTTAATACACTACAACTCTTAGGTATTACTGGTTCTGTAACAAAACGTTTATCACCATAAGAAAAAACTAAACTAGTACTCAAAAACAAACCAACTAAAAAGACGAAAAAATTCTTAATAAATCGATATTTACTTATCATAAAAGTTTACTCCGTTTTTATATACATTATTCATTCTTATAATATTAAAAAATTTTTTAAACCCCTTACTTATATATA
>CP144774.1:152001-313621 GCA_036689255.1 Candidatus Stammera capleta | reverse complement strand
AAATTAATAGATTTAAAAATAAATTACTTAAATATTAAATTTAAATTATTAATAAATAATTTTCATCTATAACAAAATGATTTTTTCTTTTTTTTTTTAAATTTTTTATTTTTTATTTTTATTTATTTATTTTTTTTTAATGTATTTAAAGATTTTTATTTTTTATAAAAAATTAAAAATAATTAAATAATTTTAAAAATAAATTTTAAGTTCCTATTTTTATTAATATGAAGTTTTTTTATATAATAATAATATATAAGTTTAAACATATTTTATAAATACAGTAACTATATATTGTTTATTTACATGTAAATATATCATCATCTTTTAAAGATTATATAGTATATAAACCATAATTTCAATAAATTATTACTTTTTTTATTAAAATTTTTTTATTTATAAACATGTTATTAACAAGTTATGAAATACTTTTGAACAATTTTTAATATTTTTTTTTTATTTTTATGTTAAAAAAAAATTGATTTATTGTAATAAATAATTTATAATTCAGAATATTTTATTTATAATTAATAGAGAAAATAAATGTATCAAAAAAAATTTGATATTATAGTTGTTGGTGGGGGTCATGCAGGTATAGAATCTGCTTATATATCATCTTGTATGGAAAATAGTGTTTTATTAATTACATATAATATAAAAACTATAGCAAAATTATCTTGTAATCCATCAATTGGAGGTATAGGAAAAAGTAATTTAGTAAAAGAAATAGATATGTTAGGTGGTTTGATGGGAAAATTAGCTGATTTATCAGGAATTCAATTTAGGATTTTAAATTCAAGTAAAGGATATGCTGTAAGAGCTACTAGAGTTCAGGTTGATAATATTATTTATAGAAAAAATGCAATAGAATTTTTAAAGCAAAAAGATATTTTAATACATCAAGATGAAGTTATTAGTTTAATTATAGATAATAACGTAGTTAAAGGAGTAAAAACTAGAAAAAATATTATATTTTATTCTGATATTGTAATTTTATCCTTAGGAACATTTTTGGATTCTAAAATATTTATAGGTAATGATTATTTTTTAGGGGGAAGATTATTTGATCATTCATCTGTTTTCTTGGCTAATTTTTTAAAAAAAACTAAATTAAAATCAGATTATTTAAAAACAGGTACTCCTCCAAGATTAAGTACTAAATCTTTAAATTTTAATGAATTTACTAAACAAAAAATAGATAAGGATTTTAATTTATTTTCTTATTTTCATAAAAAAAAGGAATTTTTTAAACAAAAATTATTACCTCAAGTTGATTGTTATATAACTTATACAAATAAATTAACTCATCAATTGATACAAAAAAATATTAATAATTCTCCTTTATATAATGGATTAATTAAAGGTATAGGACCTAGGTATTGTCCATCTATTGAAGATAAGATAATTAAATTTATAGATAAAAGTAATCATCATATTTTTTTGGAACCTGAAAATTTATTTAATAAAATAACATATCCTAATGGTATTTCTACTAGTTTACCTTTACATATACAGAAGAAAATGGTTAGATCTATAAAAGGTATGGAAAAAGCTAAAATAATTTATCCTGGTTATGCTGTTCAATATTTATTTTTTGATCCTAAAGATTTATATAAAACTCTGGAAAGTAAATATATTAAAAATTTATTTTTAGCTGGGCAAATAAATGGTACTACAGGATATGAAGAAGCTGCAGCACAAGGTTTAATTGCTGGAATTAATGCTAGTTTGAAATTGAAGAACAATAAAGATAAATATATTCCAAAAAGATCTAATTCATATATAGGAGTTTTGATAGATGATTTATGTGTAAAAGGAATTAATGAACCTTATCGTATGTTTACTTCTAGATCAGAATTTAGATTATATTTAAGAGAAGATAATGTAGATTATAGATTAATGTCAACATCACGTAAATTTGGTTTGATTAATGATGATAATTGGGCAAAATTTAAATTTAAAATGGAAAATATAAATAATATATATAATTTTTGTAAAAAAAAAATTTTTTCTGTATCAGAATTACCTAAGAATATACTTAAATATATTAAAATAAAAAATAAAAAAATTACCTTAAAATATTTATTTTCTAGTAGTAAAATAAAGAAAAAAAAAATAATAAATTTTCTTAAAAAAAATAATTTTTATAATATTAATTTTAGATATATAAAAGAAGTATTAATAATGTTAAAATATGATCCTTATTTAAGTAAGCAAAGTTCTGAATTTTTTATGTTAAAATATTATAAAAAAATATTTATTCCTAATAATATTAATTATTATGATATATCTGGTTTATCTAATGAAGTTAAGGAAAAATTAAATAAATTTAGACCTGTTTTATTAAGTCAAGCTTATAATATTTCTGGAATTACTCCTTCAGCTTTAATAATTATACTTATTTATTTAAAAAAAAAAAATTACTTAAAGTAAAATAATAATTATTTTGTTTTTATAAAAGTATAAGAAAATTTATTTATATTTACTATATGTTATAATATTAAAAATTAATTTAATAGATTTTAAGTTTTTAATTTTAGTAAATTATAAAATCAATTTATTTATTAAAAAAATAATTGTTATGATTAATAATTTTGTTTTTGTTTTAAATTTGCCAATTAATTATATTTCACATCATTTAACTCATTTTCAGTTTGATATAGTTAAATTTAGATTTATTAATAATATAAGTAATATATATTCATTTTGGGTGTTAAATTTAGATTCTGTTATATTATCTTTTATTTTAGGTTTTATATTTTTATTTTTTTTTAAAAACACAATGAGTTCTGTTAAATATAATTTATTACCAAATAAATTACAATTATTTTTAGAGATAATAATGTTATTTATTTTAAATAATGTAAAAGATATTTATGGAAAAAAAGATAAAGTTGTTTTTTCTTTGTCTTATACTGTTTTTACTTGGATTTCTTTAATGAATTTAATGACTGTATTACCATTGGATTTTTTTTCTTTTTTAATTAAGAAATTATTTAATGTAAATAATTTTATTTTAGCACCATCTTCTGATATTAATGTAACTTTAGCTATTTCATTAAGTGTTTTGTTTTTTATTATTTATTTTAAATTAAAAAAAAATGGAGTTTTAAAATCATTGAAAGAATTTTGTTTTTATCCATTTAATCATAAATTATTTATACCATGTAATATTTTTTTAGAAATTATTAGTTTTTTTTCTAAAATATTATCTTTATCATTAAGATTATTTGGTAATATTTATTCTGGGGAAATTATTTTAATATTAATTATATATTTTATACCATGGTGGATACAATGGTTGATAGTGTTTTTATGTTTAATATTACATAGTTTTATTTCTTTATTACAATCTTTCATATTTATGATATTGACGTTGATTTATATATCTTAAATAAATGTATATTGTTAATATATTTTTTATTGTTAAATAAAATTTTTAATTTATAAATTGGAGTATAATATTATGCAAAGCAGTGTTTTATATGCAGCATCTTTAATGATGGGATTATCTGCAATAGGAGCATCTATAGGTATAGGAATATTGGGTGGAAAATTTGTTGAAAGTGTTTCAAGACAACCTAGTTTAGTATCTTTATTGCGTAATCAATTTTTTGTTGTAATTGGTTTAATTGATGCAATACCTATGATTGTTATTGGTTTAAGTTTATATATTATTTTTCATTTATCTAAATAATTTTTTATTATATTTTAAAATATGGTTATAATAAATCATGGAAATTAATGTTACTTTATTAAGTCAAATAGTAGCTTTTATTTTGTATGTTTTTTTTTGTATTAAATTTGTTTGGCCTTATATTAATAAAATAATTGAAAAAAGAGAAAATGATATTTGTGAGGGATATGTTAAAGTTAAGAAATTAAAGATTAAATTAAATAATTTAAAAAAAAAAATTGGTTTAGAATTAAAAAATACAGAAAAGAAAGTTTTAAATATTTTATCTGAAGCTAAATATAAGAGTGATTTATTAATTAAAGATTCTAAAATTAAAGCAAATTATGAATATAAAAAAATTATTTTAGATGCTAAAATTAAAATGAAAAATGAGAGAAAAATAATGCATCAAAATTTTAATAAAGAAATATTTAAAGTAATAAATTTTGCGTTAATAAAAATAACTAATGGTGTTTTTGATAAAAAATTAGATGATAAATTTATAAAAAATATAATTAATAAATTATAAAATAATTATAATATGTTTAATAAAATAAATTCATTTCATTCTTATGCTTTAGCTATATTTGAATTAATAAAAAATGAAAATATAAAATATGATGATTTGATAGATGTTTTTAATTTAATGAATTTAGTTGTTAATGATAGGTTGTTGTTACATTATTATCAATTTAATAGAAAATGTTTTTTGGAAAATATTTTAAATATTTTAAATATATATGTAAAAGACAATATTATTATTAGTAATATTATTAATGTAATTTTTGAAGATAATATGTTTTTAAAAATCAATATTATTTTTTCTTTTTTAAAAAAAATGTATGAAAAAGAAAATAATATATTAAATGTATATATATACAGTAGTAATAAAATTAATTTTAAAAGTTTTAAAGAAATTAAAAAAAAATTAAAGAAAAAATATATTGATTTAAAATTAATTTTTATTTTTAAAATAGATGAAAAATTAATTTCAGGATTTAAAATTTTAATTGATGATTTAGTTTATGATTTTAGTTTATTAAACAAAATTAATTCTATTTTTTTATTTTAAAGAGAAAAAAATGTTATCTAAATTTGATGAAATTAGTAAATTAATTAGAGATAGAATATATAAAGTTAATAAAAATGTAGATGTTTATAATGAAGGTTTAGTAATTTCTGTTATTGATGGAATTATAAAAATTACAGGTTTATCTAATGTTTCAATTAATGAATTAATTGAATTACCAAATAATAAAGGTTATGCTTTAGTTTTTGATTTGGATAGGTATGTAATTAGTGCGATATCATTAAATAATTGTTTTAATTTAAAAGAAGGAATGAAAATAAGAAGTACAGGTAAAATTTTAAGTATTCCTGTGGGAAAAAATTTACTAGGTAGAGTTGTAGATTCTTTAGGTAATCCTTTAGATGGTAAAGGTGATGTTGTTTTTGATGAATATTATCCTATAGATTATGATTCACCTTCGATTATGGATAGAAGACATATTGATAGACCTTTGTGTACTGGTTATAAATCTATTGATAGTATGATTCCTATTGGTTTAGGACAAAGACAATTAATTATAGGTGATAGGAAAACAGGGAAAACTAGTCTAGCAATAGATATTATCATTAATCAGAGAAATAAAAATGTAAAATGTGTATATGTTTCTATAGGTCAAAAATTATCTTCTGTTTTTAATATTGTTAGTGTTTTAAATTATCATAAATCTATGGATTATACTGTAGTTGTTGTATCATCATCATCTGATGATGCTATTATGCAATATATATCTCCTTATTCAGGATGTTCTATTGCTGAATACTTCAGAAATTATGGAGAAGATGTGTTGATTATATATGATGATTTATCTAAACATGCTGTATCATATAGACAGATTTCTTTATTATTACGTAGAACTCCTGGTAGAGAAGCTTATCCTGGAGATATATTTTATTTACATTCTCGTTTATTAGAAAGATCTTCTTATGTTAATTTTAATTTTATTAAAAAATATAATATCAGTTATTTAAAGAATAATGTAGAAGGTTCATTAACAGCTTTACCTATTATAGAGACATATGAAGGTGATATATCATCTTTCATTCCTACCAATGTAATATCTATTACTGATGGTCAAATATTTTTAGAAACTAATTTATTTAATTTAGGAATTAAACCAGCGATTAATCCTGGAATATCTGTTTCTAGAGTTGGGTCATCAGCTCAAACTAAAATTATGAAATATTTTTCAACTTCTTTAAGGACTTTATTAGCTCAGTATTATGAGTTATTGAATTTTTCTCAATTTTCATCTGAATTAGATAAAGATACCACTTTACAATTAAATAAAGGAAAAATTATAGTTGAAATTTTAAAACAAAAACAATATAAACCATTATCTTTGTTTAGGCAAATTTTGATGTTTTTTTCTTTGCAAAATAATTATTTAAATGATGTAAATATAAATAATTTATCTTTTTTTGAAGAAAAATTGTATTTTTATGCTAAAACAAATTTTGCTTCTTTGGGAAAAAAAATAAATTCTTTAGGAATAATTAATGAAAAAATAATTTGTCAATTAAAAGATATAGTTAATATTTTTAAAAAAAATAATTTAAATACATTTAAGTAAAGAATATTTACTTTGTTAGGAGATATTATTTAGTGTTAAATAAAAATAGATTAAAAGATAAAAAAAATAGTATTAAATATGTTTATAAAATCATAAAATCTATGGAAATGATATCTGTTACTAGATTTAAATTTTTACATAAAAAATTAATGAATAATTGTATTTATAATGATTTTTATTTGGATTTGGTGGAAAATAAATTTAATTTTAATAACATAGAACATATTTTTTTTGAGAAAAAAAATTTTTTATCAAAAAATATATTATATTTAATAATATCTACCAACCAAGGTTTATGTGGTAATTTAAATTCTAATTTGTTTTTTAAGATATTACAAGATATAAAAAAGAATAATTTTTTAAAAAATAAAATTTATTTATATATAGTAGGGAAAAAAGGTTTATCTTTTTTGAAAATGTTAAATAAATATTCTATTGATTTTTCTTTATATAAAACAAATTTGTTTATTAAAAATATTTTTGATGTTTTTAAAAGTAATATAATATCAGATATTATTAATTTTTATAAACAAAAAGAAGATGTTATAATTTATATAGTTGGCAATGTTTTTAAAAATAATAGTAGATTTAAACCTATTGTAAAAAAATTATTACCTATAAATATAGTATATAAGGAAATGGATAAAATTAATTATTTATATGAAGATAATTTTTATATTTTAGTTAATAATTTATTGTTAAGTTATATAACTTCACAATTTAATAATATTGTATTGCATAATATGGTATCTGAATATTCTTCTAGAATTTTGATAATGAAAAATGCTTCTAGAAATATTGAAGATTTGTTTAATAAATTAGATTTAATGTATAATAAATTACGTCAATTTAATATTACTAAAGAGATTATAGAATTATCATCTATATTAAATGAATCGTAAATTGATTTATTTTATGAAAAATAAAAATATTGGTTATATAATAAGAGTTTTAGGAGTGATTGTAGATATTCAGTTTAATGTTGATTATGTTCCTAAATTGTATAATGCCTTAAAAGTAGTTAAAAAAAATAATGATGTACTTATATTAGAGGTTCATCACCATTTAGGTGATGGTGTTGTTCGTTCTATTGCGATGGGATCAACTAAAGGATTATGTAGAAATTTAGAAGTTCATGATTTATTAAATTCTATATCTATACCAGTGGGAAAAAATTTATTAGGTAGGATAATAGATGTTTTAGGAAATCCTTTAGATGGTAAGGGTAATATAATTTCATCTGAATTTAAATCTATTTATAGAAAACCTCCTAGTTATGTTAATTTATCATCTTCTCAGGAAATTTTAGAAACTGGTATTAAAGTTATTGATTTAATTTGTCCTTTTTTAAAAGGTGGTAAAATTGGATTATTTGGTGGAGCAGGGGTAGGTAAAACAATAAATATGATGGAATTAATTAGAAATATTGCTGTTAAGTATTCTGGATATTCTGTTTTTACTGGTGTAGGTGAGAGAATTAGAGAAGGTCATAATTTTTATCATGAAATGTGTTCATCCAAAGTAATAAATAAGGTGTCTTTAATTTATGGACAAATGAATGAACCACCAGGAAATAGATTCCGTGTAGCTTTAACTGGTTTGACTGTAGCTGAAAATTTCAGGGATAATGGATATGATGTTTTATTTTTTATAGATAATATATATAGATATATATTGGCTGGAACTGAAGTTTCTTCTCTTTTAGGTCGTATGCCATCTTCTGTAGGTTATCAACCTACATTATCTGAAGAAATGGGGGTGTTGCAAGAGCGTATATCTTCTACTAAAGATGGTTCTATTACTTCTATTCAAGCTGTTTATGTTCCAGCTGATGATTTTACTGATCCTTCTGCTATTACTACGTTTTCACATTTAGATTCTATAATTGTTTTGGATAGAAATATAGCATCTTTTGGTATATATCCTGCTGTGGATCCTTTAACATCTAGTAGTGATCAATTAGATCCAAATATTGTAGGTGAAAATCATTATAATGTAGCTCAATCAGTTAAATTAATATTACAAAAATATAAAGAACTTAAGGATATAATAGCCATATTAGGTATAGATGAATTATCTGATGAAGATAAATTATTAGTATCTAGAGCAAGAAAAATACAAAAATTTTTATCTCAACCATTTTTTGTAAGTGAAATATTTACTAATTTATCCGGAAAATATGTTCCTATTGAAAAAAATATTCAAGGTTTTAAAGATATTATTGAAGGTAAATATGATGATTTTCATGAAAATTGTTTTTACATGATTGGTGAAATTGAAGATGTATATAAGAAAAATAAATTTTAATAATAGATTATTATGTTTTATAAATTAAATATATTTTCCAAGGATTTAGTTTTATTTAAAAATTATGTAAATTATGTTAAACTTTTTAGTTGTAAAGGAGAATTAGAAATTTATTTTAATCATAGTCCTATAATATTTTTATTAAAAAATAATATACTTTATATATACAAAGAAGATATAAATAGAAAATATTTTTACATATCTGAAGGGTTATTAGAATTTAGTAATAATAAATTAACTATTTTAATATTTAATTATATTAAATTTGATGATGTTTTTATTAAAAAAATTAATTTTAAAAAGGAAAATATAATTAATAAATTAGATAAAATTAAAGTAAATGATAATTTAGATAAATTTTTATATCTAAAAAATAAATTATTAAAATACAATAGTTATTTGTTGTTTTTTGATTTATTAAAATAGTAATTATTATGTATGTATAGATATTTTATTAAGTTATTTTTTTAATTTTTATTAATTATATATAAAATTTAAAAGAAAATAAATTAATTCAGGAGGGGTTATAGCTTAAAAGGTAGAGCATCTGTTTTGCAAGCAGAAGGTTAGCGGTTCGATTCCGCTTAACTCCACTTTATAGGAATATAGTTGATGTTTAATTTTTATTTTATTTTATAAGCCGGTTTAGCTTAACAGGTAGAGCAACTGATTTGTAATCAGTAGGCAACCAGTTCGATTCTGGTAACCGGCATTTTAAAAAAATTTGGTGGGATTCCTGAGTGGTTAAAAGGGACAGACTGTAAATTTGTTGTCATTAGACTTCGAAGGTTCGAATCCTTCTCCCACCATTGAGTTATTATTTGTTGAATAAAATTAATATTTAAAATAAATTTTATTACATTTATTAAATGCGAGTATTTTATAATGGTTATTATTTTAGCCTTCCAAGCTAAAGATGCGGGTTCAAATCCCGCTATTCGCCCTTAAAAATTTTATTTTTTCTATTTATAACATAAATTTTAGTACCGAAAACCGGATTCGAACCGGTATGATTTTCATCGGTTGATTTTGAGTCAACTGTGTCTACCTTTTTCACCATTTCGGTTTTTAAATAAAATTTATTTTGTAATATAAGGAAATGTTTTTAAACAATAAATTAGATTTTAAAAAATTTTTATTTATATATAATTTTTCATTTTTTTTACAAAAAATAAATAATTTATTTATATTTTTATTTTTAAATAAATAATAATTTTTTAATAATATATATTTTTTTTTCAATGATATATTTAATATTATTAAATCTATGTTGAATTTTTTATTTTTGTTTTTAGATAAGTTTTCTAAGTTTATTTTTCTAATAAAGTGAATTATTTTTTTAATAAAATTAATTATTTCTATTTTTTTTATTTTTTTGTGATGAAATTTTTTATAAATTGGAAATTTATTTTCAATTAATAATTTTTTATATTTATTTGTTGTTGAAAATTGTCTAATTTTATTCCATAAATATTCTGTAATAAATGGAGTTATAGGATGTGATAATTTTAATATGTTTATGATTGTTTTTAATAAAATTGAAAATGAAATATTTAAATTTACAATATTTTTATTTTTTATATATATCTTTATAAATTCTAGGTACCAATCACAAAATTCATGTTTTATAAATTTAAATAATGATTTACATAATAAATCAAATCTAAATTGATTAATATTTTTTTTATATTTTTTAATAAAAATATTTAATTTTATTGTTATCCAATAATCTATTAAATTTAGATTTTTTAATTTGTTTATTTTTGAGTTTATTTTTATATTATTGTGTTTTTTGAAAATTAAAATAATATATTTACATGAATTATATAGTTTGTTACAGAAATTATAATTATTTGATAATGAATGTATATTAAAATTTATTTTTATATTGTGCGTGGCTAGAGAAGCTAAAGTAAATCTTAATGTATCTGCACCATATGGTTTTATACCATTAGGTAAATGTTTAATAGTGTTTTTTTTTATTTTATTGATTTTTTTTATATTAATTAAATTTTTAGTTCTTTTTTTAATTAATTTGTTTAATGAAATACCTTTTATTATATCAATTGGATCTATTACATTTCCTATGGATTTAGACATTTTCTGATTATTTTCATCTCTGATTAATCCTGTAATAAATATTTTGTAAAATGGTATTTGTGATACTTTATTTTTTTTTACAGCATATAAAGTCATCATTATCATTCTAGCTATCCAGAAAAATATTATATCAAAACCACTGACTACTAAATTTATTGGATGAAATTTATTAAATTCAATTGTTTTTTTAGGCCATCCTAGTGATGTAAATGTCCATAATGATGATGAAAACCATGTATCTAAAACATTTTTATCTCTTTTTAAAATTATATTTTTTTTTATTTTATTTTTTTTATATATTTCTTTTTTATTAAATCCAGTATATGTTTTTTGATTTTTTATATCATACCATATAGGTATTTTATGTCCCCAATGTATTTGTCTTGATATACACCAATCTTCAATATTGTACATCCATTTAAAATATATTTTTTTATAATTTTCAGGGTAAAAAGAAATTTTATTTTCTTTAACAATATTTATTGCTTTTTTAGATAAGTTTTTAGTTTTTAGATACCATTGATTGGTTAATATAAATATTATTACTGAATTATTTCTATTGCTATATAATATTTTTTTTTTATATTTTTTAATTTTTTTAATTAAATTTTGATTTAAAAGTATTTTTATAATTTTTTTTCTTGATTTTTCTATATCTAAATTTGATATTTGATATGGTGGATTTAAATTTAAATTTTTATCTTTTATTTTTTCTCCTAAGTAATTATATAGTTTGAATTTACTTTTTATAGATCCATTTAAATTTAAAATATTTATTAAATTTAATTTATGTTTTTTAGCGATTTGATAATGCTTTGAATTATGTGCTGGAGTTATTTTTATACAACCTGTTCCTTTTATAGGATTTACATATTTATCTGAAATTATTTTTATAATATTATTATTTATTGGGTTAATTACATATTCATTTATTAAATTATTATATCTTTTATCTAAAGGATTAATAGCTACCGCGGTATTTGCTAATATAGTTTCTGGTTTAGTTGTTGGTATTAATAAATAATTTATATTTTTAGTTTTATTTAATAAATAATATTTTACAAAATAATTATTTGTTTTTGTTTTAATTTTATTTACTTCTAAATCTGAAAGTATTGTTTTTAATGTTTTATCCCAATAAACAATTTTTTTGGATTTATATATTAATTTTTTTTTATATAATGAAATGAATATTTTATTTACAGAATATGAAAATTTTTTATCTAAACTGAAATTTTTTTTACTCCAATCTACTGAATTTCCTAGTAATTTTATTTGTTTATTTATTTTATGTGTATATTTTTTTTTCCATTTCCAAATATTTTTAATTAAGTTTTTTTTATTTATTTCTATATATTTTTTTTTAATATAATTTTCTACTATAATTTGAGTTGCTATACCTGCATGATCAGTACCTGATATCCATAATGTGTTATAACCTGACATTTTTTTAAATCTTATAATAATATCCATTATTGTTTGTTGAAATGCATGTCCTATATGTAAATTACCTGTTATATTAGGTGGAGGCATAATAATAGAAAATCTTTTTTTTTTTTTGTAATTTGCTTTAAAACATTTATTTTTTTCCCATAATGAATATATTTTTTTTTCAAATTTTTTAAAATCAAGTTTTTTATTCATATTTATAATTAAATTGATTATTTATGTTTTAAAAAATTAGAATAATTTATTAAAAATTGTGTAATTAATTTTATAGGTTTTCCAGTACTTCCTTTATTATTCCATGCAGTACCAGCTATATCTAAATGAGCCCATTTATATTTTTTAGTAAAGTTAGACAAAAAACAAGCAGCTGTTATTGCTCCTGCAAATGATTTATCGGAACAATTTTTTAGATCTGCTATATTAGAATGTAAAAATTTATTGTAGTTTTTGATAATAGGTAATTCCCAAATATAATCTCTAGTTTCTAATCCAGCCTTAATTAATTTTTTTGTTAATTTTTTATTATTTGACATTAGTCCGCTAAATTTATCTCCTAATGCTACTTTACATGCATTAGTTAATGTAGCTATATCTATAACTATTTTAGGGTTAAATTTTTCTATGAAAGTTAATATGTCACATAAAATTAATCTTCCTTCTGCATCTGTGTTAATTATCTCTACTGTTTTTCCAGATAATGTTTTTATCACATCTCCTGGTCTAGTAGAATTACTGTCTGGCATATTTTCACTACATGCTAATATTCCTGTGACATTTAAATTTAATTTTAATTTATTAATGATAAACATGATTCCATATATAGCAGCTGCACCAGACATATCATATTTCATTTCATGCATTAAATTAGAAGGTTTTATAGATATCCCCCCTGAATCAAAAGTCAAACCTTTACCTATTATTATTATTGGTTGTTTGTTTGTTTCTTTGGTATTTTTATATTCTATTATTGAAATGATTGATTGATTTTTTGATCCTTTTGCTACTGATAAATAAGCATTCATTCCTATTTTTTCTATTTCTTTATTATTTAAAAATAATAGTTGTAAATTATCTTTATCTTTAAATTGTTTGTTTATTAATTTTGCTATATATGCAGAATTACATATATTAGGTGGCATATTATTTAAATCTTTAGATTTTTTTATACCCTTAGATATAATATATCCGTGTTGGATAGATAATTTTGCTTCTTTATATTCATTTAAATCATTTAAATAAAAATTAATGTTTATTGTTTGTTTTTTCTCAATATTATAAGTTTTAAATATATTAAATTTATAATTTAAATTTTCTAATGTGTCGATAATATTTTTTATTTTCCAATATATATTTTTATTTTTTATTTTTATATTATGTAGTAAATATATTATATTTTTATAATTATTTTCCTTTATTAATTTAAATGAAAATTTAATAATTTGAATAAAAATATTTTCGTTTATTTTTTCTTTTTTTCCACTTCCTAATATGATGAAATCGTATAAAATATTATTATTACATGGTTTTATTATTAAATATTGATTTTTTTTTGCTTTAAAGTTATATTTTTGTTGTTCTTTTTTTATTAATTCTTTATTTATTAAATTTGAATTAATTGTGTTGTTTTCAAAAATATTAGATATAACACAATCATACTTGTATTTTTTTAGTTTGTTATCTATTAAATATTTCATATTTTTTTTTTATTAAATTATTTTAAATTTAAATCTATATTTAGATTATATAATAAAAAAAATGTTTTTTATTATTAAGTATATATTAAATATAATTTTTTATTTATTATATATGATAATTGTTTTATGTTGTTTTATACAACATATTAATTTTTTATTTAATGAAATTACTAATTTTTCAATAACTTTAAATTATGATTAATTCTATAACAGATATTTATCAGGGTATTAAAATTTTGTATTTAAATGATATATATAATGTTGAGTTTGTTGATTTTATTAAACCAGGAAAAGGTAGACCATTTATTCGTGTTAAATTACGTAATTTAATGAATTATAAATTAATTGATAGAGTTTTTAAAAATACAAATTTGTTAAAAAAAGTAAATCTTAATACTATTGATTATATATATTTGTATAACAATGGAATATTTTGGTATTTTATGAACAAATTAACTTTAGAACAAATTTGTGTTAATAAGAAATTATTACAAAAAAATAATCGATGGTTACAAGAAGGTATTATTTATAAAATATTTTTTTGGAATAAAAATCCTATTAATATTTTTATTCCTAATTTTATTTATGTTTCTGTAGTTTGTGATACTATTGGTGTAAAAAGTAATTCTATTGAAAATAGTACCAAAAAAGTATTATTAAGTACTGGTTTTTATATTAAAGTACCTTTTTTTGTTAAATTTGGTGATGTGATTAAAGTAGATACTAGAAGTAATTTGTATGTTTCTCGAAAATAATTTCGAAGTTTATTTTTTTATTTTTTTGTCATTTATTTAATTTCTTGTAAATTTTTAATTGTGTAAAAATATTTTTTAATATTAATAAATAATTTTTATTGAATTAATGTTTATATTTTAGTTTTTATAGTTAAATTTTAATATATGTTAATTTATAGTATTTTTTTGTTTTTTATTAATATTTATTAATAAAAAATATTATTTTTTATATTTTTTTTGTTTATATTATTTTAAAAATTAGATTTTTTCCATAATATTATTGTGAATAGTAAATATTCATTATTTTTAATAAAATAATTTGTAATATTTTAAAATACTTATTTAAAATTAATGAATTGATTTTAATATTTATTAATTTTTTTTTAATTTATAATATAATTTATTTGTTTTTATATTTTTTATTAGTTGAATATTTTTATGTATTAGTTTTTTATAAAAAAAAAAGAAATATTTTTACTAATTGGTAGTGATTAGTTATTTATTTTTTATTTTTTAAATTTGTTTTTTTCTTTAAATATTTTTTGTATAAAAAGTAAATTATGGAGTTAAATGAAATATGAAAGAAAATTGTAAAATTTTAGTTGTTGATGATGATATAAGATTAAGATCGTTATTAGAACGTTATTTAAATGAACAAAAATTTCAAGTGAGGAGTGTATCTAATTCTGAACAAATGGAAAGATTATTAACTAGAGAGTCATTTAATTTAATAGTATTGGATTTGATACTACCAGGTGAAGATGGATTATCTATATGTAGAAAATTAAGAAGTCAAAATAATTTTATTCCTATTATTATAGTTACTGCAAAGACTGAAGAGGTAGATCGTATTATTGGGTTAGAAATAGGAGCTGATGATTATATATCTAAACCTTTTAATCCTAGAGAATTGTTGGCAAGAATTAGAGCTGTTTTAAGAAGACAAATTATTGAATTACCTGGAGCTCCTTCTCATGAAGAAATAATTGTCAAGTTTGGTAAATTTAAATTAAATTTAGCAACTAGAGAAATGTTTAAAAAAGATGAATTAATAACTTTAACTAGTGGTGAATTTGCTGTTTTGAAAACTTTAGTTAATCATGCGAGAAAACCTTTATCAAGAGATAAATTAATGAATTTAGCTAGAGGTAGAGAATATAGTGCGATGGAACGTTCAATAGATGTACAGATATCTAGATTACGTAAAATTATAGAAGAGAATCCTGTATATCCTAGGTATATACAAACAGTTTGGGGTTTAGGTTATGTATTTATACCTGATGGGATTTAATAGTGATAAAATATAATTATTTATTTCCTAAAAGTTTGTTAAATAGGTTTTTGTTAATATTTAATGTTGTTTTTGTTTTTAATTTTTTTATTTTTTATGTTTCTTTTTTTAAAATTATTTTAGTTCCTAATTTCATAAAATTAAATAATTATTCTATATATAAAATATATGATTTTCTTATTAATAAAAATATTTTAAATGTCAAATATTTGTTAATTTCTATAAAAAAAAAAAGTGTTTTGAATAGAAATAAAATAATATTATATTTTAATTTTAAAATAAATAATTTTCTTAATTTTTATGTTTTTAATTTTAATAATTTTGAAGTTTTTTATTATTTTTTTATGAAGAAAAATAATATCAGTATATTATATAAATTTGATATTTTTTCTAATATATTATTATTACATAATTTATTAAATATAGATAACAAAATATATATATATATAAATATATATTTGTTAATAATAACTATTTTATTTTTGTTTATATTTAAATATTTAATTAATATAGAATTATATTTTATTAATAAAATAGAAAAATTAATATTTAATTTTAAAAAAAATAATTTTACTTTAAATTACTTTAATAAATATGAAAATTTAGAAACTATTTTTTTTTTTAATAAAATATGTAAAATAATTTTTGATATTAAAAAGTATTTTCAGAATAAAATAATTTCTATATCAATAATAAGTCATGATTTACGTATTCCATTAACACGAATACGTTTAATAATGGATATTATAGATTTTGAAAATAAAAAGAAATTTACTCAATTAATAAAGTTAGTCAATAATGATATTGAAGAATGTAATTTATTAATTAGTCATTTTTTGTCTTCTATTCAAAAAAAAAAAAATATTCTTTTAGATGAAGTTGATTTAAATTTATTAATTAGTGACATAATTAGTAAAGAAATATATCGTTTTAAAAATATTGTTAATAATTTATCTTGTGAAAAATTAAATTTAAAAATAAATATATTATCGATTAAACGTGTTATTTTTAACGTAATTGATAATGCTATTAATTTTGGTAATACTTGGATAAAGATAAGTAGTGGTTATGATTATATTGAAAATAAAAAATATGCTTGGTTCAAAGTTGAAGATGACGGTTGTGGAATATCTAAACAAAAAATAAGAGATTTATTCAAACTTTTTGTGAAAAATAATTATAATATTAAAGGATTTGGGGTAGGATTATTTATAGTTGATAAAATAGTTAAAGAAAATTTTGGTAAAATAGAGACTGGTGTAAGTGAAAAAAATGGATTTTTAATAAAAATATATCTATTGTTAGATAGATGATTAATAAATAAACAGAGGTAAAAGGATTTGAACCTTTATTCTTTGGTTTTGGAGACCAATATTTTTCCAATTAAACTATACCTCTAAAAATTATTTTATATTTAGGTCTAAGTGGATTTGAACCACTGACCACACCCTTATCAGGGGTGTGCTCTACCACTGAGCTATAGACCTATTTGTGTATTTTTATTATTTTTATTATATACTTTATTTATTTAAAATAATATTATTAAATATTTTTTAATGTTAATTATGTTTTTTAATATATAATTTCGGTAAATTAAAATTTTTAATTTTTATTTATATATAATATTTTTAGGAGTTAGAATGTTAAAAGATGATATTTTTTTAAAGATTATTAATAAAGAAATTAAATCTGATCTTATTTATCAAGATAAATATGTAACAGTATTTAATGATATTAATCCTAAAGTTCCTTTTCATATATTAATTGTTCCTAATATTTATATAAAAAATATGAATGATGTAAAAAATAATCATTTGATTATTTTAGGTAAATTATTGTTAACAGCGTCTAAAATTGCTAAATTAAAAAAAATAGATAAGTCTGGTTATAGAATAATTATTAATTGTAATGAACATGGAGGACAAAAAATAAATCATTTACATTTACATCTTTTAGGAGGATGTTATTTAGGTAAAATGTTAACTATATAAATATGTATTTAATATAAATATTTTTTAATTTTTGGAAATTTAATTTAATAATTTTTTTATGAAAACTACAAATTATTCTTTATTTACTTCTAAAAATAATATTAGCAATGATGTTGTTTATAATTTTATGTTTAGAGGGGGTGTAATACGTCGTTTATCTTCTGGAATATATATTTTATTACCAAATGGATTACGTGTATTAAATAATATAATTAATATTATTAAATATGAATTAGAAAAGTTAAATTCTATTGAAATAATGTTACCTATTATAAATCCTAGTAATATTTGGGAAAAAAGTGGACGTTTTTTAAATTATGGTGATGAATTATTTAAATTAAGTGATAGAAGAAATAATTTATTTATTTTATCACCTACTCATGAGGAGGTGATATCTAAGTTAATTTGTGATGACATTATTAATTTTTATAGTTTTCCTAAAATATTTTATCAAATTCAAACTAAATTTAGAGATGAAGTTAGACCTCGTTTAGGTTTAAATAGAACAAAAGAATTTTTCATGAAAGATGCTTATTCTTTTCATAAAAATCTTAAATGTTTAGATGAAACATATTATTTGATTTTAGATGTATATTTTAATATTTTTAATAAGTTAGGTTTAAATGTTTATTGTAAAAAGGCTGATTCTGGTAATATGGGAGGTTCATTTTCTCATGAATTTCATGTTATATCTAGTTATGGTGAAAATAAGATAAATATATTAAAAAAAAATGTTCATTATTCTTATTCATGTTTAAATAAAAAATATTTTACTTTAAATAAAAAAATATATAAAAAAATTAAATTAGTTAGTATTGAACATTTAAATATAAAAAACAAATCATTATATATAGTAAATATTCATAAATTTGTTAAAACATTTTTAATGAAGATGTTGATGAATAATGAAATTATTTATATTTTTGTTTTGATACCTTATAAAAAAAAGATAGATTTATTAAAAATAAAAAATATATATTTTCAAGCAAAAAATATAAAAATATTTAATGATGATGAAATATTTAAGAAATTTGGTTGTAAAAGTATTTTTTTAGGTCCATGGAATTCAAAATATTCTATAATTGCTGATTATTCTTTGATTAATTTTTTAAATTTTGTTATTGGTTCTAGTATAGATGATAATTTGTATTTTAATGTAAATTGGAATATAAATATTAAAATTAATAATTTTTTTTTAATATGTCATAATGAATGTGTTTTTTTGGAAAAATTTAATAAAAAAAAAATAAATAAGTATAAAAAAGTTAAATCTGTAGAAATAGCTCATTTATTTAAATTAAAAGATCAATATACTAATATTTTTTGTGGAAAAAATAGTAATTTTGATCAAAAAATATATATGGGATGTTATGGAATAGGATTGAGTAGGTTGATTTCAGTTATAGTAGATTGTTATCATAATGATAATGGTATAATTTGGCCTAATTCTATAGCTAATTTTAAATTAGGATTAATACCTGTAAATATGTATAATGATGAAAATTTGATTAAATTAACTTATGAAATATATAATTATTTAATGAAATATAATTTAGATATATTATTAGATGATAGAAAATTACATATTGGAAAAATGATAACTGATTTTGAGTTGATTGGTGTACCTAATTTTATTATTTTAAGTAAAAAAACTTTATTAACAGGTTTGGTTGAATATAGAAATAGATTAAATAATTTAACTATTTTTATAGATAAAAATAAAATATTAAATTATTTAGTTAATGAATTTTCTAATGATTAAATTTTTTTATATTTATATTCCATGAAGGTAAATTATTTGGATTTCCATCTTTTGTGATAAATAAATTTGGTGATAAAATAGCTTTTTTATTATAGAATATAATTGGAGTTATTTTTCTTTCCCATGGTAAAACTTTGTATTTTTGCCATATTTTTTTCATTGTTATTTTTTTGTTAAGTAATATTTTAATATTATTTTTGATATTAAATTTTACATAAATATTTTCATATTTATAAGGTTTTCTTACTAAATTTTGTTTATTTTTTGAGTTTGTAGTAGTATATAAATAACCTATATTGTTTGGTAAATTAAAAGTTTTTTTATTAATATTCCAGATTATTTTTTTATTTTTTATTTTTTTAATTGTATTTACAATATATATTAATTTTTTATATATATATATAGAAAAATTTTTGAAATTAAGTATTTGTTTGTTGTTTTTGTTTTTTAGTTTAAGAATATTATTCCATAGTAATATAGTTAATTTTTTTGATAACATTTTTTTGTTATTTATTTTTAACCATTTTCGTATTAAAAAAAATATTTCTTCTTTATCAGAATTAAATAAATATTTTAAATTAATTGATTTTTTATATGAAATTATTTTTTTAAATTTTTTATTTAATAATTTATTTAATAAATTTTCTTGCTTTTGACAAATATTTGAACATCTAATTATATTATTTAAAAAAAATGGCCATTTTTTTAAAATTTTAGGAATTATTAGTAGACGTAAAAAATTTCTATCATAATTATTGTTGAAATTACTAATATCATTAATCCATATTAATTTATTTATTTTGGCATATTTTATTATTTTATTTTTATTTATATTTAATAATGGTCTAATGATAATTTGATTATTTATTTTAATATATTTTTGTATTCCAGATAATCCTGTTAATCCACTACCTCTTTTTATAGATAGTAATATAGATTCACATTGATCATTTTTATGATGAGCTGTTAGTAAAATTTCATTTTTTAGCAATGATTTTTTAAATAAATAATATCTTTTTTTTCTTGATTTATGTTCTATATTATGTTTAATGTTTCTTAAATTTATTTTTTTAATTATTAGATTTATTTTTAGTTTTTTACATATTTTTTTGCAGTGTTTTTCCCATTTTTTAGAAACATAATTTATATTATGATTTACATGTATAGCTCTTATGTGAATTTTTTTTTTTTTTGTTAATTTGTTTAATTCATATAGTAATACTGTGGAATCTAATCCACCACTAAATCCTATAAGAAAATTTTTATATTTATTTGTTAATAAATCTAAATTTTTTTCAATTGACATTTTTTATATTTTTAATTAAATTTAATATTTTTATTTTGTTTATATTAATAAGTAATAAATTTTACTTAATATTTTTTATATATATAAAAATATTATATTTATTTAAATTATTTTTTATATATATTAAATAATTTCGTTAAAATTACATAAAAATATTTAATTTTATGATAAACTTTATTATAATATTTTTAGGGTTGTTAGCTCAGATGGTAGAGCAGTTGACTTTTAATCAATTGGTCACAGGTTCGATTCCTGTACAACCCATTTTATATTTTAAAATAGATTTAAAATTATTGATAAATAAAATCAATGTGTAATATTTTATTTTTGATGGGGTGTTTTTGAATTTCTTTTATTTTTACGTTTATTATTTTTTTTTCAATTAATATTGTTATTTTTTCTTTAATATATTTTTTTATTTTATAAATTTTGTGAATGTTATTGTTTTTTATTTTAATATGAATGTTTTTTTTTCCTTTTGAGTATATTACTGCTGGTATTTTGTTTTTCAATCTTATTTTTCTACTATTTTTAGTTCCTAGTTTTTTTCTATGTTTAGCTAATAAATTAATTGTAGTCATATATTTTATATTATGTTAATTACATTAATTATAGTGTTATATATAATAATATATATATTTTTTATTTTATTGTAATTAAATAACATTTTAAATGAACAAAATAATAAGTCAAAATAGATATTTAAGTGTAAATATAAATATATTTTATAATTTAGAAAAAAAATTAATTTTTCTAAGAAAAATAAATGTGAAATCATTTTCTTTTTTGTTTTTTGCAAAAAATTATAAATATTTTAATAAAGAATTTAATAGTAAATTTATTTATTTATGTAATAAATATTTTTATAAAAGAAGTAAAATTATTCCTCATAGTAGTTTTTATATTAATTTAGGACATTATAGTAATAAAAAATTATATAGAAATATATTTTTTTTTATTCAGGAAATAAAATTATGTTATAATCTAGGTTTGAAATATATTAATTTCCATCCTGGATATCATTTAAATGTTATTTCTAATAAAGATTGTTTAAATAGAATTGGTAATTCTATAAATTATATTTTAACAAAAACAAAAAAGATAATTTTGTTAATAGAAAATTCATCTGGTCATGGAAGTAGTGTTTGTTCTAGTTTTGAGGAGATTGCTTATTTAATTAATTTAATTAATGATAAATCACGAATAGGTGTTTGTTTTGATGTTTGTCATGCTTTTTCTTATGGTTATGATTTACGAGACATTTATTTATGTGAAAATTTATTTATTAATTTTAATAAAATAATTAATTTAAAGTATTTAAAAGCTATACATTTAAGTGATAGTGAAAATATTTATTTAAGTAAAAAAGATAGACATTCTTCTTTAAGGAAAGGTAATTTAGGAGAAAATATTTTTCGTTATATTATGAATAGTAATATATTTTATAATATGTCTATAGTATTAGAAACTAGAAATATGTTTTTATGGAAAAAGGAAATAGTTTGGTTGAATTCTTTAAAAAATTAAAAATAATATTTTTATTATTAATTAATAATATTATTTTAATTAATAATTAATTGAATTATTAAATAATATAAATAATTTTATATTATTTATTATAAATTTTTTAATTTTTTAATTTTGGAGTTTTTAATTGTTTTTTTATAGAATTTGATAATTCATCTAATGATGGTTGCTCGGGATGTTTTTTTTGTAATTCCCAAGATAATTGAGCTTCAGCTAAATATGTATGTATAGGATATCCGTTATCATCTTCTATGATGACATGATACCAAGGTGATTTTTTTAAATTTTCATTATTTATTAGTTCATTTAATTTATAATCATTTAAAGAATATTCAGGATCTATATCTATTATTACTCCCAAAAATCCTAGTAATTTATGTCTTACTTGTTGACCTATATTAAATTTGCTGGAAATCATTTTTTAAATCCTTGTTTTAATTTTTAATATTAATGTTTTAAAAATTTTATTTAAATTAATTTTAAATTTTAACAAAATTTAATTTTTATTTAATATATTAATTTTATATTAAAAAACAATTAATTATAACCATTTTTTAAATTTAAAATATGTATAAGAAAACAAACTAAAGACACACATCATTATTATAGTAATTGGGTAACCGTATTTCCATTTTAGTTCTGGCATAAATTTAAAATTCATACCATAAGTTGAACTTAATAATGTTGGTGGAAGGAAAACAACTGATATTATGGAAAATATTTTTATAATCTTATTTTGTTCAATGTTTAAGAACCCCATAGCAGCTTGCATTAAAAAATTTATTTTTTGGAATATAGATTCATTATGTGGTAATATTGATTCAATATCTCTTATTAATTCTTTTGCTTGTTCATATAATAGTTTTTTTAATTTTATTTTTCGTATTAAAAAATTTAAAGCTCTTTGCGTGTCTATTAAACATATTCTTATTTTAGAAGTTGTGTTTTCTTCTTTTGATAGAATTGATATAGATTCATCAAAATCTTGACTACTTTTATTTATTAATATTATTTGTGTTAAGTTTTCTAAATTATTACATATTTTTTCTATTTCATCTGCTAATTGTTCTATTTTTATTTCAAATAAATCTAATAATAATTTATATTTATCAATATCTATAAATATTTTTTTTCTTAGTTGTATTTTATACAGTCTGAAACTTGATAGTTTTTTTTCTCTTATTGAGTATAGTGTTTTTTTTTTAAAGATGAAAATTACATTAGAATTTTGTATATAATTATTTATATCTCTATATATAAATAATGAATGTATGTAAATTTTTTTTTGATATATATAAAATCTTGCTGATGATTCTATGTTAAATTTTTTTTTTATTAATTTAAAATTTAGAATATTTTGTATATATTTTTTTTCTTTATTATTAGGGTTAATAACATCTATCCAAATATAATTTTTATTTTTCTTATGTTCATTAAATTTTATTTTAATGATGTTATTGTTTTTTTTTTTAAATGTATTTAACATATAATAATGTGTTTAATATTTATAAAAATATTTGTGTTAATTTTTTGTTAAATAATTAGAAAAATTTAATTTAAATTAGATATTTAAAAATTTATATTTGAATTGATGTTTTATGAATATTTTTTATTAATTTATTATAACTATATAATAATTATTTTAGAAAAATAATTTTCAAGAGTAGTATATTTGTTTTTTTTTTTATAAAATTGTTGTTAAATTTATTTTTAAATTGTGTTATACTTAAGAACAACGTGAATTATTATATTTTTTATAATAAATATTATAAATATTAATATTGTAAATAATTTTTATATTAGTTGTTTTGGTTTAGCATAGTAAATATAAAAATTTAAATATATTAATTTATTAGGATTTTTATGAGTAAAAAAATTTTAGATGTTACAGATTTTACTTTTAATAAAGAAGTTTTGAGTTATAAAGGTTATGTTTTTGTAGATTTTTGGGCTAAATGGTGTGGGCCTTGCAATACATTTAATAATGTGTTATTAGATTTATATAATAGTTATTCTGATAAAATTAAATTTGTTAAAATTGATATAGATTCATCTAATAATTTGGCTAAAAAATATTTTATCAAAAGTATTCCAACATTATTTTTGTTTAAAAATGGAAATATTTTATTTAATAAAATAGGTTTATTTAATAAAACAGATATAATTAATTTTTTTAATTTAGATAATTTAGTTTAATTATTTAATTTAATTTTTTAAATTTAGTAATAATTTTTTTTAAAGATAATTTTTTAATTTAATATTCAAATTTATTTATGGATCTTACTGAATTAAAAAAAAATTCCGTTTCTGATTTAATATTACTTGGGGAAAAAATAGGATTAGAAAATTTATCTAGAATGCGTAAGCAAGATATTATTTTTTCTATTTTGAAACAACATTCTAAATGTGGAGAGGATATTTTTGGACATGGTGTTTTAGAGATTTTACAAGATGGTTTTGGTTTTTTAAGATCTTCTGATAGTTCATATTTAGCTGGACCTGATGATATATATGTATCTCCTAGTCAAATAAGAAGGTTTAATTTAAGAACCGGAGATACCATTTTAGGAAAAATACGACCACCTAAAGAGGTTGAACGTTATTTTGCTTTATTGAAAGTCAAGATGGTTAATTATAGTAAACCAGAGAATGTTAGAACCAAGGTATTATTTGAAAATTTAACTCCATTACATGCTAACTGTCGTTTACATATGGAAAGAGGTAATGGTTCTATAGAGGATATTACTTCTAGAGTTTTAGATTTAGCCTCACCTATTGGTAAAGGTCAAAGAGGGTTGATAGTAGCTCCTCCTAAAGCAGGGAAAACTATTTTATTACAAAATATTACTCAAAGTATAAGTTATAATCATTCAGATTGTGTATTAATAGTATTATTAATTGATGAAAGACCAGAAGAAGTTACTGAAATGCACCGTTTAGTTAAAGGAGAAGTAATAGCATCTACTTTTGATGAACCACCATTAAGACATGTTCAAGTAGCTGAAATGGTTATTGAAAAAGCTAAAAGATTAGTTGAACATAAAAAGGATGTGGTAATTTTATTAGATTCTATAACAAGATTAGCTAGAGCTTATAATACTATTGTACCTATATCTGGTAAAATATTAACTGGAGGAATAGATGCCAATGCTTTGCATCGTCCTAAAAGATTTTTTGGTTCAGCTAGAAATATTGAAGAAGGAGGAAGTTTAACTATTATAGCTACCGCTTTAATTGATACTGGTTCAAAAATGGATGAAGTAATATATGAAGAATTTAAAGGTACTGGTAATATGGAATTACATTTATCTAGAAAAATAGCTGAAAAAAGGGTTTTTCCAGCAATAGATTATAATAGATCTGGTACTCGTAAAGAAGAATTATTAACATCTTCTGATGAATTAAATAAAATGTGGATATTAAGAAGGATAATTCATCCTATGAATGAAATAGATGCAATGGAATTTTTAATAAAAAAATTATCTATGACTAAAACAAATGATGATTTTTTTGAAATGATGAGAAGATCATAATTTTTTTGATATTTGTTATTTTAATAGATAATTTTTTCATTTTTTGATGAAATTATTTTTTATTTTGACAACATATATTATAAAAAAAAATAAATTTTATTTTTTATTTTTTGATTTTAAATAGAAATATTTTTTCCATATTTATTAATATTTTTTGTTGAGATTATTTTTTTTATTTGGTGGTTATAGCTCAGATGGTAGAGCTCTGGATTGTGGTTCCGGGTGTCATGGGTTCAATTCCCATTAACCACCTTTGTGTTTTATTTAAAATATATTGTAAATCGGTGAGTGGCGCAGTTTGGTAGCGCAACTGGTTTGGGACCAGTGGGTCAGAGGTTCAAATCCTCTCTTGCCGATTTGTATAGTTATATTATATTTATTTATGAAGAAAATATTAGTTACGTGTGCTTTACCTTATTCTAATGGTTCTATACATTTAGGCCATATAATGGAACATATACAAGCTGATGTTTGGGTTAGGTATAATAGATTATTAGGTAATGATGTTTATTTTATATGCGCTGATGATTCTCATGGTACTGCAATAATTTTAAAATCTAAACAATTAAATATTAATCCTGAAGTAATGATAAATAATTTTTTTAATGATCATAAAAATCAATTTAAAAAATTTAATATATTTCATGATTTTTATTATACTACTCATAACAAAAGTAATTATTTATTAAGTTTATATGTTCTTGATAGTTTTAAAAAAAAGGGTTTTTTAAAAGAAAAAAATATAAATCAATATTATGATGTTAAAAGAAAAATATTTTTACCAGATAGGTTTATTAAAGGAAAATGTCCAAAATGTTATTCAAAGAACCAATATGGTGATATTTGTGAATGTTGTGGAAATATATATAATTCAATAGATTTGATTAATCCAATTTCATGTATATCTGGTTCTGTTCCTGAATTACGTTCATCTAATCATTTGTTTTTAGAATTAAGTAAATTTAAAAAAATTTTAATAGATTGGATTTGTAAATCTTATTTTCAAAAAGAAGTATCAGTTCAATTGTTGTCATGGTTAGATAAAGGTAATTTAAACGATTGGTGTATATCTAGAGATAGTCCTTATTTTGGTTTTAAAATACCAAATAAATATATTATAAATAAGTATTTTTATGTTTGGTTAGATGCTCTTTTATCGTATATTAGTACTTTTCATGTTTTTTGTAAAAAAAAAAATTTATGTATATTTGATGATTATTGGTTAAATAGTAGTAGTTGTGAGCTATATCAATTTATTGGGAAGGATATACTATATTTTCATGGATTGTTGTGGCCAATAATTTTGCATATATCTAATTTTAGAAAACCTACACAATTAATTGTTCATGGTCATTTAGTTATAAATAATTATAAAATGTCTAAATCTCGTTTAAATTTTATTACTGTAAATAAATGGTTGAGATATTTTGATTCTGATAGTTTAAGGTATTATTTCTGTACTAAATTATCTAATGATATAAAAGATATAAATTTATGTTTATTTGATTTTGTAAATAAATTTAATTCTGATTTTGTAAATAAATTTGTTAATCTGATATCTAGAGTGTCTAAATTTATTGAATGTAATTTTCATGGATTTTTAGCAAATCAATTATTAGATTCAGATTTTTATTTTTATTTTGTTAATAAATCAAATTTAATTAGTAATTATTTCTTGAATTTTCATTATTCAAAAGCGTTAAGTACAATTAATTGTTTTTTGGATTTGACTAATAAGTATGTAAATGATAAAAAACCATGGTTAATGTTAAAAAATAAAAATATGATTAAATTACATGAGTTTTGTACCACAGTTATTAATATTTTTAAAGTAATTTCTATTTATATATCTCCTATTATGCCTGAGTTGTCTTATAAGATAGAAAAATTATTAAATTTAAAATTAATTTGGTCTGATTTAAATAAGCCTATTTTGAATCATAAAATTTCTAAATATAAAAAATTGTATGTAAAAATAGATAATTCTGTTGTAAATGATTTTATAAATAATAAATGAAAAATATAATGGAAAAAAATTAATTTTTTTAAGGTTTTAAATAAATTATTAAAAATTAAATAATTAATTATTTAATCTTAAAAATAGTTTTTTAAATTTTGTGAAATAAAAATATTTTAAGGAAATATGTTAATTATTATGGCTAGAATTACTGTTCAGAAAGCTGTTGAAAAAATTGGTAATAGGTTTGATTTGGTAATAATTGCTTCTTTTAGGTCTAGACAAATACAATTATCTATTAGAAGTACTTTATTAAATAATAATAAAAATGATAAACCTACTATTTTAGCGTTAAGGGAAATTGAAAAAAATTTAATAAATAAGTGTTTAATAAAAAAGAATTTTTATTAAATTTTTATTAAATTTTAAATTTTGTAAATGAGATATTTATTTAATAATTAGGTAATTTAATGAAAATTTATCTTGTAGGAGGAGCTGTTAGAGATAAATTATTAGGTTTAAGTATTAGAGATAAAGATTGGTTAGTTGTTGGTTCTACTTATAAGGAAATGATTGATTTAGGGTTTATACCAGTTGGAAATGTTTTTCCGGTATTTATTCATCCAATAACTAAAGAAGAATATGCAATGGCTCGTACTGAGATAAAAAATGGAAAAGGATATAATGGATTTTTATGTTTTTTTTCTAAAAAAACATCATTAAAAGAAGATTTATATAGAAGAGATATAACAATTAATGCTATAGCTATGGATGAACATGGTTTTTATTATGATCCTTATGGAGGTATAAATGATCTTAAAAATAGGGTTATAAGGCATGTTTCTTTGTCTTTTTTAGATGATCCTTTGAGAGTTTTAAGAGTTGCTCAGTTTTGTTCTCGTTTATTTAAATTTAGGTTTTATATTCATAAAAATACTTTTTGTTTGATGAAAAACATATCTAATACTAGTGAATTGTTTTATTTATCTTCTGAAAGAATTTGGAATGAAACCGAAAAAGCTTTAGGATCTTTTAATCCATCTTTATATTTTTATATTTTATATAAATGTCATGCTTTAAAAAGAATTTTTCCTGAAATTAATAATTTATTTAAAGATAAAAATTTATATTATTATTTTCGTTTTGTTTTTCATAAATCTGTGGTAATAAATTCTGATATAGATGTACGTTTTGTTTTATTATGTTTATTTTTTAAAGAAACTATATTTTCTGATATTTTTTATAAAAAAAAGTATATATTAAATGCAATTATTTTATTTTGTAAAAGGTTAAAAATTCCTAATAAATTTTTTAATTTATGTAAATTGTTTTTTTTTGTTGTGTATAAAATATTTAATTATAATAAATTAAATTATTCTTATATTTTAATAGATGTGTTAAATTGTTTTGATATATGGCGTAAACCAAAATTAATTTATAAATTAATAACTGTTATTAAAATTATTAAATATTTGCCATTAAAAAATAACAAAATTTATTTTTTTTTAGATAATCATTTATTAAACATATGGTTGGTTTTTTTGAAGGTAAAAAATAAATATATTATTGATAAAAATGATGTTAAAGGTTATTTAATTAAAAAGAAGATTTATAATTTTAGATTAGAAATAATAAAGAAATATCTTTTGAATATTTAGTTATTTTAATTTTTATAAAGGTTTATTTATTTTCCATTTAGGGTTTATTTTTATTTCTAAGTTATTTTTTGTTGTTTTATATTTTTTGTTTTGTAATTTTATAAATCCTGTATATGCTATCATGGCTGCATTGTCAGTGCATATTTTTTTATTTGGATATATAGTTTTAAGTCCAAGTTTTTTAGTCATGTTTTTCATTTTTTTTCTTAATATATTATTTCTTGCTACTCCTCCTGATATGGATATCATTTTTAGTTTATATTTTATTAATGCTTTTTTAGATTTATGTACCAAAATATTTGTTATAGTATCTTCAGTTGCGTAGGCTATGTTAGATATTTTAGTTTTATTTAAAGGTAAATTTTTTTTAATGATATTTTTTATATGTGTTTTTAAACCTGAAAAACTAAAATTAAATTTTTTTTTATTTATTATTGGTTGAGGGCAAATGAAGTATTTTTTTCCATATGCAGCAATTTTAGATATTTCTTGTCCTGTAGGATATTTTAAATTTAACATATAAGCAATTTTATCAAATACTTCTCCAGCAGAATCATCTAAAGATTTTCCAATTATTTTATATTTTTCGATATCATATACAATAGTTAATTGTGTATTCGCTCCTGATGTTACCAATGATAGAAAAGGAAAAGTGATTTTTTTGTTTAACATTACAGATATTATATGTGCTTCAATATGATTTATGGGTATATATGGTATATTATATAAATATGATAATGTTATTGCAGTCGTTGCGCCAATTAGTAATGAATTTGATAGTCCTGGACCAGCAGTATAAGCAATTGCATTTATTTGTGTCATTTTTATTTTACAATTTTTAATTGTTTTATTTAATAAAGGAATTATTTTTTTTAAATGATTTTTTGCAGCTAATTCAGGTATTATTCCTCCATATTTGTGATGTATTTTTTTTTGACTATATATTTCATTTGCTATTAGTCCATGTTTTTTTGAATATATTGATATTCCTGTTTCATCACAAGATGTTTCTATGCCTAATATAATCATTTTATTTTTGGTATATATATGTGTAATAATATTAATATTATATGTTTAATATATTTATTAATGTAAATATTAACATATATGTTTTATATATTAAATATTATAAATTTAGTTATTAGTTATTTTTAATAGATTATTTTAATTATATGCCAATTATAAAAATTAAAGAGAATGAACCATTTGATGTTGCTTTACGTAGATTTAAAAGATTATGTGAAAAATCTGGTATTTTATCAGAAATACGTAGAAGAGAATATTATGAAAAACCTACCACAAAAAGAAAAAAAGCCAAAGCAACTGCTATGAAAAGATATATAAAAAATAAGTTTTATAGAAATAGTTATAAAACTACATATTAAATATAATATTTAATGTATTTATTAGATAAATAAATATTTAGAATATAATTTTATTATGGCTAAGTACATATCTCGTAAATTTATTACAGATTTGATATCTGTAAGTGATATTGTAAAAATTATTTCTACAAAAGTAAATTTGAAATTATATGGTAATAGATATAAATCTTGTTGTCCTTTTCATAAAGAAAATAATCCTTCTTTTGTAGTTAATCAAGAACAGCAGTTTTATTATTGTTTTGGATGTAAAGTTCATGGTAATGTGGTAGATTTTTTAATGAATTATTATAAAATAGGTTTTGTGAATAGTATTGAAAAGTTAGCATTAATTAATAATGTAGTTATGTTATATGATGATAAATATGAGAAAATATTAGATTTATCAGATTCTTTGAAAAAAATATTTTTTAAATTTATGTTTAGTTTGAATAAATTTTATAACAAGTGTTTGTTATTTAATGAAAATGCTAAATTAGCTAGAGAATTTTTATTTAAAAGAGGTTTGAATTTGGAAATTATAAATAAATTTTCTTTAGGTTATTCTTCTATATTATCGATTAAAGATTTTATTAACTTATATAATAAAAATAAAATAGATGTGTTATTAAATTTAGGTGTTTTAGCTAAAAATAATAAAGGTAAAATATATGATAAGTTATATAATAGAATAACTTTTCCTATATGGAATTTATATGGACAGATAATTGCTTTTGGAGGTAGATCATTAAATGAAAATAATGTTTTAAAATATATGAATTCATCTTCTAATATATTTTTTTCTAAAAAAAAATGTATATACGGTTTATATAATTTAAAAAAAACCAAAATGAAAAAATTGTTAGTTGTTGAAGGTTATTTAGATGTTTTAACTTTAAGTAAATTTGGTATATGTTATGTTGTTGGTTTATTTGGTACTAATTTACATGATGAACAAATAAAGATTTTATTCAAATATACTAATAAAATTATATTTTGTTATGATGGTGATGATGTTGGTTTGGAATCATATAAAAAAGTAATTTTTCTTGTATCTTCATATTTAAATGAGATAAAAAAAGTTTATTTTATGATTATTCCTAAAAATTATGATCCTGATACTTTGATAAAAGAAGAAGGTAAATATAATTTTGAAAATAGAATTAAACATTCTAAATATATATTTGATTTTTTATTTGAAGATATTTCTTTAGAATATAATTTATCAACTTATTGGGGAAAAATAAAATTTACTAAGTTTGTATTATCTTTTATTTCTAGAATTAATTCTAATTTATTAAAGATATTTCTTTGTCAAAAACTAGGTGATATAGTAGGTATTACAGATGTTAATCAGTTAAATAAATTTGTAATTAATGATGTTAATTTTAATAAAAATGTAAATATTAAATTTAAAGTATTAAGATATTTAATTAGTTTATTATTAAATTATCCTTATTTGTCTAATTTAGTTAATTTATATGATAAATTATTTTTTAATAGTAATGTTTATGTTCCAGGTTTGTGTTTATTTTTAGATATTGTAAATATTTGTATATATAATAAAAAATTTTTATTTAAAAATATTAAAGATAGATATAAAAAGAAAAAAATAAGGTATTATTTGAATATGTTGTTTTGTTGGGATTATTTAAATTTAAATAAAAATATAGATGTAGTATTTATTGATAATTTAAATAAATTAAAAATTTTAATTATAAATAAAAAATTAGATGAAATGATTTTTAAAGAAAAAAAGAAAGGTTTAAATATAAATGAGAAAAATGAAATATGGAATCTTTTGAAATTAAAAAATTTTAAAGAATGATGTTTTTATTTTTTTTGAAAAATATATTTATTTTATAATTAAGTTTTTCAAAGACATTAATTATAAAATAGAATTTTTAATTTTAGATGAAATAATAAAAATAATTATTTATAGAATGTGAAAAATGATTATTCATAGTTTTTTATGAATATATTATTGTTTGTTTTAAATAAGATAATAAATTTAAATTTTTTGAAAGAAATTAAACAAATGGTTAATAATTTTAATATTCCAGTAGTTGAAAATATATCAGAAATAGATGAATCATTAATAATAAAAAATAATTCAAATATTAATGGTGATATGATTAGTATCAATGAAAATGAAGTTTTTGCTAAAATAGATATTAACGAGAATAAAACCACTGATCCTGTCAGGATGTATATGAGAGAAATGGGAACTGTAGAGTTATTGACTAGGGAAGATGAAATAAATATAGCTAAACGTATAGAAAATGGGTTAAATGAGGTGCAATTTTCTTTAGCTAGATATTTTAAATCTATAGATTATTTTTTAACTCAATATGGTTTTGTTCAAAAGGGTGAATTACGTTTATTTGATTTAGTTTTAGGTTTTGTTGATGTGTTTGGTGTTGATTTTTATAATTATAAAGTTTTTTGTAATAAATTTAAGGATAATTATAAAAATAATGTATCTAAATCTATTAATTATCATAATAAAGTTGTTAATATTGATTTATTAAATTTAAAGATTAATGAATTACGTAATCAATATGATTTATTTTTTAAATATAATAAAAGATATGGTTTCAAACATCCTTATGTCAAATGTGAGTTAAATAAATTAATTAATATTTTTATGAAATTTAAGTTAGTTCCTAAACATATTAATTTTTTAGTTTCAAAAATAAAAAAAATCATTTTAGATATTAATATAAAAGAAAAATACATAATGGAATTATGTATAAATAAATGTTTTATGCCCAAAAAAATATTTATTGATTTATTTTTAAAATATAAATATAACAAAATATGGGTTTTAAATGCTGTAAATATGGGTTATTCATGGTCTTTACTTTTGAAAAAATATTTAGTGGTAATAAATTCTTTATTAGATGATTTATTAATTATTGAAAAAAACATAGGAATTGAAATTAGTGATTTAAAAGAAATAAATAAATGTATTTTACAAGGAGAAAATAAGTCTAAAATAGCTAAGAAAGAAATGGTTGAGGCTAATTTAAGATTAGTTATATCTATAGCAAAAAAATATACTAATAGAGGACTTCAATTTTTAGATTTAATTCAAGAGGGTAATATAGGTTTAATGAAAGCTGTTGATAAATTTGAATATAGACGTGGTTATAAATTTTCAACTTATGCCACATGGTGGATACGTCAAGCTATTACTAGATCAATAGCTGATCAAGCTCGTACTATACGTATACCTGTTCATATGATTGAAACTATAAATAAGTTAAATAGAATCTCGAGACAGATATTACAAGAGTTTGGAAGAGAACCTACTCCAGAAGAATTATCTAATCGTATGTTAATTTCTGAAGATAAAATAAGGAAAATATTAAAAATAGCAAAAGAACCTATTTCTATGGAAACACCTGTTAGCGAAGATGATGATTTATACTTAGGAGATTTTATTGAAGATAAATCTTTAGAGTTACCTTTAGAATCTGCTACTACAGAAAGTTTACGTAATGTTACTAATAATATTTTATCAAGTTTAACTCCTAGAGAAGCTAAAGTGTTACGTATGCGTTTTGGTATAAATATGAATAGTGATCATACTTTAGAAGAAGTGGGTAAACAATTTGATGTTACTAGAGAACGAATTAGACAAATTGAAGCTAAAGCTTTAAGAAAACTAAGACATCCTAGTAGATCTGAGATATTAAAAAATTTTTTAGATGATTAATTTTTTTTCTTATAGTGTTTAAGGATATATTTATTATGTTTAATAGTATTGATGAAAATGAAATTAAAAATAAGATGGAAAAATGTGTTTTTGGTTTTCAAAATAAAATTAAAAGTTTTCGTACTAATATAGTCAATATAAATATTGTTTCTGATTTATTGGTTAATTGTTATGGGAAATATATTTCTTTAATTAATTTATCCAGAATTGTTTTAGATAATAATTTTACTATCAGGATATCTTTGTTTGATAATAATATTAAGAATAATGTAAAAAAAGCAATTTTGTTATCTAAATTAAATTTAAATCCTATAGATTGTAATAATGAAATTATTATTAATTTTCCTCCATTAAACAATGAGAGTAGAAAAAATATTGTTAAAAATTTGAAAATAGAAACAGAAAAGGTTAAAATTTCTATTAGGAATATTAGAAAAATTTTTAATATTAAGAATAAAAAATTAAAAAAAGAAAAGTTAATAAATAAAGATATAGAAAGTAAAAATTGTAAAAAAATACAAGATATTACTAATTTTTATATAAAAAATATAAATGTAATTTATCTTAATAAAGAAAAAGAAATACTTTTTAGTTAATAATTAAAAATTAAATTAAATTTATATTTTAATTTTTTTTGGGTTTATTATTGTTTTTTTTTTTAATAAATAATTTTATTATGAAAATAAATTTTATTATTTTAAATATTATATAAAATATAAGAAAATGTTTTTTACCAAAAATAATTATATTTTTTACATAATGTGTGTAAATTAAATTCATAATTTATTAAAATATTATTTGCAATTAAAATTATATAATATATATATTTTATTTTAAATTAAATTAATATAAAATGATTATTTCAAACTAATTATTAATGTTTGTTCATTATTTAATAAATAATATGAAAAAAAATAATATCAAACATGTTGCTATTATTATGGATGGCAATGGTAGATGGGCAAAGAATAAAGGTAAATCACGTATATATGGTCATAGAAAAGGAGTGGAATCTGTTTATGATATAATTAATTTTTCAGTTAGTTATAATTTGGAGATATTAACTTTATATGCTTTCAGTACTGAGAATTGGAAAAGACCTTATATTGAAGTTAATGAATTAATGAGATTATTTTCTGTAGCATTAGATAATTATATGTATAAATTGAATGATTGTAATATATGTATAAAAGTTATTGGAGATGTTGTAATGTTGCCTTATAATTTGTGTAAAAAAATAAAAAAAGTTGAATATTTAACTAAAGATAATTGTGGTTTAAAATTAAATATTGCTTTAAATTATGGAGGTAAATGGGATATTTTGTGTTGTATTAAAAATATAATTCAGAAAGTGGAAAATAATATGATAAATATCAATAGTATTAATGAAGCTACTGTGGAAGAAAATTTATGTTCAAGATATTTACCAGATATAGATTTAATTATAAGAACTGGTGGTGAAAAAAGGTTGAGTAATTTTTTTTTATGGCAAACAGTTTATTCTGAGTTTTTTTTTACTGATGTATTATGGCCTGATTTTAAAAGTAATGATTTTTTGTTTGCTTTAAATTCTTTTTATGATAGAAAAAGAAAATATGGATTAATTTAAATTTATTTAAATGTTTTTTTTAATTAAATTTGATTTTTTTTTAATTAATTTAAGTAATTTAATAGTTAAATTAATTTATTAATTTTATGATTTATTTTTTAGAATATATTTATTTTTTAATAAATATTTTGAAAATAAAAATAATTAATTTTAGTTTTTATACTTTATAAGTAATATAAAATATAAATTTTTTATTTTTGTGAAATAAATATTTGTATAAAAAAAATAAAATATGTATAAATGATTGTTTAATTTAAATACTTCATGTATATGAATATATTAAAAAATTTTCTCTTTTTATTTTTATTTTTATTTAGTATAAATATTTTTGCTATAAATCGTTTTAAATTAAAGAATGTTATATTTTATGGACGTTCTAATTATAATTATAGATTTAGTCGTTATGCCTTGTTTTCTAAGGTAGGTAAGCTGGTTGGTAAGAAAGATATTTTTAAAATTTTAAAATATTTAAATAGAACTAAATTATTTAGTAGAATAAGTATATATAAATTAGAAAATAATTTATTTATATATGCTAAAAGTAGAAAATTAATAGATAAGTTCGTTTTTATAGGTAATAAAACATTAAATAATAGATTTTTATTGGATTCTTTAAGGTATTTTGATATTAAAATAGGTGATGTATATAATTATAGAAATATGTTGGATTTTATAAATTATATAAATTTTTATTATAGGAATATTGGAAAATATAATTTTTTTTTAAAATATTTTAGAATACCTTTAAGAAATCATAATTTTTTATTAAAATTTAAATTTTTTGAAGGTAAATATTTAAAAATAAATAGAATTAGATTTATAGATGATGAATTAAAAGTTTATCATAATATATCATCTTTTTATTCATTTAAGAAAAATAATAATTTAGGTAAATCTTTTATTTTGAATTTTTCAAATTTATATTATTTATCAAAATATTTTGATTATATTAAAAGTATATATTTGGATTATGGTTATTTAGATTTTAATTGTAGAATTTTTCGTATAAATGTTTTAAAAAATAAATCTTTAGATTTGTTTTTTAAGTTAAATACAGGAAAAAGATATGAATTATCTAATATTGATATAAGTGTAGAAAATACTAATTTTAAATATTATTTTAATAAATTACAAAGAATTTTATTTTTAGATAAATATTATAACTTTAATGATGTTAGAATTTTTTATAAACGTGCTTTGAATTATTTAACTAATCGTGGTTATTTGAAATCAAAGATAAATATGAGTTTAGTTAAAGAAAGGCATAGAAGAGTTCGTTTATTAATAGATATAGATTTAGATAGAATTTTTTATTTTGGAAAATTATCATTAAATAATATTAGTTTATTAAAACAAGAAGAATTGAAAGGAATAATACCTTATTATTTTGGTAAATTATATAAAGAAGATTTAATTGATGTAGGTAGAAATAATTTATTAAAAACAGGTTTTTTTAAAAAAGTAATAGTAAAAACAAAGGTAATAGTTAATGATGATTATTATTTAGTTAATGTTATTTATGTTTTAACTAAAAATTCTAATGGAATGTTAAATTTTAATGTAGGATATAGTGATAAGAAAAAAATTAATTATGAAATTTCTTTTTCTAAAGAAAATTTATTAACATTAGGTAGTGAATTAGTTGTAAATGTAAATAAAAGTGATGATTTATATTCTGGAAATGTATCTTGGTTATATTTACATGATTATAAAAGAAATATTTCTATTAAACATAAGTTATTTTTTAATAATTTATCAAATATAGAAAATAATGGTTATGGTTATTCTAATTTTAATTTAGGATTTAAAAATAAAGTTATATTAATTCCTGATAATAACACTATATATCATTTAGGTTTAGATTATGTTCATAATCATTTATTAAGTGATAAAATGCATCTATCTTTATATAGATATGTTAGTGCAATAGATAAAAGTTTTTTACATGATTTAAAAGATTTAAATAGTAAATTATTTTTAAGTGATTTTTATATAAAAAGCAGAATTATAGTAGATGAATTAGATAAAAATGTTTTTCCAACATTTGGTAATTATTTTGATTTTAATAGTAAAATTTCAATTCCATTTATTTCCTCTAGTAGTTCATTTTATAAATTTTTGATTAATTTTTCAAAATATTTTTATATAAGTGAAGAAAAAGATATATTAATGTTTTTGAGCGGATCTTTTGGGTATGGAGAAAGTTTTAATAATAGAAATTTTCCTTTTTTTGAAAATTTCCATTTTATTAATAAACATTTGAGAGGTTTTGATTTGAATAGTATTGAACCTAATATCATTTATATGAGTACTAAATTAAATAGATGTAAAAATGGTGCTCAATTATGTTTGTCTAATGATTTATTAGGTGGTAATGTTATAGGTACACTAAATGTTGAATTTATTTTACCTGTGTATAAGATTTTTTCTGAAAAAAATAACAATATTTTTCGTTTTTCTATATATTTAGATAGTGGTATTATTTATGATAATACATGGAAAAATAATAGAAGCACAGTTAGGTCTAATATACCTGATATTAGTAAACGATTATTAAGATTGTCTACTGGTGTATCATTTAAAATTAATACACCGTTTGGTTTGCTAAATATGTCATATGGATATCCTTTGGTTAAATATCAAAAAGATAAAATATATAATTTTAGATTTAATATTGGTAATTAAAATTTAATTTATTTTTTTGAATAAAAGTTGATATTTTTGGTATATTGATTTATTAATTAGTTGTATTTTTTGATATATTTTTAATATGATTTTGCCCAATTTTATACATTTGAATGTTCATAGTGATTATTCAATAAAAGACAGTATTTGCAAAGTAAATGATATTTTATATAACATATATAAATTAAATATGTCTTCTGTTGCTATAACAGATTTTTTTAGTTTATCTGTAGTAGTTAAATTTTTTAAATATTCATTTAAATATGGTATAAAACCTATTATTGGATCTGATTTAAATATATTTTTAAGTAGTAAAAATAATGGAAATTTTTTTTCATCAATTGTGTTAGTGATGAATAAAATTGGTTTTATTAATTTAACTAAATTGATTTCTATATCATATAAATGTAGTTATGAAAAGTTTTCTCCTTTTTTGTATTATAAATGGATATTAAAATATAACGAAGGTTTGATTTTTTTATTTTCTATAGATAAAAATAGTAATATCATTAAATATTTGATTTATAATGATTTTAAAAATGCTGAAAAAATTGTTCTTTTTTGGAAGAGATATTTAGGTGATAGATTATATTTTCAAATTTTTAGAATAAATCATGAAAATGAAGATAAATATATAGATTTAATAACTGATTTATCCATAAAAACACATGTTCCTTTAGTAGCTACTAATAAAGTTTTGTTTTTAAATAAAAGTGATTTTTATGTTCATAAAATAAAATCTTCTATTTATCATGGTTGTACTATTGAAAAAGTAAATAATGTTATTGATTATACTAAATATCAATATTTAAAAAATAAATCTGAGATGATTTCTTTGTTTAAAGATATTCCAGAATCTTTGCAAAATACTATAGAAATATCTAAAAGATGTAATTTTTTTATTAAAAAAGGTAATATTTATTTACCTAAATTTAATATTAAAAGTAAGATAGATATTAATAAATATATAAAAAAGTTAGTGTATTTGAATTTACGTAAAAAGAAAATACATTACACTGATATTTTAAATAAAAAGTTGTATATAAATCGTTTAAAATATGAATTAGATATTATTATAAGTATGGGATTTGTTGATTATTTTTTAATTGTTATGGAATTTGTGAATTGGGCAAAAAAAAAAAATATTCCTGTTGGAATAGGACGAGGATCTGGTTCTAGTTCTTTAGTTTCTTATTTGTTAAATATTACTGATGTTGATCCATTAAAATATAATTTATTTTTTGAAAGATTTTTAAATCCAAATAGAGTTTCTATGCCTGATTTTGATATAGATTTTTGTGTATATAGACGAGATGAGGTTTTTTTACATATAGAACAACTTTATGGTAAAAAATCTGTATCAAAAATTGTTACTTTTAGTACTATGACTGCCAAATCAGTAGTTAGAGATGTTGGTAGAGTTTTGGGATATTCTTATCATTTTGTAGATAAAATTGCTAAACTTATTCCATTTGATTTGGGTATTACTTTAAAAAAATCAATTTTAGATCCAAAATTAAATGATTTATATAATACAGATAAAGATGTTAAATATTTGATTGATTTGTCGTCTAAGTTAGAAGGGATTATTAAAGGAATAGGTAAACATGCAGGTGGTATAGTTATATCACCTACTGTAATTACAGATTTTTGTTCTATTTATTATGATATTGATACTAGTTCATATATAACTCAATTTGATAAAAATGATATTGAATATATTGGTTTAGTTAAATTTGATTTATTAGGTTTACGTACCTTAACTGTTATTGATAATACAATTGAAATGATTAACAAAGGATTACCTTTGAATAATAAAATTAATATTTCTGATATATCTTTGAATGATAAAAAAAGTTTTTTTTTATTGAATCAAATGAATACTACAGCAGTTTTTCAATTAGAATCTGATGGAATGAAAGATTTAATTAGACGTTTAAAACCTAAAAATTTTGAGGATATAATATCATTGTTAGCTTTATTTAGACCTGGTCCATTACAGTCTGGTATGGTAGATAATTTTGTTAATCGTAAAAACAAAAGAGAAAATATATATTATCCTGATAAAGATTGTCAACATGATTTTCTTAAACCTATATTAAAAAATACTTATGGTATTATTTTATATCAGGAACAAATTATGCAGGTTGCTATAGTATTGGCTGATTATAGTTTTAGTGAAGCTGATATGTTACAAAGATATATTAGTAAAAAAAATAAAAAAAAAATGAGATTATTTAGAGAAAAGTTTTTACAAGGTTCTAAAACATTAGGTGTAGATTTAAATGTTTCATTTAAAATATTTTCATTAATAGAAAAATTTTCTTGTTATGGTTTTAATAGATCTCATTCTGTGTCTTATGCTTATTTAGCATATAGAACTTTATGGTTAAAATCTAATTATCCAGAAGAATTTATGTCATCTGTAATGAATTCTGATATAGATAATACAAATAAAATTATGTTATTGATAGAAAATATAAAGAATATGAATATAAATATTATTCCTTTAAATATAAATATTAGTTCTTATTATTTTTATGTTAATGAAAATAAAGAAATTGTGTATGGTATTGGAGCTATAAAAGGTTTAGGAAAAAAATTAATTGATTATATTTTAAATATACGTAATAAGGTAGGTAAATTTAAAAATTTTGTTGATTTTTGTTTATTAGTTTATAATAGCAAGTTTAATAAATCTGTTTTAGAAAAATTAATTTTATCTGGTTTGTTTGATATTTTCAATATAAAACGTTCTATTTTGATTGATAAATATAAATATATATTAAATTTTGTTAAATCTAAAAAAAAATTTTTAAATTTTAATCAATTAAGTATGTTTTCTATTAATGATTTATATTTATTAAATAAAAAATGTTTTAATTATAAATATAGCAGTTGTTTATGGACTAAAGAATATGAATTAAACAAAGAAAAAGAAGTTTTAGGTTTATATATTTCTGATCATCCAGTAAATAGTTATATTAATTATATAAATAAATTTAATGTAATTAAAGTTAAAAATTTGTTTTATTTAAATAAAAATGAAAATATTAATGTTTTAGGGTTAATTATTTTAATAAAATTTATTTTAACTAAAAATAATAATCATATTTGTTTATTAAAAATAGATGATAATACTGGTTGTTTAGATGTTTTTGTGTATAAAAAAATATACATAAAGTATGTGAATTTTATTGAAATAAATAATATTTTATTAATAAATGGAATTTTAAAGGTTAATATTATTAATAAATTTTTTTTTATAGTAAATAAAATAAAATTACTTAATTAAATGAAATGATTAGTTAATTTTTTTATAATTTATTCTTTACAATTTTTTATTTTGTGGTGAAAATATGTCTAAATTTTGTTTTATTACGGGAAAAAAAACTGTTGTTGGTAATAATAGATCTTATTCTATGAATGCAACTAAAAGGAAATTTTATCCAAATATTCATTATCACCGTTTATGGTTGTCTGATAAAAAGAAATTTATAAAAATAAAATTATCCGCTAAGGCATTAAGAATAATAGATAAATGTGGTATAAAAAAATTGTTAAAAATTAAAAAAGCAAATAAATATTAATTATGTCTAAAAATATTAGAATTAAAATAAAGTTAGTTTCTTCAGCAAATACTGGTCATTTTTATACTTCGACTAAAAATAAACAAAATACACCTGAATTATTGTGTATAAAAAAATATGATCCTATATTAAAGAAACATGTTAAATACCATGAAAAAAAAATTAATTAATAAAATTAATATTTTTATGTAATTAATTTTTTTAACATGAAAAAAATTAATCTAAATCTTTTATGTGTTTACTTAAATATTCAGTTATTCCTTTATTGTCAGGATTTAGTGATTTTTTGTTTATATTCCATTGAGCAGGGCATACTTTGTTGTATTTTTCATTATGATTAACAGCATCTGTTATTCTTAATATTTCATCTATATTTCTTCCTATTGATAAATCATATATAGATTGGTATCTTATTATTCTTTTTTTATCAACTAAAAATGTTGCTCTTAATGAAGTTTCTGTATTTGGATCTTTGACGTTATATATATTTTGAATTTTTTTGTTTAAATCTGAAATCATTATAAATTTTATTTTACCTATACCTCCTTTTTCTATTGGTGTGTTTCTCCATGCTATATGAGTATATATAGAATCAATTGATATTCCTATAATATTTGTATTTCTTTTTTTAAATTCATCATATCTGTTATTAAGAGCTATAATTTCAGAAGGACATACAAATGTAAAATCTAATGGCCAAAAAAATAAGATAGTATTATTATTTTTTATTTTTTTTTTAAAATTATAATTTCTAATTATTTCTCCTTTTTTAGATACCCCTTCTGCTTTAAAATTAGGTGCTTTTTTTGTTACCAACATATTATTTTCCTTGAAATATTTTAAATTTATTTATTTATATTTAAAAATTTATTAAAATTAATGTTAATATTTAATAATTATTATATTAATTTTTTATTAAAAAAGATATTTATTTTTGATAAAATATTAATGAGGTTTTAAAATTAGGAATTATGTTAAATAAATTATCTTTAAAAAATTATCCTTGGTTAGTTGATTTGTATCGTAAACTTGTTTTTTCATTAAAAATAAAGAATAAAAATTATAATTTAATAATAAATTCTTTTTATAAATCTGGTGTAAATATATTAATTTTTTCTTTGGTAAAATGGTTATTATGTATTGATTCTAAATTAAATACATATTGTAATAATTGTTTAAATTGTAAATTATTTGATAATAATGAAAATCCTAATTTTTATTATTTGAAATGTAAAAAGAAGTTAATTCCTAGTATTGATGATATAAAAAAAATGAATTTTGATTTATTAAATAATTTATTTTATGTTAATTTATATAAAGTTGTTTATATTTCTAATATTAATTTGTTGAGTAATTTATGTTTTAATTCTTTGTTAAAAATTATTGAAGAATTTCCTTATAAAATAATTTTTATATTTTCTTGTTATAGTTTATTTAATATTCCAGATACAATTATTAGTAGGTGTCAGTATTATAAGCTAATTCCTCCTAAAGAAAAAAATGCAGTTGTTTGGATTAATAAATATTTATTTAAATATACCAAAGCAGATATTATTACATCTATTCGTTTAAGCAATAATTCTCCTTTATTTGCAATATTTTTGTTAAAAAAAATGTGGAAATACAGGTTATTTTTTTTAAGAAAATTATTTTATGTTTTTAGTATGAATTTTTTAGAGGTAGTTGATTTATTTGATGAAGAATGTTTGAAACATAATGTATATTGGTTATTATTTATATTTTCTGATATTATTAAATATAAATTAAATAATAAATTATGTATTGTAAATTTAGATAATATTAATTTAGTAAAATTTTTATCTAATAAAATTTTATTTAAAAATGTTTTAATTTTAATTAAAAAATTGTTTTTTTGTTTAAATGAGTTAAATAGTATTATGTTTATGAATAAAAAAATATTTATTTATGATTTATCATCTTTTTTATATATCAAAGTGAATAATTTATGATTTTAATAGATTCTCATTGTCATTTAGATTTATTAATCTATAAGAAAATATATAGGAATATTTTTGAGTTTGTTAATTTTTGTAAAAACAAAAACATTAAATATGTTATTTCTGTATCTATTACAATAGATAATTTTTTTAATATTTTGAAATTAATTGATAATATAGATAATATTTTTCTAACATATGGTATACATCCTTTATATTACAGGTGTTTAAATGGATATAATTTATTTAAATATAAGAAATTTATTTTAAATAAAAAAGTAGTTGCTTTAGGAGAAACTGGATTAGATTATGTTATAAAAGATATTTGTTTTAGAAATGTACAAAAAAAGAATTTTGAAAATCATTTATATTTATCTGAAAAGTTTAATAAACCAATTATTATTCATTCTAGATTTTCTTTTAAAGATACATGTGAGATTGTTAGTAAATTTGATGTAATTAAATTTGGTGGAGTTATGCATTGTTATAGTTATCCAGATAGAAATAATTTATTAAAATTATTAGATTTAGGGTTATATATATCTATTTCTGGTTTGATTACTTTTAGTAAATATTTTTTTTTGAAAGAAATAATAGAATATTTACCTTTAGATAGATTATTTATTGAATCTGATGCTCCTTATTTAAGTCCTAGTTGTTATAAAAATAAAATTAATAATCCATCTAATATTGTTTATGTTTTAAATAAAATATCAGAAATTAAAGGTATTAGTATGGATAATATTTGTAAAATAATAGAGGATAATTTTGTAAAATTATTTAAATTGAAATAATGTAATTGTTATTTTTTTTTTAAGTAAAAAATTCCATTTCCTCCATTTTTTAAATTTATCCAGTTTATATTTAGTTGATAAAAAATTTGATTTATTTTTTTTTTTTGATGACCAACTTCGCATATTAAATATCCGTTATTATTTAAATAATTAAAAGATTTTTTAATTATTTCTTGAATTAGAAAAATTCCATTATTTTTACTAACTAGACCTAATTTAGGTTCATGAAGATATTCTTTAGGTAAAAATTGAATATCTTTTTTGTTTATATATGGAGGATTAGTTATTATAAGGTCATATTTTTTTTTTGAAATGTTTTTGAATAAATTAGATTTTATTGTTTTTATATTTTTTTGTTTTTTATGTAAAAGAATATTTTTTTTTGCAATATTTAGTGCTTTTTCAGATATGTCTGAGGCATCTATTTTAGCTTTTGGAAAAACATATGAAGTACATATTGCAATACAACCACTTCCTGTGCACATATCTAATATATATTTGGGTTGATTTTTTAAATTTAATATTTTAAATTTTTTATTTATAATTTCTGATATTGGTGATCTAGGTATTATTACATTTTTGTTTACATAAAATGTTTTATTACAGAAAAATGCTTGTTTTGTTAAATAAGGTATAGGTATTTTTTTTTTAATTCTTAGTTTAGCTAAATAAATTATTTTTTTAATTAAATTGATATTTATATTGTTTATATTTTTAATATTATTAATATTATTTATATTTAAAATAGTTGATATTAAATATATTGATTCCATGTAAGCATTATATGTTCCATGACCATAATATAAATTATTTTTTTTAAATAAATAAGTACAATATTTAATTAAATATTTTATTGAGTTTATTTTTTTCATGTATTATTTGATATAAATTATTTTTTTTAACAATAATTGTTGTTGACTCTTTTTGTTTTTGGAAGCATAATTTAATAATTAAATATTTACGGAAGTGGCGAAATTGGTAGACGCACTAGATTTAGGTTCTAGTACTTTTAAATTAGTATACGAGTTCAAATCTCGTCTTCCGTATATGTAGATATATTTTATTATATTATTGGGGTATAGCCAAGTGGTAAGGCATCGGGTTTTGATCTCGACATTCCCAGGTTCGAATCCTGGTACCTCTGTATTTTTTTAAGTATAGCTACGTAGCTTAATTGGTTAAAGCACAGTATTCATAATACTGTAAATATAGGTTCAATTCCTATCGTAGCTATTATATTTATTTATAAATTAAGTCATAAATTTAAGGTATATGTTTTTATGAAAAAAAAATTATATATAAAAACATGGGGATGTCAAATGAATGAATATGATTCTAATAAAATTATTAATCATTTGAATATAAATAATGAATATGTTATTTCTTCAATTAATGAGGCTGATGTTATTATATATAATACATGTTCTGTTAGAGAAAAATCTAAAGAAAAGTTGTTTCATGAATTAAATAAAATAAAGTTTATTAAGAAAAAAAATAATGAATTGATTGTTTGTGTTGGAGGATGTGTTTCTCTTTATGAGAAAGAAAATATATTTAAACGTAGTAATATTGTAGATATTGTATTTGGTCCAAGTAATATAGATAAAATTTATTATTTAATAAAAAATTTTAATAAAAAAAAACGAAAAAAAATAATTAACGTAAGTTTTTCGAATATAGATAAAAATATTAATGATTGTAAATTTAGTGTTTATAAAAAATCTAATTCTTATGTTTCTATTATGGAAGGATGTAATAAATTTTGTTCTTATTGTGTTGTTCCTTTTACAAGAGGAAAAGAATTTTTTAGAACACCTGAGAAAATAATTTCAGAAATATATAATTTATCTTTAAATGGTATTAAAGAAGTTAATTTATTAGGCCAAAATGTTAATTCTTATTTGAGTTATTTTAATAATGGAAAAAGATGTGATTTTTCTAATTTATTATATTTAATAGCAGAGATAAATAATATAGATAGAATTAGTTTTACCACTAGTCATCCAAATAATTTTAATAAAAAAATAATAGATGTTTATAAATATATTCCTAAAATTATTAATTATTTACATTTACCTGTGCAAAGTGGTTCTGATAGAATTTTAAAATTAATGAATCGTAATTATACTGTAGAGCAATATAAAAAAATAATATATGAAATTTTATCTGTCAGATCAAATATGTTATTTGGAACTGATTTTATTGTAGGATTTCCAAGTGAAAATGATGATGATTTTTCTTTGACATTAAATTTAATTTGTGATATAAAATTTAGTAGTAGTTATATTTTTATTTATTCCCCTAGAATTGGAACAAAATCTTTTTCTATGGTTGATAATGTTAGTTATTTTGATAAAAAAAAACGTTTCTTAGAAATTAAAGAACGAATAAAAGAAAATTCAATTTTTTACAATAATAAAATGTTAAATACTGTTCAAGAAATTATTATTGAAGGTTTTTCTAGAAAAAAAAACAATTTAATTTATGGAAGAACAAATAATAATAAGATAGTTTACTTGTCTGGTAATGAGAAATTATTTGGTAAATTAGTTGAAGTTAAGATAGTTGAAATTAATAATAATTGTTTATATGGAAAAATATTATTTTAATTTATTTTTTTTTATTTGTTTAATCATATATATGAATAGAGATAGAAAAAAACAAGGTTCTTTTTTTTTAAAAACTAAATATAGTTTAATAAAACCAAAAACTAAAATGCAAGAATTATATTTGAATAGTATTTTTAATAAAGTTGTTACATTTGGTATAGGTGTTTCTGGAACAGGGAAAACATATTTATCTACTGCTGCTGCTATAGATTATTTAAAAAGAAGGAAAGTATATAGAATTATTTTAGCTAGACCAATAGTTGAGGCAGGTGAGAAATTGGGTTTTTTACCGGGAAATTTTAATCAAAAGACAGATCCGTATTTATGTCCTATATATGATGTATTATTTGAAATATTAGGTCCTGATTTTAATGAAAAATATATTTCTCACAATATTATTGAGGTTGTTCCATTAGCATATATGAGAGGTAGAACTTTTAATGATTCTTTTGTTATTTTAGATGAAGCTCAAAATACAACTATTCAACAAATGAAAATGTTTTTAACACGTTTAGGTTTTAATTCTAAAGCAGTAATAAATGGTGATATTTCTCAAATAGATTTACCTGATAAATCATTATCAGGTTTAAAACATGCAATAAATATTTTGAATAATTTATCTTCTGTAGGGTTTATTTATTTTGGTATAAAAGATGTTATGAGATCCACTATAGTTGCTAGTATTATTAAAGCTTATCATAATAAATAAATTATTTAATTTAAAAATGTTAAATAAATGTTTAATTAATATACAATGTTTATGCGATGATTGTGTTTTTTTGCCTAATAATTTATATTATTATCATTGTTTATGGAGAATTTATGTATTTTATGGTATAACGAGAGTTATAAATATAATTTTAGTAAATAAAAAAAAAATGATTTATTTAAATTTTAAATATAGAAATAAAAATAATTCAACTAATGTTTTATCTTTTTGTTATTTTTCTTGTAAATTTAATTTTGTAGATGTTTTTTTTCCGTTAGGTGATATAATTTTAAGTCCTTTAGTAATTTTAGAAGAATCTTATATAAATAAATATAGTTATTTTTTTCATTTTTTTCATATTTTAATACATGGTATTTTACATGTTTTAGGGTTTAAACATGATAGCTTATTAGAAGCTAAAAAAATGAAAAAAATAGAATATTTTTTTTTAGTTTTATTTAAAAATGATAATTAATTATTTTTAGTTTTATTTTTTTTGTGTTCTTATTATTAGTCATGTATTGTATTGATAATTCTTTAAAAAAATTTAATACTTTTGGTTTAAGTGTATATTCTGATAAAATATTTATAATAGATCATGTTTATGATTTAAAAAAAATATCTCAATTTTATTTAAGAAGGAAACCTATTTTATTTTTAGGAAGAGGAAGTAATATTTTATTGGCAAATGATTTTCACGGGATTGTTATTATCAATAGAATTAAAGGTATAAAATTTTATCAAGATAATGATTTTTGGTTTTTAAAAATTAATTCTGGTGAAAATTGGTCAGATTTAGTTTATTATTCTATTAAAAATGGTTTTTGGGGGTTAGAAAATTTATCTTTTATTCCTGGAACTGTTGGTGGGGCAGTGGTAAATAATATTGGTTCATATGGATTAGAAATAAAAAATTTTTTATATTATGTAAAAATTTTTGATTTATTTAAAAATAAATTTTTTTATTTAAATAATAAAAAATGTAATTTTTATTATAGAAATAGTATTTTTAAGAAAAATATTTATAATAGATTTATAATTATACAAATTTGTTTAAAATTAAATAAATTATGGAGTCCATGTTTTATTTATAAAAATTTATTTAAATATTTTGTTGATGATAATAAAAATGTAAAAATTGAAGATATATATAATAGAATTGAAATTCTTAGAAAAAAGAGATTGCCTGATTTTAATGAATTAGGTAATGTCGGTAGTTTCTTTGAAAATCCATTTATTAATTTGAAAAAATTTCATTTTTTATCAAAAAAATATTCTTTTTTTTTAAAAAAATCAAATTTTCATATATTAAATGTAAATAAAATAAAAATATCTGCTTCATTATTAATAGATATTTGTAATTTAAATGGTTTTTGTATAGGTAATGCAAGTATTTATAAAAAGAATTCTCTTGTTATTGTGAATAATGGTGATGCTGTTTTTAATGATATAAAATTATTATATTTATATATTGTGAATAAAGTGTTGTTTAAATTTGATATTTTTTTAAAATTAGAAGTAAAGATTATAAATTTTTTCAATATTAATAATTATTATAAATTAATAATTAGTAATTAAGTTTTTATTTATTTTATAGTTAAATTATTTTTGTAAATGTTTAAAAAATTTAATGTTTTTTGAATTTTTATTTATTTTCAAAATAAATATTTTGTTAATGTGTAATTAATTTGTTATACTATTAGATATAATTTAATTTAATTTATATTTTCAAAAACTTTTATTTTAATAAAAATTTTTTATATTGATTAATTTTAAATTTGTTTATTAAAAATTTAATATCAAATGATTTTTATTTTTTAAATGAATATTTAATTAAATTTAATTGTGTGAAATTAATGATGATAAATTATTTGATAAACCCGAAAAATATTGGTAAATATTTTATTTTGTTGTTTTTGTTTTTTTCTTTTTTTGTTTATAATTATTTTTTATTTTTAATAAGGTTTTTTTTTAGTTTTATTGTGTTTTTTTTAATTTTTTATTTTTTAAAATCAATTAATTTTGGCAACAAAATAGTTTTGTTTTTTAATGAATCTAAGTTTGAAATTTCAAAAGTATATTGGCCTTCTATTAGAGAATCAGTGGAAATAACTTTTGTTGTTTTTATTTTTAGTTTTATTTTTTCCATGATTGTTTGGGTTTTTGATAAATTTATTTTTTATATAATTTCTATTATTATTGGTTTGAGGTTATAAATGTTTAATCTAGAAAAAAAAAAACGTTGGTATGTAATCCAAGTTTTTTCTAGTTTTGAAAATAAAGCAGTAAAATCTTTAAGAGATTATGTTAAATTACATAATTTGCATAATGATTTTGGTGATATTTTAATTCCTGCTGAGGAAGTTATAGAAATAAAAAAATCTGGTGTTAGAAAAAAAAGTAAAAGAAAATTTTTTCCAGGTTATTTCTTAATTAACATGGTAATGAGTGAGGAAAATTGGTACTTGGTTAGAAGTATTCCTCGTATTATGGGATTTGTTGGTGGTAGTTTAGGAAATCCTGTACCTATAAGTGATTGTGAAGTTGATATTATAAAAAACAAGTTACATCAAATAGATGGAAAGCCTAGACCAAAAGTATTGTATGAGTTAGGCGAATTGATTCGTATTAATAGTGGTCCATTTTCTGATTTTAATGGAACTGTTGAGGAAGTTGATTATGATAAAAACCGTTTAAAGGTTTCTGTTTTAATTTTTGGTAGATCAACTCCTGTTGAGTTGGATTTTTCTCAAGTTGAAAAGGGTTGATTTTTGGAAAAATTATTTTTTTTAAATATTAATATAAATTATGTCTACAAAAAAAATTTTATCTTTCATAAAAATTCAAATTCCAGCAGGGTTAGCTAATCCTAGTCCTCCTGTTGGTCCTGCTTTGGGTCAAAAAGGTTTAAATATAATGAAGTTTTGTCAATTATTTAATGAAAAAACAAAGAATTTAGATAAAGGTATAATTATCACAACTGTAATTACTGTTTACTTAGATCGTAGTTTTACTTTTATTATTAAAACTCCTCCAGTATCAGTATTAATAAAAAAATTTATATCTATTGATTTAGGATCCAAAAAACCAAAACATGATATTATTGGTTATATTGAAAAAAATGATGTTTTAAAAATATCAAAAATAAAATTTCCTGATATGAATAGTTGTTGTATTAAATCAATTTGTAAAAGTATTATTGGTACAGCATTATCAATGGGAGTTTTAGTGAAAAAATAATTAATTTGATTTGTTAAAATATTATGAATGATAATAAAAAAATTGATTTAAAAGAATTTGATGTTAATGATGTTTTTGATTTTATAAAAAAAACATCTAAATGTAAATTTATTGAGTCTATAGATGCAGCTATTAATTTATCTATTAACACAAAAGATTCTGATCAAAATATATCTAGTGGTTTGATGTATCCTAATATTGTTGTTAAAAAAAATAGAAAAATTATTGTTTTTGCACCTGATATTTTACATAATATAGCGTATAAATCTGGTGCATATATTGTGGGCACTAATGATTTATTTGATAAAGTTAAAAATAGATCTATAAATTATGATGTTGTTTTATCAGTTCCTGAATCTATAAATATAGTTTCTAAATTAGGTTTTATTTTGGGACCTAAAAATTTAATGCCTAATTTGAAATTAGGAACATTAACTAATGATTTAGAAAAGTCTATTACAGATTTTGTTAATGGTAAAATTATATATAGAAATGATAAATTTGGTATTGTACATGTTATTATAGGTAAAGTCAATTTTACTAATATTCAGTTAATTGATAATTTAAAGTTTTTAATTTCATCAATTAATTTTAATAAACCTAATAAATTTAATAAATCTTTAATTAACAAAATAACTTTATCTTCAACAATGGGAAAATCTTATAAAATCAATTTATCAAGTTTAAATATTGGTAATTAATTTTTATTTTTTTTAAAAAAATAATTTTTTATTTAAGGTTTTTATGGTTTTAAAATTAAAAGAAAAAAAGAAATTAGTGTTAAATATAAAGAACTTATTTAATAAATCTTTATCTGTTATAGTTATAAATTATTTTAATTTTACTGCTAATGAAATAAATGATTTAAGAAAAAATATAAATAAAAATGGTAAAAATAATGTATTTATGGTAATGACTCGTAATAGTTTATTAAAATTAGTTGTAAAAAATACTATTTTTGAGTCTTTGGGTCAATTTTTTATTAATTCTACATTATTAGTTTTTTCTGTGAGTGTTCCTGGTTTTGCTTCTAGGTTATTAAAACCTTATTTAAATAAATATAAAAGTAAATTAGAATTAAAAGCTTTGTTTATTGAAAATAAATTAGTTCCATTATCATTGAATAATAAATTATCTATTTTTGTTTCTTTTGATAAAGCATTATTGTATTTTGTTTTTTTGCTTAAAAAAATATCAGTAGTAAGATTATTAAATGTTTTGAAATTAGTAAGTGAAAAAAAGAAGTATTAAATATTTATTTAATAGGTAATTTTATGCTAAATAATAAAGAAGAAATATTACAAAAAATATCTTCGATGTCTTTAACTGAAATTTTGGAATTGATTAGTGATATAGAGAAGAAATTTAGTATTTCTTCATCTGATTATCAGGTAAATAGTTTTTCTAAAGATGTGCAAAAAGAAGATAAAAAAACGGAATTTGATGTATATTTAAAAAATATAGGAAATAATAAAATTGCGGTTATAAAAATAATACGTAATTTTATGAATTTAGGTTTAAAAGAATCTAAAGATTTAGTTGAATCATGTCCTATTTTAATTAAAGAAAAAATAAATGAAAAAGATTTAAATATTTTAAAAAAATCTTTAGAAGAAGCGGGGGCTGTTATAGAAATTAAATAATTTTTTTATAAAAATTTTAAAATATTTTAAATAAATTGTGGTATTTATATGATTTATACTAATACTGAAAAAAAACGTATACGTAAAAATTTTGGTAAAACTTTGAATATTTTAGATATACCATATTTATTGTCTATTCAAATAGATTCATATAATAATTTTTTGTATGGTGGTAAAGGTAATTTTTCCGGTTTAGATTTGTCTTTTAAATCTGTGTTTCCGATTTTTAGTTATAATAAAAATATTTCATTAAATTATATTAGTTATAGATTTTGTGATCCATTGTTTAGTGATTTTGAATGTCATATTAAAGGATTAACTTATTTTTCTTCTTTAAAAGTTAAATTGTGTTTTATGATTTATGACGGTAAAGTTGAAAAATGTATAAAAGAACAAGAAGTTTATATGGGTGATATACCTTTAATGACTAATAAAGGTACATTTATAATTAATGGAACTGAAAGAGTAGTGGTATCTCAATTACATCGTAGTCCTGGAGTTTTTTTTGATAGTGATAAAGGGAAAAATCATTCTTCTGGAAAGATATTGTATAGTGCAAGAATTATACCTTACAGAGGATCTTGGTTAGATTTTGAGTTTGATATTAGAGATCATTTATATTTTAGAGTTGATCGTAAAAGAAAATTACCTGTATCAATTATATTAAAAGCTTTAAATTATGATGTGGAACAAATTTTAAAGATTTTTTTTGATTTTGTAATATTTCAAAAAAAAAAAAACAAAATATTTATGTATTTGGTTCCTGAAAGATTAAGGGGTGAAACTTTAAATTTTGATATAAAATTTAAAGGAAAATGTTATGTTAAATCTGATACTAGAATAAATTCAAATCATATAAAAAAATTAATAAAGGAAAATGTAAAATTAATAAAAATTCCTATTAGTTATCTTGTTGGTAAAATTTTAGCAATAAATTATAAGATAAATAATGATGTTTTTTTAGCTAATACAATTTTAGATTTAAATATCATAAATATGATATTTAATAATGGTTATTCTAAATTAAAAGTTTTATATACGAATGAGTTGTATAGCGGTGCTTATATTTCCGAAACGTTGCGTTTAGATAATGTTTTTGATTATAATTCTTCTCTTTTAGAAATTTATAGAATGATAAGACCAGGTGAACCACCAACTTTAGATGCTGCAAAAATATTATTTAAGAATTTGTTTTTTTCTTTAGGTAAATATGATTTATCTATTGTAGGTAGAATGAAATTAAATAAATCTTTAGATAATAATATTAAATTATTGATTTTAACAGATAAAGATATTATCAATACCATTAAGAAATTAATAGATATTAGAAATGGTAAAGGAAAAATTGATGATATTGATCATTTAGGAAATAGAAGAGTAAGATCAGTAGGTGAAATGATAGAAAATCAGTTTCGTATAGGTTTAGTAAGAATTGAAAGATCTATTAAAGAACGTTTAACATTAGGAGATATTGATAATTTAACTCCTCAAGATTTGATTAATGCTAAACCTTTATCTGCTATAATTAAAGATTTTTTTTGTTCTAGTCAATTATCTCAGTTTATGGATCAAAATAATCCTTTGTCAGAAATAACTCATAAACGTAGAATTTCTGCTTTAGGTCCTGGTGGTTTAACTAGAGAAAGAGCTGGTTTTGAAGTAAGAGATATTCATCATACACATTATGGAAGAGTTTGTCCCATAGAAACTCCAGAAGGTCCAAATATTGGATTAATAAATTCATTATCTATATATGCGAAAGTAGATAGTTACGGTTTTTTGGTTACTCCTTATAGATCTGTTAATAATGGATATGTAATTGATAAAATTATTTATTTATCTGCTATTGAAGAAAGTAATTTTATTATTGCACAAGCTAATATTGAATTAGATAATTTTAATAGAATTATTAAAGAATTTGTTGTTTGTCGTTATAATGGAGAATTTAGTTTATTTAATAGTAAAGATATTAATTATATGGATGTTTCTAATCAACAAATAGTATCTGTAGGAGCTTCTTTAATCCCTTTTTTAGAACATGATGATGCTAATAGAGCTTTAATGGGAGCTAATATGCAGAGACAATCTGTTCCATCTATTATATCAAATAAGCCTTTGGTAGGTACAGGTATGGAGCGCATAGTTTCTTATGATTCTGGTGTTTCTGTTATAGCTAAAAGATCAGGTTTTATTAAATATATAGATTCAACTAAGATAATTGTTTATACAGATAAAAAATATCACATTAATGATGATATTAATTTAAAAGTTGATATTTATAATTTAATTAAATATTATCGTTCTAATCAAAATACTTGTGTTAATCAAAAGCCTTGTGTTTTGTTAAATGAAAGAATAAATGAAGGAGATGTTTTAGCTGATGGTCCTTCAACTGATTTAGGTGAATTGGCTTTAGGTCAAAATATACGTGTAGCTTTTATGTCTTGGAATGGTTATAATTTTGAAGATTCTATTTTAATATCTGAACGTATAGTTCAAAAAGATATATTTACCACAATACATATACAAGAATTTTCTTGTATATCTAGAGATACTAAATTGGGATGTGAAGAAATTACTTCTGATATACCTAATGTAAGTGAGTCTCTTTTATCTAAATTAGATGATAGTGGTATAGTTTATATTGGTGCAGAAGTTGCGAGTGGTGATATTTTGGTAGGCAAAGTTACTCCAAGAGGAGAAACTCAATTAACTCCTGAGGAAAAACTTTTAAGAGCTATTTTTGGGGAAAAAGCTTCTGAGGTAAAAGATTCTTCATTAAGAGTACCAGATGGTTGTTATGGAACAGTAATTGATGTTAATGTTTTTACAAGAGAAGGTATTTCTAAAGATAAGAGATCTTTAGAAATTGAGGAAATGAAAATAAATTTTATTAGAAATAATTTTAATAAAGAAATGATTTATTTTCAAGAATCAATAATATTAAGTATTAAAGATATTTTAAAGAGTTATAATGATGATGGTTTATTTAATATTGATTTAAATAATATAACGTACGAAAAAATATTATTTTTAGATATAAAAAATATAGATGTTAAACAAAAAATTGAAAAATTAATTCAAGATTATAGAAATATAGAATTTATTTTTAAAGAAAAGATAGAAAAATCAATTTTAAAAATTAAACATAGTGACGAATTATCTCCAGGTGTTTTAAAAATTGTAAAAGTTTATTTAGCTGTTAAAAGACATATACAAATAGGTGATAAAATGGCTGGTAGACATGGAAATAAAGGTGTTATATCTAAAATATGTCCTGTAGAAGATATGCCTTATGATGATTATGGAGTACCAATAGATATAGTTTTAAATCCATTGGGAGTTCCTTCTAGAATGAATATTGGACAAATTTTAGAAACCCATTTAGGGATGGCGGCTAAGTCAATAGGTAATAAAATAAGTATGATGGTGAAAAACAAGATTAACATATTAAAAATTAAAAAATTTATTCAAAAAATATATAATTTAGGAAATAGTATTTCACATGTTAATTTAGATAAATTTAGTGATGATGAATTGTTAGTTTTAATTAAAAATTTAAGAAAAGGTTTTCCTATATCTACTCCAGTGTTTGATGGAATAAAAGAAACGGAAATAAAATCTTTGTTAAAACTAGCAGGTGTTCCTTTATCTGGTCAAATTAATTTATATGATGGTTTAACAGGAAATAAAATAGAAAGACCTGTTACTGTAGGTTATATGTATATGATGAAATTGAATCATTTAGTTGATGATAAAATGCATGCAAGATCTACTGGTTCATATAGTTTAGTTACTCAACAACCTTTGGGTGGTAAATCTCAATTTGGTGGTCAAAGATTTGGTGAAATGGAAGTTTGGGCTTTGGAAGCATATGGAGCTTCATATACTTTACAAGAAATGTTGACTGTGAAATCTGATGATGTGGATGGTAGAAGTAAAATATATAAAAATATAATTAATAATAATCATCAGATGGATCCTGGTATGCCTGAATCTTTTAATGTTTTATTAAAAGAGATTTGTTCTTTAGCTATTAATATTGAATTAAAAAAATAATTTTAAATAAATAATTTTGTTTATTTTTTATAGGTATAATAATTGTGAATAATTTTATTGATTTTTTAACATTTAAATCTAAAAATAAAGAGTTTAATTCTATAAAAATATCTTTAGCTTCACCAGATGTGATTAGGTCATGGTCATATGGTGAGGTAAAGAAACCTGAGACGATTAATTATCGTACATTTAAACCAGAAAGAGATGGATTATTTTGTTCTCGTATATTTGGTCCTATTAAAGATTTTGAATGTTTATGCGGAAAATATAAGAGGTTAAAACATAGAGGTATTGTTTGTGAGAAATGTGGTGTTGAAGTAACTCAAATGAAGGTTCGTCGTGAAAGAATGGGTCATATAGAATTAGCTTCTCCTATAGCTCATATCTGGTTTTTGAAGTCTTTACCTTCTAGAATAGGTTTATTGTTAGATATCCCGTTAAGAGATATTGAAAAAATTTTATATTTTGAATCATATATTGTTATTGATTCAGGAACAACTGATTTAAATTTGTATCAATTATTAGATGAAGATCAATATTTGGATTATTTTAATAGGTATAGAGATAATTTTATTGCTAAGATGGGTGCTGAAGCTATTCAATATTTATTGAAAAATATTAATTTACAAGATATTTATAAATTATTATATAATAGCTTGCAATTCAGTAATTCTGAAACTAAAAATAAAAAAATAATAAAGAGATTAAAATTGGTGGAGTCTTTCATACATTCAGGTAATAAACCGGAATGGATGATATTAAAAGTTTTACCAGTATTACCTCCAGATTTACGACCCTTGGTTCCTTTAGATGGGGGAAGATTTGCTACTTCTGATCTTAATGATTTATATCGTAGAGTTATTAATCGTAATAATCGTTTAAAAAGACTTTTGGATTTATCTGCTCCTGATATTATTATTAGAAATGAAAAAAGAATGTTGCAAGAATCTGTAGATGCATTGTTAGATAATGGTCGAAGAGGTTTTTCTATAATAGGTTCTAATAAAAGACCATTAAAATCATTATCAGATATGATTAAAGGAAAACAAGGAAGATTTAGACAAAATTTGTTAGGAAAAAGAGTTGATTATTCTGGAAGATCAGTTATTACTGTAGGACCATATTTGAAATTACATCAATGTGGTTTACCTAAGAAAATGGCTTTAGAGTTATTTAAACCTTTTGTTTATGGCAAATTAGAAAATGATGGTCATGCAAATACTGTAAAATCTGCAAAAAAAATGGTTGAAAGAGAGGATTCTATTGTTTGGGATGTTTTATCTGAAGTTATCAAACAGCATCCAGTTTTGTTAAATAGAGCACCTACTTTGCATCGTTTAGGTATTCAAGCATTTGAACCTTTATTAGTTGAAGGGAAGGCTATACAATTACATCCTTTAGTATGTGCTTCTTATAATGCTGATTTTGATGGAGATCAGATGGCAGTTCATATTCCATTAACTTTAGAAGCTCAATTAGAAGCTCGAGCTTTAATGATGTCAACTAATAATATTTTATCTCCTGCAAGTGGAGATCCAGTTATTGTTCCATCTCAAGATGTTGTTTTAGGTATATATTATATGACTAGGGAAGATATAAATGTTTTAGGTGAAGGAATGTTATTGTCATCTTCTAATGAAGCAGAATATGTTTATAATAGTGATTTAGTTTCTCTTCACGCAAAGGTTAAAGTAAAAATCATTGAATATTATAAGGAAAATAAAGAAACTAGAACAAAAAGCCAAGTTGTTAATACTACTATAGGTAGATCAATATTATGGAATATTGTTCCTAAAGGTTTAAGTTTTTCTTTGATTAATAAAGTTTTAGATAAAAGTGAAATATCTAATTTACTTAATGTTTGTTATCAAACTTTAGGTTTAAAGGAAACTGTTATTTTTGCGGATAATATTATGTATATTGGTTTTAAATATGCTACTATTTCAGGTTTATCTGTAGGTATTGATGATATTATGATACCTAAAAATAAAAGTGTAATATTAAAAGAAGCAGAAAAAGAAGTTACAGAAATTCAAGAACAATTTCAATCTGGTTTAGTTACATTGGGTGAAAAATATAATAAAGTTATTGATATTTGGTCTTCAGCAAATGAACGTATTGTTAGATCAATGATGGATAATTTATCCATTGATGTAATTGAAGAAAATGGTTATTTAAAAAAGAAAGTTTCTTTTAATAGTGTTTTTATGATGGCTGATTCTGGGGCGAGGGGTTCTGCAGCTCAAATTAGGCAATTGGCTGGAATGAGAGGTTTGATGGCTAAACCTGATGGTTCTATTATAGAAACTCCTATTACAGCTAATTTTAAAGAAGGTTTAAATATATTACAATATTTTATTTCTACTCATGGTGCAAGAAAAGGATTAGCTGATACAGCTTTAAAAACTGCAAATTCTGGTTATTTAACTAGACGTTTAGTTGATGTAGCTCAAGATTTAGTGGTTATAGAAGATAATTGTAATACTATGGAAGGTTTATTAATGACTCCAATCATAGAAGGAGGAGATATAAAAGAACCTTTAAAGGATAGAATTATAGGGAGAGTTTTACTAGATAATATTTATCATCCTAATAGTGATATTTTATTGATTGCCAAGGATACTTTGTTAAATGAATATCATTGTAAATTAATAGATAAATATTCTATTTATAGTGTAAAAGTACGTTCTGTTGTTACATGTAATACTAATTTTGGAGTTTGTTCGTTTTGTTATGGTTTAGATTTGGCTAGAGGTCATTTAATAAATAAAGGTGAAGCTATTGGTGTAATAGCAGCTCAATCTATAGGAGAACCAGGAACTCAATTAACGATGAGAACTTTTCATGTAGGAGGTGCAGCTTCTAGAATTGCATCTGAATCTAGTATAAAGGTTAAAAATAATGGTTTCATAAAATTATTAAACTTTAAATATGTTATTAATTTGATGAATAAATTTGTTGTTACTTCTAGAAATGTTGAATTAAAAATTGTAGATAAGTTTGGTTTAATTAAAGAAGATTATAAAGTACCTTATGGATCAATTTTAGAAAAAGAGAATGGTTCAAAAGTGTCTTCTGGTGAAGTGGTTGTAAAATGGGATCCTCATATTATACCTATTATTTCAGAAATAAGTGGGTTTTTGCGTTTTATAGATATGTATGAAGGTAAAACAATTATGAAACAAACTGATGAATTAACTGGTTTATCTTCTATAGTTGTATTAGATTATACAGATAGAGTTATTAATGTTAATAAGCAATTTAGACCTTCTATAAAAATAGTTGATGAAAAAGGTAATGATTTATATATTCCAGGAACTGATATTGTTGCTCAATATTTTTTACCTGATAAATCTATTATTCAAGTGGAGAATTATTCATTTGTTAATTCTGGAGATATATTAGCTAAAGTTTCTCAAGAACATAGTGTTACTAAAGATATAACTGGTGGTTTACCGAGAGTTGCTGATTTATTTGAAGCTAGAAAACCTAAAGATATAGCTATACTGTCAGAAATTTCTGGATATGTTAGTTTTGGTAGAGAAACAAAAGGAAAACGTCGTTTACTTATAACTTCAGTTAATAAAGAAAAAATTCATGAAGAAATGATTCCTAAATGGAGGCAGTTAAATGTATTTGAAGGTGAATTAGTTGAAAAAGGGGATATTATTTCTGATGGTTTTGAATCTGCTCATGATATTTTAAGGTTAAAAGGAGTACAGGAAGTTACTAAATATATTACTAATGAAGTTCAAAATGTTTATAGATTACAAGGAGTTAAAATTAATGATAAACATATTGAAGTTATCATAAAACAGATGTTACGTAGAGTTACTATTATTGATTCTGGAGATTCTTGTTATTTGAATAATGAGCAATTAGATTTATCTAGAGTTAGATTAGTTAATCTTGATTTGAAGTTAAATGGAAAACGAGAAATTAAATATAAACGTAATTTATTAGGTATTACTAAAGCTTCTTTATCTACTGAATCTTTTATATCTGCAGCATCATTTCAAGAAACAACAAGAATATTAACAGAATCTGCAGTTTCTGGTAAAATTGATGAATTAAGAGGTTTGAAAGAAAATGTAATTGTAGGAAGATTAATACCTTCTGGTACAGGATATACTTATCATAATAAAAAATATAAATATTTAAATAATAATGGTAATTTATTTTTTAATGGAAAAGCATTTAAAGAATAAAAACACTGTTTTTATTAATATGTTAAGTTTTTTAAAAAAATAAATTTTTTAAATTATATATATTTATGTTAGATGAAATTAAATTAAATTTTTAAATTTTTTCAATAAACAGGTTAATTTATTTAATAATTAAAATATTCATTATTTTATGTGTATTAAACAAATAGTTTTTAGTGGTATACAACCTACAGGTCAATTGACTATTGGACATTATGTATCTGTTTTAAGTCGATTAAAAAATTTTCAGGATAAATTTAAGTGTTTTTTTTGTATAGCAGATCTTCATTCTATTACTTCTAATATAAATTCTGTTATTTTAAAAAAAAATATTTTAGATTTGCTTTCTATATTGTTAGCTTTAGGTATTGATAATAAAAAATGTATTATTTTTTTACAATCTGATATAATTGAGCATTTTAAATTATATTGGATATTAAATTGTTATACGTATGTAGGTGAATTAAATCGTATGACACAATTTAAAAATAAATTTAAAAATATAAAATTATTAAATAATAGTGGTTTATTTACTTATCCTGTACTTATGGCATCAGATGTTTTGTTGTATGAAACAGATTATGTTTTAATTGGTGATGATCAAATACAACATGTAGAGTTTATTAGAAATATTGCAAATAGATTTAATAATTTTTTTTTTTATGATGTATTTAAAATACCTGAATATCTTGTTATTAAAGGTAAGTCAAGGATTATGTCATTATTAAATCCTAAAGTGAAAATGTCTAAGTCTGATTTTAATAAAAATAATTTAATATTATTGTTAGATAATCCTGATAAATTAAAACTTAAAATCAGAAATGCTGTTACTGATTCAGATAATCCTCCAAGAATAATTTATGATATGCTTAACAAGCCAGGTATTTCTAATTTATTAAATATATTATCTTCTGTTAAAAATATTAATATAATTGATTTAGAAAAAGAATTTATTAATTTTAAATATAGTGATTTTAAAGATTATATTTCAAAAGAAATTTTTCATTTTTTATCTAAACTGCAAGAAAAATATTATTATTTTCGTAATAAAGAAAGATTATTAAAAGAAATTTTAAAAAAAGGATCACATAAAGCAAGTAAAATATCTAAGAAGGTGTTGAAAAAAGTTAATAATTTTGTAGGTTTTGATTAAAATTATTTACCAGATTATTTTTTTTTTATTTATTTTTTGTAAAAAAAGATTTGTTTTTTTAAAATGATTACATCCATTGAAGCCTTTGTTTACTGATAAAGGAGATGGATGTGATGTTTTTAAAATGAGGTGTTTTTTATTATTAATTAAAAGTGTTTTTTTTTGTGCGTTATACCCCCATAATAAAAATACTATGTTTTTTAGATATTTATTTATGTAACATATAATTTTATTTGTAAAAATTTCCCAACCTTGATTTTTATGTGATTTAGGTTTTTTTTCTTCTACAGTTAAAATACTATTTAATAATAAAATATCTTGTTTAGCCCAATTCTTCAAACAACCATTTTTAGGTATATTGTATTTTGGATATTCTTTTTTTATTTCTTTATATATATTTTGTATTGATGGTGGTATGTTTTTTATATTAGATCTTACTGAAAATGCTAAACCATGTGCTTGTTTTTTGTTATAATATGGATCTTGTCCTATAATAACAACTTTTAATTTTTCAAATTTAGTTAATTTAAAAGCATTAAATATATGATTTTTTTTTGGGAATATTTTTTTGTGTTTATATTCATGTTTTAAAAAAAGTAATAATTTTTTGAAGTATTTGTTTTTTTTTTCTTTATTTATAATATATTTCCAATTTATCATAATTATTTTTTGTTTTTTTTTTTTTTAATATTTAAAAATAATTTTATTTTTTTAGTTGATTTTATATATTTTAAAATAGATTTTTTGGATAAATAAATAATTTTTTTAATTTTATTTCCTTTTTTACCTATAATGATGTTAATGTGTTGTTTTTTTTTTACTAAAATTAATATAAATATGTTTGTTTTTTTATTTTGAAAAATAATTTTTTCGAGAATTATTTTTATAGAGTAAGGTATTTCATCACCTATAAGTCTGATTATTTTTTCTCTTATTATTTCAGAAATAATAAAATTATTTTTGCAATTAGTTTTTATTTTTGATTTAAAATAGTGTTTTTGTTTAGTAAGATATTTTTTAATAAAATTATTTTTAATATAATTAATGTGTGTTTTTTTTTTAGCTGAAATAGGTATTATATGTATATTTTTTTGATTATTTTTTATTTTATTAATATAAGGTAAAATTATTGATTTATTTTTTATTTTGTCTATTTTATTAATTATTATTAATATAGGTATATTAATTTTATGTATATTATTTATTAATGTAATTTCTTTTAAATTTATTTTTGTTTCTATTACTAGAATAATTAAATTAATGAAATTTATATTAAAATATTTTTTAATATAATTTATAGTTTTTTTTATATATATAAAAAAATTATATTTATTTTTAAATCCTGGTGTATCAATAAAAATATATTGATTATATTTTTTTGTATTTATTCCTATTATATTTTGTTGAGTGGTGTGTTTTTTTTTTGAAGTTATTGATATTTTTTTTTTAATTAATTTGTTAAATATTGTTGATTTACCTACATTTGATTTACCTATTATTGGTATATATGCACATTTTTGTGTATGTGTTATTTTTTTTATTTTAAAATTCATTAATTTATGCCTAAATTAATTAGTGCTTTTTTAGCTGCTATTTGTTCAGCTGTTTTTTTATTATTTCCTTTTCCTATAGTTATTAAATTTTTCATTTTACAATGTATTGTAAATATTTGTTCATGATCTTTACCTTGTTTTTTTACAATAAAATATTTAGGTAATGGTAATTTTAGTTTTTGTGAGTATTCTTGTAATATTGTTTTTGGGTCTTTGATGTTTTTTTTTAGATTAAAATTTTTAAAAAAAAGATCATTAACTATTTTTTCAATAATATTTATGTTATTACTATCTATAAATACTCCTCCTATAATTGCTTCTACTGTATTTGATAATATTGATTTCTTGAATTGTCCTAACATTTTTGTTTCTCCTTGACCTAAAATAATATATTTATTTAGTTTTAATTTTTTTGCTATTTTAAATAAATTTTTACTATTTACTAAATTTGATCTAATTCTTGTCATATATCCTTCTTTTTCTTTGGAAAAATATTTATATATTTTTTTAGTAATTAAAAAATTTAGTATTGAATCACCAAGAAATTCTAATTTTTCATTATGGTTATTACTGTAACTTCTATGAGTTAGTGATAAAAGTAATATTTTTATGTTAATAAATTTATATTTAATTTTTTTTTGTAAATCTTTTGTATTAATGTACATAGTTTAAATTTTATATTTAATTTATTTGAATATTTATAATTTTTTACCTATTCTGTCAAATCTGATTTTATGTAACCAATGATTTTCTTCTTTTTCTAAACTCATCCATATGTATTTAGCTTTTCCTATTAAATTATTTTGATGTACAAACCCCCAATATCTACTATCTTCACTATTATCTCTATAGTCTCCCATGACAAAATACATATTTTTTGGAATTATCCAAGTTTTTATTTTATTAGTGCTGCTATTTTTATAAATATATTTTAATAAAATATTTGGAATTAATAGTATATTATAATTTATGTTATTTATATTTTCTTTTTTTTCAATTAAATTTAAAAATATAGAATTTGGTTTTTTATATTTTATATTATTTTTATTCCAAAAAATTTCATTTATATTGTTTTTTAAAAAGTTTATTTCTTCTATAAAGTTGCTATTTCTTTCTTTACTATATGAAATAATTTTTTTGTTTAGAATATATTTATGTTTATATAATTTATATATTTTGATTTCTTTTGTTTTTTCATTGTATATAATTTTATCTGTTGGGAGTCCTATTATTCTTTTTATAAATAATGTTTTTGTATTTTTAGGGTATTGAAAGACAACTACATCTCCATATTTTGGTTTAGATATAAATAATATTATTTTATTTGTTATTGGGTTTTTTAAAAAATATGAAAATTTTTCTACGATTATAAAATCTCCTATTAATAATGTAGGCATCATTGATGCTGATGGTATTTTAAATGGTTCATAAAAAAATGATCTAAATATAAAAATAATTAATAATATTGGATATGTTTCTTTGAATAAATTTGCTGAATGTTTAATTATTTTTATAAATAATGGGTATTTGATTGAGTTGAAATATGTTTTTTGTTCTATTTTTATAAATATGTTTTTTAATATATAGGATATAAATCCGATAATTATAAAAATAAGTATAAAAGTGTTAAAGTTTATATTCATTTTTTATTTTATTTTTAGTATTTCAAAAAATGTTTTTTGTGGTATTGATATTTGTCCTATTTTTTTCATTTTTTTTTTACCTTCTTTTTGTTTTTTTAATAATTTTTTTTTTCTACTTATATCTCCTCCATAACATTTTGATGTTACGTTTTTTCTTAATGCTGTTATTTTAGTTGAAGATATTATTTTATTGTTACATGATGCTTTTATATCTATATTAAATAAATGTTTTGGTATGTTATTTTTTATTATTTTAATTATTTTTTTTCCATATGTTTTAAGGTTTTTTTTATGTATTATTGTAGATAAAATATCTATTTTTTTTTGGTTTATAATAACATCTAATGATGTTATATCTGATGTTTGATATCTTTTAAATTTATATTCAAATGATGCATAACCACTTGATATTGATTTAATTTTGTCAACAAAATTTGTTATTATTTCTATTGTTGGTAATTCAAATTTTATTTTGACGTATTTGTTGATGAATACTATTTTTTTTTGTATTCCTCTTTTTGTTATACATAATTTTATTAATTTTCCTAAATATTTTTTAGGTGATATTATATAACAAGTAGATATTGGTTCTTGTATTTTTTTAATTTCTTGTTTGGGTGGTAATTTTAATGAATTTTTTATGTAAATAGTTTTATTTTTTTTGTTTTTTATTTTATATTTTACTGTAGGATTAATTATTATAATATCTAAATTATGTTCTCTTTTTAATCTTTCTTTAGTTATTTCCATATGTAATATTCCCAAGAATCCACATCTATAACCATAACCTAATAGTAATGAATTTTCTTGTTTATATGTTAATGATGAATCATTTAAGTTTAATTTTTTAAAAGAATTTTCAAAAAGAGAAAAATTATCATTTTTTACTGGATATATACCTGCATAAATTTGTGGTTTTATTTTTTCTAATTTTTTTATTTTTTTTATGCAAGGGTTATTTTTTGAAGTAATAATACTACCCACTGGTATATAATTTATTTTTTTTATGTTACAAGATATCCATGCTACTTCTCCACAATATAATGTTGTTTTTTGTATTTTACATGGATTTTTTATAAAAATACTTTTTATTTTGTATATTATATTTTTATTAATTAATTTTATTTCATCGTTTTTTTTGATTAATCCATTTTTAATTTTTATTAATAGGATTATACCTAAATAGTTGTCAAAATATGAATCTATAATGATTGCTTCTAAAGGATTATTATTTTTACCTTTAGGGTAAGGTATTATCTTAATAATATTGTGAATAATGTTTTTTATTCCATATTCATTTTTTGCAGAACACAAAATTATTTTTTTTTTGTTTATTTTTAATGTATTTTTTATTTGTTTTTTAATATTATTTATATTTATATTTGGTAAATCTATTTTATTAATTATAGGCACAATTTTTAAATTTAATTTTTTTGCCATATTATAATTAGATAATGTTTGTGATTCAATACCTTGTTTAGCATCTATTATTAATAATACTCCTTCACATGCGTGTAATGATTTAGATACTTCATGACAAAAATCTATATGTCCAGGAGTGTCAATTAAATTAAATTTATATATGTTTTTTTTATATATGTATTGTAGATAAATACTTTGTGATTTTATTGTAATTCCTTTTTCTTGTTCTAAATCCATAGTATTTAATATTTTTTTATTTTTTATAAAATTTTTAGTTTCACATAGTTTTATTATTTTTTCTGATAATGTTGATTTTCCATGATCTATATGCGCTATAATAGAGAAATTTCTTATATACTTTTTCATTTTTTAAAAAAATAAATTATTGTATAAATATTTATATATATTATATATTAATATATATTAATTTATATGTAATTAATTTTTAACAAGTTTATTTCAATATATTAATAAATTTACAATATTATGAGTGTTATAACAAGGTTTGCTCCTAGTCCTACTGGATATATACATATTGGAAATATACGTACTGCTTTATTTTCTTGGTTATATGCAAGAAAAAATAAAGGAAAATTTTTACTTCGTATAGAAGATACTGATTTGAGTAGATTCAAACATATATATGTTGAGAATATTTTTTTTATATTAAAACATTTAGGTTTAAATTGGGATGAAGATGTTTTTTTTCAATCACATAGATTGAATTTATATATTAAAATAATTAATTTTATGTTAAATAATAATATGGCTTATAAATGTTATTGTACATATGAAAGGTTAAATCATGTACGTAATTTAAATATAAAAAGGAAAAATAATTATTTTTATGATAAATTTTGTAGGAATAAAAATTTTAATTATATAAATAAATCTTATGTGATAAGATTTAAAAATCCATCTAAAGGTTATGTATCTTTTTGTGATATTGTTTATAAGGAAATTAAAGTTTTAAATACTGAATTAGATGATTTTATAATTTTACGTTCCAATGGTTTACCTACATACAATTTTTGTTCTGTTGTAGATGATAATAATATGGGAGTTACTCATATTATTAGAGGTGATGATCATTTAAGTAATACTATTAAACAAATCAATATTTTTAATTGTTTGAATTATAAAATACCAGTTTATGTTCATTTACCTATGATTTTAAATTCTGATAAAAAAAAATTGTCTAAGAGAGATAATTTGTTTCATGTAAAAAATTATTTAGATCAAGGTATTGTACCTGAAGCAATATTAAATTATGTGGTTAGATTAGGATGGTCAAGTGGTAATAGAGAAATTTTTAGTCTTAATGATATGAAATATTTATTTAATTTATTTAAAATAAATAAATCTCCATGTATTATAAATTATAATAAATTAATTTGGATTAATAAATATTATGTATCTAATTTAAAATATGAAAAATTATTTAATTATTTGAAATATTTTTTTAAGATTAAAAATGTAGATATTAATAATATTTCTAATATTTCTGAAATAATTTCTTTTTTTTCTCAAAGATTATCTAATTTAAAAGATATAGTAGAAAATTGTATGTTATTTGATAATGACCGAGTTTTATATGAAGATAGTTTTTTGTTGAAATATAAATTATTTAATTATGTTAATGTTTTGCATTATTTTATTAAAAAATTTTCAAAAATTATTTATTGGGATTTATTAAATATAAATAAAGTAATTTATTCGTCTTTAATAAAATTTACATATTTAGAAACGAAGAATATATATATGATATTAAGGTTATTTTTGTTTGGTAAAAAAGTATTTTTTAATTTAAATATAATTATATTCTTATTAAAGAAAGATAATGTATTGTTTAGACTAAAATTAATCAAAAAAAAATTAAATAATTATAAGTATTATTAAATTAATTTTTTATTTATTTTTTTTATTATATTAAATAATGTATTGATGTTTTTTATATTTTTTTTATTTTTAAAGTAGTTATCAAATGATATATATTTAGTTTCACCAATATTTTTTATTTTATTTATATTTTTTGATTTATATGATATAAATTTATTGAATGTTTTAAATTTTTTACTTATAACTTTTGAAGTTAATTTACCTATATTAGGTATAAGTAAAGAATAAATAAATTTATTTAAATTTATTTTTTTTATAGCTTGGTTTATAGAATTTTTAATTTTTTCAGCTTGTTTTTTTTTTATTTTAGTTAATTTAATCAAGTTTTTTTTTTTAATTTTTAGTAAATCAATAGTATTTTTTATTTGTTTGGTATCTACTAATAGATGAATAAGTTTTAAACCTATATTTTTAATATTTAAACCATTTTTGGATATAGAATCATAAATTCTTTTTTTAATTTGTTCTTTGCATTTTAAATATTCATTACATTTAGGAATATTATTTTTAAAATTTAGTTTATTTTTACATGAAGGACATTTTTTAGGTATTTTAATTTTTTTTTGGATATTATTACATTTTATAATTTTATTTATTTTAGGTATTATTTCTCCTGATTTTTCAATTATTATTTTATTATTTTCATGTAATGATAATTCAGATAAATATTTTAAATTATGTAAATTTATTTTTTTAATATTAGTTCCACTTAAAAATATTGGTTTAATTATTCCTATAGGTATAATTAATCCTTGTTTACTAATTTGGTATTTAATTTTTTTTAAAGTAGTGATTTTTTTTTTAGTTGGAAATTTAAATGCTATAGCCCATTTTATATATTTATTATTATGTTTTATTTCTTCTTGTATTTTTCTGTTGTTTATTTTTATTACTATTCCATCAATTTCATACTTTAATTTTTTTCTTATTGATAAAATATGATTATAAAAATTTATTATTTCTTCGTAGGAAGAACATATTTTACTATATTTATCTATTGGAAAATTTAATTTTTTTATTTTTTTTAAACATTTAAATTGGTTATGATTAAATAATCTATTTTTTTTATCTTTAATTAAATCGTATCCTATAAAAGATAGATTTCTTTTTTTGACTATATTTTTGTTTTTTAAACGTATTGTTCCTGCAGTTAAATTTCTTTGGTTGGAAAATAATTTTTGTTGTTTTTGTTTATTTTTTTTATTTATTTTAGAAAAATTTTTTTTATTTATAAAAATTTCTCCTCTAATTTCTAAAGATTTATTTATTTTATTATTAATGTTTAGAGGTATGTTTTTTACTTGTTTTATGTTTTCTGTTACATTTTCTCCATATTTTCCGTTACCTCTGGTAAAAGCATATTTTAAATAATTATTTATATATATTAAATTTATTGCTATACCGTCTATTTTTAGTTCACAACAAAATTTAATTTTTTTTGTTTTAAATTTGTTTTGTATTTTATTTAAATATTTTTTTAAACTTTTTTTATCATAAACATTATTTATAGATAACATGGGTATGTTGTGTTTTTTTATTTTTGTTTTTTTTAAAAATAGATATTTTATTTTATTTGTTATATTATTTTTATTTTTAAATTGAGGGTATTTATTTTCTAGTTTTTCTAGTTTTTTGATTAGAAAATCAAATTTTTCATCTTTTATCAGACTTTTATTTAAATTATTATAATAAAAAGAATATTTTTCTAATTTTTTATTTAAAGTTTTAATTTTTTTAAATATATTTTTTTTGTTCATTTTTCAAATTTTAAATTTTATTTTGTAAATATATTTTTAAATATATATATTTTAATTATGTTTTGTTATTATATTATTGATTCAAGTAAAAAAAAATAATAAAAATATTTTATATTTTATTTGTTATTTTTAGTTTTGTAATATATTATTTTAAATATATTTAATTATTAGAAGAAATTTTTTATTTTTTTTATAGGAAAATAGATAATTTTATATATGAAATATAATAAATTGTTATGTATTTTTTTTGGGATATTAATTATATATATTTATCCATTTTCTAGTATTTTAATGTATATTATATTTTATAATTTTTATGTAAAAAATAATTTTTATGAAAGAGCATATAATATATGGTTGAGAAATATTTTGTTAATTAGTTTTGTTACAAAAAATGTAGTTTATGATAGATTTAAAAAATCTATTTTTAATTTATGTTTTAATAAAATAAATATTCCTCCTGTTAGTTTTGATAATATATATTTGTTTACAAATAGTAAAAAGTTAATTACATCATTGATTAATGATATAAATTTATCTATAGAAAATATATATATTATTTTTTATATTTGGGAACCTGGATTTTTATCTGATGAAGTTGCTTTATCATTAATAAATGCTTCTTATAGAGGTGTAAAATGTAGAATAATATTAGATTCTATAGGAAGTATAAATTTTTTTAAAACTATATGGCCTGATATGATGAATAAAGCAGGTATTAAAATTGTGGAATCTTTTAAACTTAATTTATTTAAGATTTTTTTTAGAAGAATAGATTTGAGGCAACATAAAAAGATAGTATTAATAGATGATAATTTAATATACTTAGGAAGTATGAATTTAGTTGATCCTGATTTTTTTAAAGATTATATGGGAGTAGGAAAATGGATAGATTTAATGGTAAAAATCAAAGGTTGTTTGTTAATGAAGATCATGAAAGTTATTTTTTTTTATGATTGGGAATTAGAAACGGGTATAAATATATTTAAAGAAAGTAAATATGAGGATTTTATAAGAGATCAAAAAGAAAATGAAAATGAGAAAAATAAAATAGTTAAAAATTTTGTACAAGTATTAACATCTGGACCTGGTTTACCGAATAATTTAATACATAGATCTTTATTAAATCTTATTTTTTCAACAAAAAAAAGATTAATTATAACTACTCCTTACTTTATTCCTAGTGATTTTTTGGTAGATGCTATATGTACTGTTGCGGATAAAGGTGTAGATGTTAGCATTATCATGCCAAATAATAATGATTCTTTTTTGGTTTATTGGGCTAGTAGATATTATTTAAATGATCTTTTATTATCTAATGTAAAAATTTATTTTTTTAAAAGTAATTTTTTACATACTAAAAGTATTTTAATTGATGATAATTTAAGTTTAATTGGTACAATTAATTTTGATATGCGAAGTATATGGTTGAATTTTGAAATTGGTTTAATAATTGATGATGTATATTTGAATAACAGGTTGTTTAAAATTCAAAAAAAATATATATCAAAATCTGAATTAATAAATTATAGTATTTGGAAAAATAGATCTTTTTTCAATAAAACTTTTGAAAAATTGTTTTGTCTTTTAAATCCGTTGTTGTAAAAATTTTGTTATTTTATATTTTAATTATTTTTATTTAATAATTAATATTATTAATAATGAAAATTTATATTTTTATTTTATTTTTAAAGTTTTTATTTTAAATATATAACGGAGACAGAGAGATTCGAACTCTCGAACGATAATCGTTTACGGTTTTCAAGACCGTTGCCTTAAACCTCTCGGCCATGTCTCCAATTTTGTTTTATTAAAGTAATAAAATTTAATATTGATTTGTAAAATCAAGTTAATTATATATATTTTTTGTGATTTTTATTTATATAAAATTGTTTATAAATATTTTTTATAAAAAATATATGTTTTTTGTAAATTTAATAATATTTATTAGGAAACTAAATATTTATTTTTTTATTTTAAATTTATAAAATTTATCAATTTTTATGTTATTCTTTTGAAGATAATTGTTTAATGATATTTTATTATTAAAAATAAATGGTTGATTTAAAAAATTGATTTTATTTTTATTAACGTTTATATCTAATAAGTTATTTGATTTAATTTTTAAATTTGATTTATTAGTAAGATGTTTATTGTTGGATGTTTTTTCATTATTACAATTAATTGCTGTTATATGCATAGCTATTTTTTTTATTTTTTTGTTTTTTATTTTTAATTTTTTATTAATAATATTTTTTACTGATAAAATTGTACCTATTTTAAAATTATGTAAATATATATTTATGTTATTTGATTTTAAAAAACAAAATTTATTTATTTTAATTAATTCTTTAAATTTATTAATTAAATATTGTTTTTCATTGTGAAATATTTTTTTTAGTTTTATTAAGTTTGTTGATTCGTTTTTTATTATGAAACATAATATTTTTTCAGCAAAATCTATTATTTCTTTATTTTTATTTGTAAAATCTGTTTCACAATTTATTTCTATCATAGATGCTTTGTTATTTATTTTTTTATTTAAAATAATACCTTCTTTTAGTTTTTTATTTTTTTTGATGAGACAAATTTTATTTTTTAAATAATTTATGGTTTTTTCATAATTATGATTATTTATATCTAATGCTTTTTTACATTCATAAATACTTATTTTTGTTTCTTCTCTTATTTTTTTTAATAGTTTTATATTTATTTTATTCATATTTTATTTAAGATTTCAATTATTAAATAGGAAATTTAACTTAATGTTTTTGAAATTATATTTAAATACCATTTTATAGATTTTCTTGAATCATCATTTCCAGGAATAATGTAATTTATTCCTTTAGGGTTAGTATTAGTATCTATTATTGCAAAAGTTATTATACCTAATTGTTGAGCTTCTTTTATGGCTAATTTTTCATGTTTAGCGTCTATTACGAAAATGGCATCAGGTAAATTAGTAATATTTTTAATACCACTTAAATTTTTTTTTAATTTATTTAAGTGTCTTTTTTTTAATAAAGCTTCTTTTTTTATTAGTTTTTCAAATTTTCCATTTTTGAATTTTAATTCTAATTTTTTGTAAAAATTTATTGATTTTTTAACAGTGTTCCAATTAGTTAATGTACCTCCTAACCATCTGTGGTTGATAAAATATTGTTTGCATTTTATTGCTGTTTTTTTAATTAATTTACTAGCATATTTTTTTGTTCCTATAAATAATATTTTTTTATTATTTTTAGTTAATAATTTTAATTTTTGTAAAGCAATTTTAAATAATTTTATTGTTTTATCTAAATTTATTATATGTATATTATTATATTTTTTATATATGTATGGTTTCATTTTTGGATGCCAATATTTTGTTAAATGTCCAAAATGTATTCCTTTTTTAATCATTTTTTTTATTTTAAAATTCATTATTATTATCCTATATGTAATATATAAATTTATTTAATTTTATTTTAGTATATAATTTATATATAAAAAAAAATATGTATTTGATGTTATTTAACTAATATTTAATTAAAAATTACAATGTCTATTATAATTAAATCTTTTATGGATATCAAAAAAATCAAGAAATCATCAGAAATAGTTTCAGATGTATTATCATTTATTTTTAAGTATATTAAACCAGGAATAAGTACTGGTGAAATTGATTTTTTATGTCATAAAAGAATTATTAATCATCATAATGCTTATCCAGCATGTTTAGGTTATATGAATTATCCAAAATCTATTTGTACTTCTGTTAATGATGTTGTATGTCATGGGATTCCTAATAATAATCATATATTAAGTAATGGTGATATTATAAATATTGATGTTTCAGTATTAAAAGATAATTATTATTCTGATGCATCTAAAATGTATTTTGTGGGGAAGCCATCAAAATCAGCTGCTGATTTATGTTATGTAACTTATGAGAGTATTAAATCAACGTTAAAATATGTAAAATCAGGTAATAAATTAAATTTAATAGGAAAAATAATTCAAGATTATGTGGAAGGTAATGGTTATTCAGTAGTTAGAAATTATTGTGGTCATGGTATAGGTAAAAATTTACATGAGGATCCTCAAGTTTTACATTATTTTAGTTTAAATAATAATGTAATTTTAAAATCTGGTATGGTATTTACCATAGAACCTATGGTAAACATAGGAAGTTATAAAACTAAAATAATGAGTGATGGTTGGACTGTAAAAACTTTAGATGGTGAATTATCAGCGCAGTATGAACTTACTATATTGGTTACAGATTTTGGATATGAAATACTTACAATTTTAGATTAAGTTTATATATTTTTACCATAATAAATTTCACTCATTTCTTTCCATATTAAAGAAGTTATTTTTTTTTTGTTAATTTTGTTTTCTTTTTGTTTATTAAAATTAAATAAATAGTTTTTTAGTTTAAAAAATTTAATTAACATTCTGGTATGGAAAATATTTTCTTGATGTATATTAGTATCAAACATATCATATATATTTTTAATTTTATTTTCTAAAAAATTTTGTATTGAATTTATTTTATGATCTATAAAATATTTTTTACCATTTATATCTCTTGTAAATCCTCTTATTCTATAATCTATAGTTATAATGTCGGATTTTAATTTATTTATAAGGTAATTTAATATTTTTAATGGTGATATTAATCCGCATGTAGATATTTCTATATCAATTCTTAAGGTACATATCTTTTCTTTAGGATGTATTTCTGGATATGTGTGTATACATAAATGGCTTTTATTTAAATGTGCTAAAATATTATTCAAATATTTATTATTTTTTTTTGGAGTATTATTTTTAATATGTTCACTTATTAACAGAGTAGCACTTGCACCTTGTGGTTCATAATCTTGTTGTGCTATATTTAAAATTTTAGCTCCGATAACAAAACAAGTTTTTTTTAATATTTTTATTAATTTGTTGCTATTATATTTTTTGTTGATATAATTAATATAATTTTTTTTTTCTTTGGTAGAATTTATGTAATTAATATTATATACACAAAAATTTAAATTTTTTGTTAGATTATTAAATCCATGTAATTTTATTTTTTGTAAATTTTTCATTATTTTTTTTAATTTTTATTTAATTTATTTAATAAGTATTGTGGTAAATAAAAACTATTAATATGTATTGAAAAATTATAATATTTGAAATGAAATAATTTTATTTTATTTTTTAAATTTTTTAAATTTATTTTTTTTAGATCAATATTATTAGAACCCCATATAAATAACATGTTTCCTCCAAAATATGTAGGTATTGTTGCTTGATAAAAACCTTGAAATTGAAATAATTTTTTAAATATTTTAAAGTTATTAATAATATTTTTTTTTTGGTACATATATGTACCGTTTTGACCAACAATTATTCCATTTTCATTAAGTGAATTTTTACAATAAGTGTAAAATTTTTTAGAAAAAAGAGCTTTTCCAGGACCAATAGGATCTGTGCTATCAATAATAATTATGTCATATTTTTGTGTATTTTTTTTTAAAAAAATAAAACCATCATCAATTAATATTTTTATTTTTTTATTGTAAAAGGAATTTTTATGTATTTCATATAAATATTTTTTTGAATATTTAATTATTTTTTTATCTAATTCAACTAAAGTGATGGAATTTATATAGTTTATTTTTAAAATTTCTTTTAAACATCCACCATCTCCACCACCTATAATTAATATATTTTTGGGATTCTTATGAGAAAATATTGGTATAAAACATATCATTTCGTGATATATAAATTCATCAAATGATGTTGTTTGAATAATGTTATCAATTGCTAATATTTTTCCTATTTTTTTATTTTTAAAAATAAGTATTTCTTGATATTTAGTTTTTTTTTTAAGAATAATTTCATCTATTTTAAAAAATTGTCCTATATTTTTATTTATTTTTTCTAAAAAGAATTCATTTTTTTTCATTTTATTATTGATTAATGTGTATTAATTTATTTAATTAAATAAAAATTTTTAAAATTAATTGTTAATTTGTTTTTCTTTTATTTCAGATAATATTTTGCAATCTATGCATAGATCTGCAGTTGGTTGTGCTTCTAGTCTTTTTATTCCTATTTTTGTATGACAGGAAATACAGTAACCAAAATTATTTTCATTTATTTTTTTGATTGTATTTTTTATTTTGTTAATTATTTTTGTTTCTCTATCTATATTTCTTAATGTAAATTTAAATTCTTCTTCTTGTGTTGCTCTATCTATTGGATCTGCAAAATTTATATTATTTTTGTTTTTTAAAATTTTTTTATTTTTTATGTTAAATGTTAATTGTTTGTATAAATTTAAAAGAATTTTTTTAAAATGATTTATTTGTAAATCATTCATATATTTTTCATTTTTTTTTTCTTTGTAAGGTTTTATATTTTTTATGTTAAATAAATTTGTAGATTTATTTTTTTTTTGTTTTATTTTCATAAATATACTTTTGTTTATTAAATTTGTTGGTAAAAAAATTTAAATATATGTTTAATTATTTTTATAATTTTTTTTTAATGAAATTATTCTATCAAATGATAATTTTTTGTTTTTGTATTTTTTAAATTTAAAATATCCTTCTCTTTCGAATTGGTATATTTTGTGTTTTTTTATATTTTTTATTTGTTTTTCTATATATCCATTTTTAATAATTATTGATTTAGGATTAATTATGGATAATATATTTTTTTCTTTATTTGGGTTTTTTTTTGTAAATAATTTATTAAAAAATCTAAATTTGCTTTTTATAATATTTTTTTTAGATATCCAATGTATTATACCTATATTTTTTATTTTTTTTATTTTTATATTATAATATTTACATTTTAAATATAAAATATTAAGATTTATATCTTTTATTATGTTTTTTAGTTTTATTATTCCTGCATATTTTAATTTTATCTTTTTTCCTAATCTTAATTTATGGAAGTTGTTTGAATTTTCATTTTCAAAGTCTTTAATATCTATATATATTATTGAGCTTAAAATAATATTTCTTTTTCCCATTTTTTTATTTTTAGGATGATTAGGTATTTTTATATTAATAATTTTTTTTTCATCAATATTAGTTAAAATTATTTTTAATGGATTTATTACAGCCATAATTCTAGGTGTTGTTTTATTTAATTCTTTTCTTAAACATTCTTCTAAAATTGAAATATCTATATTACTGTTTTGTTTGCTAATTCCTATTTTATTACAAAATTTATTGATTGATTTAGCAGTATAACCTCTTTTTTTCATACCAGACAAAGTCATTAATCTGGGATCATTCCATTTATTAATTATTTTATTTTTAATTAGTTTTTTAATTTTTCTTTTGGAAGTTATTGTATATGTTATATTTAATTTGGAAAATTCATATTGTTTAGGATGATGTTTAATACTAATATTGTTTAATATCCATTCATATAATTTTCTGTTATCTGAAAATTCTAAAGTGCAAATTGAATGTGATATTTTTTCTATAGCATCAGATATACAATGAGCAAAATCATATGTTGGATAAATATTCCATTTTTTTTTAGTTTTGTAATGAATTTTTTTTTTTATTCTATATATAACTGGATCTCTTAAAATTATATATTTTGATTTCATGTCTATTTTTGCTCTTAAACACATTTCTCCTTCTTTATATAATCCATTTTTCATTTTTTCAAATAATATTAAATTTTCTTTTATAGTTCTGTTACGAAATGGACTTTTTATTCCTGGGTTTTTGAATGTTCCTCTAAATTTTTTTATTTCTTTTTTGTTTAATTCATCTATATATGCTAATTTTTTATTTATTAATTCTATAGCATATTTATAATATAAATTAAAATAATCTGAAGAATATTTTATATTTTCAGACCATTTGTATCCTAACCATTTTATATCTTTTTGTATTTGTTTAACATATTTTTTTTTTTCTTTGTTTGGATTAGTGTCATCGAATCTTAAAAAACATTTTCCTTTATAAAATTTAGATAAATTAAAATTTATAAATATAGATTTTGCATGACCAATATGTAAATTACCATTAGGTTCAGGTGGAAATCTTGTTATTATTTTTATTTTTTTATTTTTTTTGATGTCATTTAAAACAATATTGTAAATAAAATTTTTTTTATTTATCATTGATTTGTTTTTAAGTTAAATTTAATTATTTAAATATATTTTTTTAAATAGATTTTTTATCCATTTTGTTTTGAATTGTATTTTATGTTTTTTGTTTTTTTCAAAGTTGTATTTTATGATTTTATTATTTTTTATTCCTATGCATTTATTAATTTGATTATTTAAAATCATATTTACAGCGTAATGACCAATTCTTATGGCTAAAATTTGATCTAAAATTACAGGTTTTCCTCCTCTTTGTATATAACCTAAAGATGTTGCTCTAGTTTCTAATTTAGTTTTTTTTTCAATTTTATGAGATAATTCATAAATATTACATATATTTTCTGTAATTATTATAATTGCGTTTTTCATTCCATAATTAATATTATGTTTTATTTTTTTAATGAGTTGTTCTTCATTAAATTTTGTTTCTGGTGATATTACAAATTCACATTTTTTTATTATTGATGATAATAAGGCTAAATCTCCACAATTTCTTCCCATTACTTCTAATAATAATATTCTATTATGTGATTTTGATGTATCTTTTAATCTATTTATAGATGATGTTATTGTTTCAAGTGCTGTATGGAAACCTATAGTATAATCTGTTCCTAATATATCATTATCTATGGTACCAGGTATAGTGATACAAGGAAAATTCATTTTTATTAATTTTCTAGCTCCTAGATATGATCCTTCACCTCCTATAATTACTAAAATATCTATTTTTTGTTTTTTTAATATTTTGATTATTTTTATTCTTGTTTCTATAAGTTTTAATTCAGGAAATCTTGATGTTCCTAAGAATGTTCCTCCTTGATTGGAAATATTTTTAATATCTTTTTTGTTAAGTAGTTTTATATTATTATGGAATAATCCATAATATCCATTATATATTCCATAAACATTAATATTTTTATTAATTAAATTTAATATTATTGTTTCTAGAACTGTATTCATTCCTGGAGAATCTCCGCCACTAGTCAATATAGCTATATTCTTAATTTTGTTCATGATTTTTAAAAGAAGTATTCTGTTTTTAGTGCTTACTAATTGTGAATTAGTATATTTTTTTCATTTTTATTTATTGTATAATATAAAAATATGTATTTATTTAATTTTTTTATTTTTTTTAAATAAAAAGATTTTTATCAAAGTTAATATTTATTTATTTTTAATAGATAATGATTTATTAATTTGTTTAATTATTTATTAATTTTTATGATTATATTAATAATCTAATTTAATAATAGATTATTTATTAAATTATTGATATTAATTTATCAAGGAATATGAATAAATATTTTATAAATATTATTTTTAATCAAAAATTATTTTTTGGTTATTTAAAATGTTAATTCAATTTTTAGGTACTAATGCTGGTTCTCCAAATATTAAAAGAAATGTTTCTAGTATAGCATTGATTTTTAAAAAAACATCAGATGTTTGGTTATTTGATTGTGGTGAGTCAACTCAAAATCAAATATTACATACATCTATAAAATTAAATAAAATTAAAAAAATATTTATAACTCATATGCATGGAGATCATATTTTTGGTTTACCTGGTTTATTAACTAGTAGATCTATTCATTCATCACAATGTTCATTAGAAATATATGGTTGTAAAGGTATAAAATCATATATTGAAATGTCATTAAGAATGAGTAATTCATATATAAATTTTCCTTTAGATATAATTGAAATAAAAGAAGGAGAAATATTTACTAATGATGAATTTAAGGTTACATCTATTTTTTTGAATCATACCTTAGAATGTTATGGTTATAAAGTAAATGAATTTGATAAATTAGGACATTTAAATGTAGTTAAATTAATATCTGATGGTATATATCCTGGTCCAATATATAAAAATCTGAAGTTAGGGAAAAAAGTAAATTTAAATGATGGAACTATTGTAAATGGTGCTGATTATTTAGGACCTAGTATTAAAGGTAAAAGTATAGTTATTTTAGGTGATACTTCTCCTTTAAATGATTTATGTAATGAAATTTTTTTTGTTGATGTTTTAATTCATGAATCAACATTGGATTATTCATTAGAGTTTAAAGCTAATTCTAGAGGTCATTCTACTAATGTTCAAGCGGCTATATTTGCTAAAAATCATAAAGTAAAAAAATTAATAATTACTCATTTTAGTTCTAGATATAGAAATAATGGTTTAAATAAAATATTAAATGAATGTATTTATTTTTTTCCTAATACTAAATTAGCTAAAGATTTTTCTATTTTTGAAGTTTAATTATTTATTGGATGTTATATAATTTTTATGTTTAATAATTTTAAAATAAAATAATTTATTAATATTGAAAAGATTATATCTTCTGATTTATGTAGATAAAGTAATATTCTACTTATTATTATCAAGAAAAATAAAAAATTGAAAATTATGTTTAATAATTTTGTTTTTATTAATTTTTTTTTAAGTAAAAAGAACCAATAACTAATAAAAATTGTATGTCCTGATGGGAATGAGTAATTATCGTTTTTTTTCCAATAGTTTATTATCCAATGTGGTAAATTGATTATTTTATAATGATTTTGTAATAAATATTGATGATATGGTCTTGGTATAGAAAATATATTTTTTAAAAAATATTTAATTAAAAAAAATATTATAGGTAATATAAGAAAAATTAAAAATATTTTTTTATTTAGTTTTTTTTTTAATTTTTTGATATAAAAAAAAGTAAGTAATAAGTGTGTTATAAATATAACAGGAAAATCTGTTATAAAATTTAATTTATATAAAAAATATAGTATTTTCCATTTGTAATTATTTTCATTTTCAGGAAAAATAAACTTGTTTTCTAAATATTTTAATAATAGATAAATAAGTATTATTTTTAATGTTTTATTTTTCAAAAAAAATATTCCTTTTGTGTTTAAAATTAAATTTTATTCTAACATTTATTTTTAAATATTTATATTTTTAATTAAATTAAATTTAAATTTTGTTAGAATTAATTTAATAAAATTAATTTTATATTTTTTTTTTTTTGTAAATAAGAAAATATTTTTTTTTTTGTTATTTTTTATATTTTTATATTTATTAATATTTTTTATTATTTTTTTTTTGATTTTTTTATTGTATTCAATAAAGATAAATTTTTTTTTAAATATATTGTTAATTTCTTTTTTCAAGAAACTGAAATGAGTACATCCTATTATTATAGTATCTGGATATTTATTTAATTTAATCCAGTCTTTAAATATATTTTTTAATTTTTTTTTGTTAATTTTTTTATTTTTTATTTTAAATTCTGCTTGTTTTGTTAGTTCTAGTGAATATTTTTTTATAATTTTAATTTTTTTAGGAAGTTTTTTTATTTTTTGTTTAATTAAATTATTGTTAATGGTTGAAAATGTAGCTAGCAATCCTATTATGTTATTTTTTGTTTTTTGAGAAGCTAAATTAAGATTAGGAAATATTTTTATGATAGGAAAAGAAAATTTATTTTCAATATATTTATTACATATAATACTTGCTGTATTACAAGCAATAATTGACATTATAATTTTGTATTTATTAGATATAAATGTTATAATATTAGTTATTCTTTTGAATATATATAGATAATTTTTTTGTCCATAGGGAAAACTTTTATTGTCCATTAAGTATATGTAATTAATATTTTTTGGTATTAAGTGTTTTATTTTTTTTAGAATAAATAGTCCACCTATTCCTGAATCTATGATTAAAATATTTAATTTATTAATATTCATTGTTAGAAATTATGTTTAATGTTTATTTTTTTAATTTTTTATTTAAATATTTTACTATTGAAAAAATTATTTTTTATTAAAGTATTTAATTTTTTTGCAAAAAATATATAAATTTTTATTTGTTATTTATTATTTAATAGTGGTGATTTTTATGATTAATATTGGAATATATTTTGGTAGTAGCACAGGTGATACCAAGAAAATAGCTTATTTAATAAAAAAAGAAATTAATAAATTTTATAATGTTAAAATATTTAATATATCCAAAGTTGATTTGAATGAATTTAAAAAAAATAATATTTTTATATTAGGTGCATCAACATGGTATAATGGCGAAATACAACATGATTGGAATAATTTTTTAGTTAAATTAAAAAAAATTGATTTTAGTAAAAAAATAGTTTCTTTATTTGGTTGTGGTGATCAAGTAAATTATAGTAAAACATTTGGTAATGGATTGAGTGTATTGTATAATATTGTAAAAAATAATAAAGCTAATGTTATTGGTTATTGGTCTACAGATGGTTATAATTTTTTAAAATCTAAAAGTTTATTAAATAAAGAATATTTTTTAGGTTTATTATTGGATGAAAATAATCAATCTATGTTAAGTGTTAATAGAGTTTGTATATGGGTAAAAAAATTGATTTTTAAAATACGAAAAGAATATAAAATAAATTAATATTATGTTTATTATAAAATATAAAAAAAAAATATGTAGTTTTTTTTTGTTTATATTGTTATTAGTTAATAGTAATTATTTTAATAATTTTTTGTTAAGTAACTCTTTATTTAAACCTAAAATATTTATTTCATTTTCTCCTTATGGAAATACAGAAAATATTATAATAAATTTTATAAATAAAGCAAGTAAAGAAATTTTATTAGTTATGTATAATTTTACTGATAAGAAAATAGCTAATTCTTTATTGAAAGCTGTTTATAGAGGTGTTAATGTAAAAATTATTTTAGATGGAAATGTATTGAGAAATAAACAAAAAATAAAAAAATATTTAAGAAATACAAATATTAAATTTAATTATTTATATAGGAATATGCATAATAAATTTATAATTATAGATAATAATATAGTTGGTACAGGTTCTTATAATTATACATTTAATGCACAAAACAATAATGCGGAGAATATTATTTTTTTAGAATATTTTCCTAAAATTGTTAATAAATATAAAAAGGAATTTTATAGGTTATGGTATGAAAGTGTGTGAATAAAATAATTATCTTGATTTTAATATATAAACAGTATATATATAAATTATATATATAATTAAAATGTTTTGTTTTTAAAATATTTAAATATTTTACTATAATAAAAAGTAATATTCTTTTGTTTGTCAATGAAAATATATTTTATAATAGTTATATTGATTTCTTTAATAAAACATTAATTTATAAGGTTTAATGATGTTTATAAATAAAATGCAGGATTTGAATTTAGAAAATAAAAGGGTGCTGATTAGATTAGATTTAAATGTTCCTTTTAAAAATAAAAAGATATTATCAGATAAAAAAATAATATTATCTATTCCTACTATTAAATTAGCTTTAAAGAAAGGTGCTAAAATTATTTTAGCAACTCATTTAGGTAGGCCTGTTCCTGGAGTATTTGATGAAAATTTATCTTTATTATTTATTGCTGAATATTTAGAAAAATTTTTACCAATTTCAGTAAGATTGGTTCAAAATTATTTACATAATGAAATTATGTTTGATGATTCTAAAAAAGAAATTTTATTATTGGAAAATGTTCGTTTTAATAAAGGTGAAATTGAAAATGATAAATTTTTATCAAAAAAATATGCAAGTTTATGTGATATATTTATAATGGACGCTTTTGCTTCTGCTCATAGAAAACATGCTTCTACTTATGGGGTAATTAAATTTTCATGTTCTTGTATAGGTCCTTTATTTTATAAGGAAATTACTGCTTTATCTATGGCAATGGTTAATCCTTCTAGACCTATGGTTGCTGTTGTAGGAGGATCTAAAGTTTCTACTAAATTTAATGTATTAAATTCTTTGGTTAGAATTTCAGATACTGTTATTGTTGGTGGTGGTATTGCTAATACTTTTATAGCGATAGATAATAAAGTTGGTAAATCTTTGTTTGAACCAGATTTTATTTCTTTGGCAAAAAATTTACGTGATAAATATAATATTCCTGTTCCTGTGGATTGTAAAGTTTGTAAAAAGGTTTCTGATAAATTTATATCTATAGTAAAAAATGTAAATAATATATGTGATGATGAAGAAATAATGGATTTTGGAGAACTTACCATTAAGTTTATATTTAATATTTTGTTAAAAGCAAAGACTATTTTATGGAATGGACCAGTTGGTGTTTTTGAATGTGAAAAATTTAGAGAAGGTACTAAGATGATAGTTGAAGCTATAATAAAAAGTAATGCATTTACTATAGCAGGTGGGGGGGACACAATATCTGCTATTGAATTATTTGGTGTTACTAAGAAAATATCTTATATATCTACAGGTGGGGGAGCATTTTTAGAATTTATAGAAGGTAAAAAATTACCTGTAATTTCTATTCTTGAGAAGAAATCAAAAATTAATTTTTAATTAATTTAATAATTTATGTTCAATATAAAAATTATTTAATTTATATGGTTTTAATGATTATGTCTTTATTTTTAGATTTTCTTAACCCTGGAGTAGTTTCTGGTAAGGATTTACATAAAATATTTTATGTAGCTAAAAAAAGGAAATTTGCGTTAGCAGCTATTAATTGTGTAGATACGAATTCAATTAATTCTGTATTAGAAGCAGCTAAAAAATATAAAACTATTGTTGTGATACAATTTTCTTTTTCAGGTTCTATTTTTTTTATTGGTAAAAAATTATCTTTTTATAAGAATAAAGTTGATGCAGCTGTTTATGGTTCTATATTAGCAGCTAAATATGTACATGAAGTTTCTCGATATTATCAAATTCCTGTTGTATTGCATACAGATCATTGTACGAAAGAATATCTTCCTTGGTTAAATAAATTATTACAAAAAAGTAAGGATTATTACTATTTACATGGGAAAACTTTATTTACTTCTCATATGATAGATTTATCTAATTGTAATATTTATGAAAATATAGATATATGTAGTAGTTATTTGAAAAAAATGTCTAATATTAATATTAATTTAGAAATAGAGTTAGGGTGTACAGGTGGAGAAGAAGATGGTTTAGATAATAGTAATATTTCTCATGATAAGTTATATACTAATCCTAAAGATGTTTTATATGCTTATGATAAATTAGTTAAAATAAGTAAATATTTTACTGTTGCTGCGTCATTTGGTAATACTCATGGAGTTTACAAACAAGGTAATGTTAAATTATTACCTGAAATTTTGTATAATTCTCAAAAATTAATAAGTGATGTTAATTGTTTAAGTAATAAAAATCCTTTAAATTTTGTATTTCATGGTGGTTCTGGATCTTCAGAGAAAGTAATAAAAAAATCTATAAAGTATGGTGTTATTAAAATAAATTTGGATACTGATATACAATGGTCATCATGGAAAGGAGTTTTAAAATATTATTCCTTAAAAAAGGAATATTTGAATTCTCAATTAGGAAATCCTTTAGGAAAAGATAAACCTAATAAAAAATATTATGATCCTAGAATTTGGTTAAGATGTAGTCAAAAATCTATTATTAATTATTTAAGACATGTTTTTTATTTGTTTAATTGTAGTAATTTAATTTAAAGTTGATTGAATTTTTATATAAAATTTTTTATATTTATTGTTGAATAATTTTTATGAATAAAGAATATTATCATAGATGTTTTAATTTAATAAAGAAGATGAAAGAAAATAGTGTAGCAATTATGTATTCTTCTCCTTCTTTAGATATAAATTTAGAAGATGTATGTTTATATAAACAAGATAGTAATCTATTTTATTTTACAGGTTATTTAAATAATTTTTTGTTATTTATTGTAACAAAAGATTCTAATTCATCAAGTAAAGTGGTTTTTTTTACAAAAAATAAAGATAAAGATTTGTATTATAATTTTCATAAATTTAATTTTTTTAATAATTTTATAAATGTTTTTTTTTATGATTGGGAAAAAATAGAATTTTATTTACCTTATTTTATTTTAAATAAAAATTGTATATATTATTCTTATTCAAATTATTTGAATAATGATTTATTATTTTTTAAATCTTGTTATGATATATCTAATTTATATAAAAATAGTTATTTTCCTGAAAAAATAATTAATTTGAATATTTTAACAAATAGTATAAGGATGATTAAATCAAAATTAGAAATAAAAATTTTACGTAAATCTGCATATATATCTTCTTTGGCTCATTTGAGAGCAATGAAGTATTGTAAAATTGGTATTTATGAGTATAATTTAGAGAATGAAATATTACATGAATTTTATTCTCATAAATGTGTTTTTTCTGCTTTCAAGTCAATAGTAGCTTCTGGAAAAAATGGAAGACAATTACATTATAGTGATAATAATTTTTTATTAGAAGATAATGATATGGTTTTAGTTGATTCAGGATGTAATTATCAAGGTTATACATCTGATATTACTCGTACATATCCAGTAAATAAAAAATTCAATATTTATCAAAAAAAAGTTTATAATTTAGTGTTGGAAGTATTTTGTGAGTGTTTATCTTTATTAAGACCTGGGAGTAGTTTTGGTATTATTAATGATAAAGTAATCAGAATGATAAGTATTGGTTTAATTAATTTAAAAATTATATCTGTCAATTTAAGTGTAAATGATTTTATAAAGCAGAAGTTGTATAAAAATTTTTATATGCATAATATAGGTCATTGGATAGGTATAGATGTGCATGATGTTTATTATAAGTATAGTAATAAAAATGATATTATTTTTGAACCTAATATGGTTATAACAATAGAGCCTGGTTTATATATTCCTGATACATGTGAAAATTTATTTATATTTGAACCTTATAAAGGTATAAATGTTAGAATAGAAGACACTATATTAATTACTAATAATGGTTATGAAAATTTAACCTCAAGTGTTTATAAGAATATTTATGATATAGAAAATTATATGAATGAGTAAATACTACTTATTAAATAAGTAGTAAAAAAATTACTTGTTTCCTGTTATGTTTATATTAGAGACTAAAATTGATCCTGATCTTATTTGAGAATATTCATTATAATCGTTACTCATATCTATAATATTTTTGAATAAATTTTTTAAATTTCCTGAAATCGTAATTTCATTAACTGGAAATTCTATATTTCCATTTTTTACCAAAAATCCTGAAGCTCCTTTTGAATATAATCCTGTGCTAAAATTAACACCTTCTCCTAATAATCTGTCTATTATAAATCCATTATTCATTTTTTTGATTAATTCTTTTTTGTTAATATTATTTTTATTGTTGTTGAAACACCAATTATGTAGTCCACCAGAATTTGAGGTGTTTTTTTTATGTAATATTTTTGATGAATATGTATCTAATATCCAATTATTTAAAATTCCATTTTTTATAATTATATATTTATATGTATTAGATCCTTCTTTATCAAAAGGTTTTGTACCTATTCCTTTAAATAAGTGTGGATTTTCAATGATATTCATCCAATCAGGTAGTATTTTTTTATTTATTTTGTTTAACATAAATGAAATTTTATTTATGATGTTTATTCCTAGTATTGATTTATACAAATAATAAAATATTTCACTTGATGTTTTGTTATTGAATATTACAATTGATTTTTGTGTGTTTATTTTTTTAGAATTTAGTCTAATTAAAGTTTGTGTAGCTGTTTTTTTGCCTAGAAAATATGATTTATGTATTAAATCTGATAATTTATGTGAACATATATATTTATAATTATGTTCCATAGAATTTTTTTCTTGTGCTATAATACTGTTTATTAAAAAATACATTTTAGAATAATAATTTTTAATTATATTAAAATTATTATAAATCATAAAGTAATCAATATTTTTATTAAAAGATACGTAATCACTGATTATTTTTTTATTTGTATTTAATGAATTTTGTTCAATATTTATTAATAAATCAAACATGTCATTTATTGATATTGAGTCATTAAATATAATTCCTAGGTTTTGTTTATTTTTTTTTTTATAAAGTTTATATTCAGGTAAATATAAATTATTATTTTGGGAAGTATATTTTATTGTATTTATTGCATAATTAATACAATTAATTATTGTATTTTTATTGAAATCATTACATAAAATAGTGTTTTTTCTTTTATTTTTGTAAATATTTATTTCCATAATTGAATTATTTTTAAATTCTATATTTTCTGTTTTTTTGTTTTTTATTTTAATATTTATTCCTATATTAGATTTTATTATTATTTGTGTTTTACATTTTAAATATGATTGTATTAAATTAAATGTTTTTTTGATTATTTTTTTATGAAATTTGTTTTTTTGTTTTATTTTATTAAATAAATTCATTTTTTCACCTTAATTTAAATGTATATATATTTATAAAAATTAATATTTATATTACTATTATAAAGTAAATTTATATTTTTTATGTTAAAAATATTTTTAATTAATAATAAGTAGGAATAAAAAATGAATATTAGAGATATTCCATTAGGAAATAATATTCCTAATGATATATATGTAATTATTGAAATATCTGCTGATTCTAGATTTGTTAAGTATGAAATGAACAAAAAATATAACGTTTTATTTGTTGATAGATTTATTAATTGTTCATTATGTTATCCATGTAATTATGGGTATTTAAATAATACGTTATCTTTTGATGGTGATTGTTTAGATGTTTTAGTTTTGTCTTTGTATCCTTTAATTCCTGGTTCAGTTATACATTCTAGACCTATAGGTTTATTGAAAATGGTTGATGAATCTGGAGATGATAATAAAGTTTTATCTGTTCCTAATTTTGATGTATCTAAAGAGTATAATGATATTAATAGTGTTAATGATATATCTATAAATTTATTAGATAAAATAAGTTATTTTTTTGAAAATTATAAGAAATTAGAAAATGATAAATGGAGTAAAATATTAGGTTGGGGAGAAGTTGATTTAGCTAAGAAATTAATTTTATCTACTTATGATAATTTTTTAAAAAAGAATAATATTAATTAGTGGTATTTTTTAATAAAAATAAGAAGGTTTATTCCTTCTTATTTTTTAATTTTCTTCATTTGTGTTGCTTATTTTGGTTCCAATTATATTTAAAAATGATAAATATAGGTTTATGAAATCTATATATAACATTAAAGCTCCTAATATTGAATATCTTCTAATTTGTTCATGGTGTTCAGAAATTATGTTTTCTCCTATATTTTTAATTTTTTGAGTGTCCCATGCAGTTAATATTGAGAAAGCGAATATACTTAAATATGATGTTATCCATGTTAAAAATGTGTTTTTTAGAAATATATTTATTATAGTTGATAAAACTATTCCTATTAACATCATAGTTATGATATTACCTAACTTGGATAAGTCTTGTTTACTAATACCTCCCCAAACACTCATTGTTCCAAATGTTAGGCTGGTAATAAGAAATGTAGTTGTTATAGATGAATATGTATAAATTGAAAATATACCAGATGTAGTTAATCCAGTTAGTACTGAATAAAATATAAATAATGTTGTTGCTGTGTTTACAGTTAACATATTTATCATATTAGATATTGTATATGCTATAGCTACTTGTGTTAAAATAGCAAAAAGTATAATAAATTTATTTAACATTAAAAATTCTAATATATATGTATTTGCTGAAATAATCCATGATGTTGTAGCTGTTATTAATAATCCACATGACATCCATCCATATACATTATTTATATATTTATTTAATGTATAATTTTTAATGTTTATATTTGATTCTTTAGAATAAAATGTATATTTTTTCATAGTTTTTTATATTCCTATTTTTGTGGATAAGATAAATTATATATATTTATTAAACCAATTTAACATTTTTTTAAATGCTTTTTTTGCAATTTCTTTATTATAAGATGATCTATAATCAGCAAAAAAACCATGTTCAGCATTATTATAAATTATTATTTTACTTTTATTTTTTTTATTTTGTTTTATTTTTTCTTGCATTTCATGTACAATTTTTATTGGTATACTAGAGTCTTTATCTCCGTATAAACCTAAAACTGGTATAAAAATTTTATCTCCTATATTTAATGGATGTATAGGATGTTTGTTATTTTTTATATCTGTTAATCTTCCGTACCAAACTACTGATGATTTTATGTTTTTGTAATGATATGAATATAACCAAGTAATTCTACCTCCCCAACAAAATCCAGTTATTCCTATTTTTTCAGTTTTAAATTTTTTTATTGCCCATTTAATTACAGTATTTATATCATTTAATATTTTATCATCACTTATATCATTTGCTTTTTTTCTTAATATATTTATATCTTGATTAAAGTCTGTATTTTTAGATCTGAATAATAATTCAGGAGATATAGTTAAATAGTTGTATTTAGATATTTTTTTACATATTTTTTTTATATTATCATTTACTCCAAATATTTCTTCTATTACGAGAATTATTTTTTTTTTAGTATTTGTGTAAAAATCTTTTTTTTTTGTATAATATACAGGTATTAATTTTTTATCTTTTGTTTCTATAAATGTTTTTTTTGTTTTCATGTTTTATATATTTAAATGAATAGTTGTTTTAATTATTAAATAATGTATATTATAATATATATTGTTTTGTATTAGTTAGTTTTTTTTTATATATAAAATATATGTTTATTTTTTTATTAAATTTAATAAAATATGTAAAATTTTTGTTGATATAGTTTAAATGGTAAAAATATATCTTTGGTATAGATATGTTCTCAGTTCAATTCTGAGTATCAACATTTTTTATTTTTATTTATAATTTTAAATATAAATATTAAATTTATATTTAAGTGTTTTTATACATTTTGTTATTAATTTATTAATTTCTTTTTCTTTTAATGTTTTTTTATTATCTTGTATAGTTAATCTTATAGTTATATTTTTTTTTTTTTCTTTTTTTAATTTATCGTTTGAGAATATTTTAATAACATCTATTTTTTTAATTATTTTTTTATTTATTAGTAAGCATGTTTCTAAAATATTATTTATTGGTATATTTTTGTTAATAATTAAAGTTATATCTCTTAAATTACTAGGTTGTTTTGAAATTTTATTAATTATTAGTTTTTTAGGGCAAATTATTTTGTTTAAATTTATTTCAAATATAAAAATAGGATATTTTATTGAAAATTTTTTTTGTATTTTTTTATTTAACATTCCTATGATTCCAATTTTTTTATTATTTATTTTTATATTTGTATTTAAATTTTTATTAAATAATAAATGATTAGATTTTTCTATTTTTAATAATTCTATTTTTTTTTGTTTTTTTAAAATATATTCTAAATCTCCTTTAATATCAAAAAAATCAAATATTTTATTATTTTTTATGCTCCAATGATTTTTGTGTTTATATCCACATATTGCTGCTGATATCATTTTATTTTGTTTTATTTTATTATTTATATTTTTAAAACATGTTCCTATTTCAAATAATTTTATATTATTGTTTTGTCTTGAAATATTAAATACAATATTAGATATTATTCCAGGTATTAAGGATGTTCTAAGTATAGACATATCTTGTGATATTGGATTTAATATTTTGATAAATGTGTGTTTTTTTTTGAAGAAGGTATTTTCTGTATTTTTATTAGTAAAATGAAAATTTATTACTTCTTTATATCCAGTATTGACAAATAAATTTTTTAATTGATTTATATTATTTTTATATTTGTTTTTTTTTATGTTTATATTAAATTTTGTATAAAATGATGATGTGGGAATTTTGTTGTATCCATGTATTTTAATTATTGCTTCTATTATATTTTCATTTGTTGTAAGATCATTTCTCCATTTAGGTATATTAAGATTAATATATTTGTGATTTTTTGATATAATTTTACATCCTATTTTTTTTAATATTTTAATTATTTTTTTTGTTTTTATTTTAAAACCTAATAATTTATTTATTTTACTAAAATAAAAATTTATTGTTTTTTTTTTATTTTTGTTTAGTTTATTTCTTTTTATTTTTATTTTTTCTTTTTTACCTCCATATATTAAATTTATTATTTTTGCTATTTTTTGTAAAAAATAAGATTGTATGTTTTCATCACAATTATTGATGTATTTTTCTATGAAATTATTATTATTTAAAATATTATTTTTTTTGTATTGAAATTGTTTTGTTAATAATGGAGCTATTAATATAATATTTTGTGTTTTTTTATTAGGAAAAAATTGTTTATTATAAAGGTTATAATTTTTATATAAAGTTTCTTTTTTGTTTTTTAGTATATAATTAATATTTTTGAAATTTAATTTATTTATTTTATTAAAAAATAAAATTTCTATATTTTTATTTTTTAATTTGTCTATATCAAAACAATTTATTATTTGTCCAGATTCTATAGTTATGTAATTAATTATATTAATTATTGTGTTTTTTGTTAGTATTCCTATTATTTTTAATCTTTTTTTTATATATTTAGGTGTTTTGTTTTTTAAAAAGTTAATTTTTTTGATAATTATATATTTGATGTTTTCACAATAATTGTTTTTATTTTTGTTTTTGAAAGAGATGTTTAATTTGTGTTTTATATTTTTTTTGTCTTGATAAATAGTTTTTTTGTATTTAAAATTTAGTTTTGTATTAGATAAAATAGATATTTCTCTTGTTAATCCTAATATATTATTACAATCAATTCTATTAAATGGTATTTTTATATCTAAAGTATTATTTATAATGTTATTTATTTTATTTAAAAAGTATTTGTTTTTAAATAAAATAAAATAAATGATATTATTTATTTTAATTTTTTTGTGTTTGAAAAATATATTTTCTTTGATGTTTTTTTTGTTAATGATGACATAGTGATTATTATTTTTTTTTATAAATTTTGTATAAATGGATAAATTTTTATTTTTGTGGTTTATTTTTATTACAGAATATTTATTTTTTTTTAGGGATTTATTGTTAATAATTTTGGTAATAAAAATATTTTTTTCTGTAAGTAGATTTTTTATGTTTGAGTTTTTTATTTCAAATCCTTTATTTTTTAATAAAAAAATAATTTTATTTATTTTAATATTATTTATTAAATATTCATTTATCCATTCTTTTGGAAATTTCATTTTGTTTTAAAAATTTTTAAAATTGTTCTAGTATTTGAATATTATTTTCGTATAGTGTTTTTATGTTAGATATTTTATATTTTATCATTATTAATCTTTCTATTCCTATTCCAAATGCTAAACCTGAATATTTTTTTATATTTATGTTCATTTTTTTTAGTACATTGGTATGTATTAATCCACATCCTAATATTTCTATCCAAGTATTATTATGGTTTTTAATCATTATTTCTGCTGAAGGTTCAGTAAATGGGAAATATGCAGGTATAAATTTTATTTTTTTTTTTTTTCCAAAATAAAAAAAAATAAATTTTTTGATTATATATTTTAAATTTGATAAATTTATATTTTTATCTATTAGAAATCCTTCTATTTGATGAAACATCGGGGTATGAGTATTATCTAAATCTTTTCTAAACACACATCCTGAAGTTATAGCTTTTATAGGAGGTTTTTTATTTTTCATATATCTTATTTGTATACAAGATGTTTGTGTTCTTAATAATTTTATTTTATTTATCCAAAAAGTGTCATGTGATGTTCTAGAGGGATGATATTTATTTATATTTAATGAATCAAAATTATAATATGTATTTTCTATTTCTGGTCCATATATTGTTTCAAATCCTAATTCATTAAAGAATTGTTCTACTTTATTTATAGTAATACTTATTGGATGTAAATTTCCTTCTAATATATGTTTTTTTCCAGTTAAACTATAGTCAATATATTGTGTGTTTTTTTTTTGGATAATATCTTGTATTTTTTTAGTATGTTTTTTAATTATTTTTAGTACATTTTTTTTAAAAAAATTAATTTTTTTACCGAATTTAGGTTTTAATTTATTAGGAATAGTTTTTAATAATTTCATTAAATTATTAATATATCCTTTTTTCCCTAAATATTTTATTTGTAAATTTTTTATTAGTTTAATGTTATTTGTTTTTTTAATTTCTTTTTTTATTTTTTTTAGGTTATTGTTAATATTAAACATTTAAGTAATCTATAGAAATATATATTGTTAAATGTAAAAAATTAAAAATTGTTAATTTTTATATTTTTTAATTTATTATTTTTTTTTATAATTTCAATAATTTTGTGTATAAAAAATATGTTGTTTTCTATAATATCAACAATGATTTTTCGGTTTATATTTATTGGTATTTTTTTCAGTAAGTACATAAATTTGCTATAAGATAATTTATATTTTCTTACTTCTGCATTTATTTTCATAATCCATAATTTTCTAAAGTTTCTTTTTTTTTGTTTTCTATCTCTGTATGAATATTGACCTGCTTTTATTACTGCTTGATAAGCAGATTTATATGTTCTTGATCTAGCTCCATAATAACCTTTAGCTAAGTGTATAATTTTTTTATGGCTTTTATGTGAAACTACTCCTCTTTTTACTCTAATCATTTTTATTTTTATTTAATATTTATTTGTGAATAATGTTTTTAAAAATTAGTTTTTTTTTAGTTTTATTGATAAGTCCTTTTAGTCTTAGTTTTCTTTTTCTTTTAGATGTTTTTTTTGTTAATATGTGACGTAAATTACTATGTTTAAATTTTAGTTTTCCAGATGATGTTTTTTTTATTCTTTTTTTTATGGCTTTAATTGTTTTAATTTTTATCATATTATAAATTAGTTATTTTTATGTGTAATTATCATAATAATTTGATGATTTTCAGTTTTTTTAGGAAAACATTCTATATAAGAAATTTTTTTTAAGTCTTTTTTTATTTTATCAAATATTTTAAGTGATAATTTTTTATGTATTATTTCTCTACCTCTAAATTTTAAAGTAATTTTAACTTTTGTTTTTTTTTTTAAGAAATTTTTAATTTTATTAATTTTAATATTATAGTCGTTTATATTAGTGTTAGGTCTAAATTTTATTTCTTTAATATTTAATAATTTTAATTTTTTTCTTTGTATTTTAGCGTTTTTATTTTTTTCGTATATAAATTTTCCATAGTTTATTATTTTACATATTGGAGGATTAGTATTTGGTGATATTTCTACTAAATCTAAATTTAGTTTTTCAGATAATTTTAATGCTTCATTAATAGATAATATGCCTTGATATTCTTTATTATCATCTATTAATTTAATTTTTTTGGATGTAATTTCTTTATTAATTTTATGTTTTTTAATAAAAAAATATTTTTTTCTGTTAAAATTAATAATTTTTTTTTCCTTTTAATGTTGTTTTAGTTTTATTTTTAATCTAATTTTTTTGATTAGATCTTTTATGTTTATTTTTTCAGTTTTTTTATTTATGGATGTTCTTAAACTAATTTTATTTGTAATTATTTCATTATCGCCGCATACTATCATGTAAGGAACTTTTTGTAAAGTATATTCTCTTATTTTAAAATTTATTTTTTCATTTTTAAAATCTCCTATTGCTCTTATTTTTTTTTTTTTAATTAATTTAAGTATTTTTTTTGAGTAATTTATATGTTTATTTGTAATATTAATAATTACAATTTGTATTGGAGTTAACCATAATGGTAACCATCCATTATTTTCTTCAATTAATATTCCTATAAATCTTTCTAATGATCCTAATATTGCTCTATGTATTATTAAAGTTGGTTTTTTTTTGTTTTTTTTATTTATGTAATTTGTATTTAATTGTTTAGATAAATTAAAATCTAATTGTATTGTTCCACATTGCCATTTTCTTTCAGATGAATCTTTTAATATAAATTCTATTTTAGGTCCATAGAATGCACCTTCTTTAGGTTTTAAAATAAATGGAATATTTTTATTTTTTAAAATGTTTTTTAAAATATTTTCAGATATATTCCAAGTATTGTTATCACCGATATATTTATTAGGTTTTGTAGATAAATGTACATCTATTTTTTTGAAATTAAAAGATTTGTATATTTCATAAATCATTTTAATACATTTTGTAGTTTCTTTTTTTATTTGTTTTAAAGTACAAAATATATGTGCATCATCTTGAGTAAATGATCTTGTTCTCATTAAACCATGTAGAGATCCTGAAGGTTCTTTTCTATGACATATACCAAATTCAGATAACCTTATAGGTAGATCTTTATATGATCTTATTTTTTGTTTATATATATCTATATGTCCAATACAATTCATAGGTTTAATACATAAATTGTCTTTTTTTTCTGTGCAGAAAATATATTTTTTATAATTTTTCCAGTGTCCACTTTTTTTCCATGTTTTTTTGTTTATTAATATACTACTTATTACTTCATTATATTTATATTTTATGTTTTTTTTTCTTAAAAAATTTTTAATTATATTAAATAATATAAAACCATTTTTGTGCCAGAAAATATTTCCTGGGTTTTTTTTATTTATATGATATAAATTTATATATTTATTTATCATTCTATGATCTTTTAAATTATTTATTTTATTTTTATTATTTTTTAATTTAATCATGATTAAACTTGAAAAATTATTTTTATTATTTTATCAATATATAATTTATAATTTAAATATTCAATTAAAAATTAAATTTTAATACATATTTTTTTTTATTATTAAAATTTTTTTAATCTAAGGAAATTTTGTGTATTTTAAAAATCATTTATTTTTTTCTTGTTCTTTTATTATTTTAATTAAAAAAATTTTTAATATTTATTTTGTTAATAATGATTGGTGGCATATTATACCTGCTGGTTTAATTACTTGTTTATTACCAGATGTGGATCATCATAAATCGTTAATTGGTTCTAAATTTAGATTTTTTTATATTTATTTTTTTAGTTTTTTAGGTAGAAGAAAAATAACTCATAGTTTTTTTTTTGTTATTTTGTTTTCCATATTTTTATTTAATATAAAAAATATTTTTAATATTAAATTTAATATAGATATTATTAATGGTATGATTTTAGGATATATCAGTCATATTGTTGCTGATATGTTTACTTTTATGGGAGTAACTTTTTTATGGCCTTTAAAAATAAAATTTAGATTTTATTTTTTAAAAAATAAAAAATGTGAATATTATTTTTGTTTATTTTTATTTTTTATATCTTTATTTTTTGATAATGTTTTGTATAAGTTGTATTTTTATTTGTATAATTATTTATTAATGAAGTAAATTAATTGTTTTTTATGTTTATTTTGTATGAATCTAATGATTTTAATGTTTTAAAACATGTAATGTTAGATGTTTTAGAAAAGATATATTTAAATGATATTTTTGTTAAAAAAACAATTTTAATTCCAAATAGTAATTTAGCTTTTTTTTTAAAAAAATATATAGCAAAAAAGTTAGGTATTTGTGCTAATTATAATTTTGTTTTACCAGCTAAATTTATGTGGAATATATTAAAGTTGATTTTTTCAAATATTTATGAAAAAGATTATTTGGATAAAAATAATTTAATATGGGTAATAATGACATTATTGCCTGATTTGATAGATTTAAAAGAATTTCAGGTGATTAAAAATTATTTGAATAAAGATTATAATTTTGAAAAATTATATTTTTTATCATTTAAAATAGCTGATTTATATGATAAATATTTAGTTTATCGTATAGATTTATTAAATAGTTGGGAAAATTTTAAAGTAAGTAATATTAATAATATTCATCAATTATGGCAATCCATATTATGGAAAAAGATAATTAAATATTATAAAAATAAATATGGTTATTTTGTAAATAGATCAAATTTTTATTTTAAATTTATTGAGTTATTAAAAAAAGATATTTTAAGTAAAGTAAATGATTTACCATTAAATATATTTATATTTAATGTTTCTTTTTTACCACCTATGTATGTAGATTTTTTTTTTTCTATATCTAAACAAATTAATGTACATTATTTTATAGTTAATCCATCTTTTAATTATTGGTATGATAAAAATTATTTTTATGAATTTTATAAAAATATTTATGATTTTAGTAATGAAAGGTTTTTTAAAAATATAAATAATAAATATAGTTTTTTAAATAAAAATTTAAATTTAATGCTTTTAAATTGTGGTAAAATTTTTGCAGATTATTTAAATATAATTAATAATTATGATAATTTTATTAATATAAAATCATTTGTTGTTAAAAATAACAGTACTTTATTAAATAAAATTCAAAATAATATTTTATATTTTAAAGAAAATAATTTTTTTTCTCAAAAAAAAAATATATGTAAAGATAATATAATTTTTGAGAATGATAATTCTGTATCTATAAATTCTTGTTATGGATATTTAAGGGAAGTTGAAATTTTGCAAGATTTTATTTTAAATTTAATTATAAATAATAATTATACAGTTGATGATATTATTGTAGTAGTTAGTGATATATATATATATTATCCGTATATAAAAGGTGTGTTTTCTAATTCTAATTGTAGAAAATTTTTACCTTTTCATATTATGGAAGATGAAAATTATTTAAATAATAAGATTTTTGATGTTTTTATGCAATTATTAAATTTACGAAATATAGATTTTACTTTTGATAATATGATGTTTTTTTTAAAAAACAATTTTATTTTAGAAAAATTTGATATAAATTTAAATGATTTAGAAATAATAAAAAACATTATAAATGATGTTGGTATATGTTCTGGAATAAATAATTTTTCTGTTAAATTTAGTATTGATGATTATAATTTTTTCACTTGGGATAATGGTATAAAAAGAATTTTATTAAGTTATGCTATAAATAATAATTTTTGTATTTGGAATAATATTGTTCCTTATGTTAATATAGGAGATAATTTTTTTAATGATATTTTGAGTAAACTGACAAATTTTATACATAAATTAATGTATTGGAAAAATGTTTTTAAAAAAAAATATGTTTTTAAATCTTGGTTATTAATTTGTCAAAATTTATTAAATGATTTTTTTATTGAAAGTTATGTAAATAGATGTGATTTTTTACATAAAGATAAATGGAGTAAAATAAATTATTCTTATAAATTTGGTAATTTTAATAGGAAAATAGGTAGTAATTTATTTACAAAAATAATTATTAATTTTTTAAAGAAGAAAAGAAGTTTAAATAAATATTCTATTGGTCATATAAATTTTGGTTCATTTGTTTCATTAAAATCTATACCATTTAAAGTGATTTGTTTAATTGGTATGAATAGTGATTTATTTCCTAGAAATTTGTATTTTCATGATTTTGATTTAATGTATTTATATCCTAGAATAGGTGATAGGAATAAAAGAGAAAATGATAAATATATTTTTTTAGAGTCATTAATTTCTGCTAAAGAAAAATTTTATATTAGTTATATTAATTATTCATTATCTAAAAATGAAAAATGTTATCCTTCTTTATTAGTAGATAATTTATTAGATTATATAAATATTAATTTTTTTTGCAATGAAAAAAATATAAATCATATTGTTTTTAAAGATAAATTTTGTGTTTTACATAATAAATATGTTTTTGATATTAAAAATTTTGTTTGTTTAGATAATTATGTTAGTCATCAATATGAATGGTTTTTTGATTATAAAGTAAATTTAAATAATGATAATTTTAAGATAAAAAATGATTTAAATTTAATTTTTTTTAAAAAAAAATTTAATATTTTTATTGAAGAAATTTATTTATTTTGGTTTCATCCAATTAAATATTTTTTTCAAAAATTTTTAAAGATGAATTTTTATATTAAAAATACCTTTTGTGGTAAAGAAGAGGTATTTAATTTAAATAAAAGAGATTTTTATTTAACTAGGTTAAAATTAATTTTTTATTATATTAAAAATAAAAATATTGATGATGATAAAATGATTTTTTATTTACAATCTTTAAATTTGTTGCCAATAAATTTTTTTGGAAATGTTGTTTGGAAGAATGAAAAAAAAAAAATAAAAAAATTAATTTATAATATTCATAATATAGTTTTAAATTTAAATTTATTAAAGTTTGATTTTGTGGTTGATGGGATTAATATTTTTGGTTGTATATATTTAGGAAATGGTATTGGTGTTTTTAAATTTTTACCTAAAAATATAACTTTAACTGATTGTTTTTCGTTTTGGATAAATCATTTAATTTATTGTTTTTTAGGTGGTGATAAGAAAAGTTATATTTATGGATATAATGGTTGTTGGTCGTTTAATTCTTTTACAAAACAAAAATCAGAGAAATTATTAATTAAATATTTATTAGGTTATTTTAATGGAATTAATAATCCTTTGTTTTTTTTTCCTAAATCAAGTAATATGTGGATATTATCAGCTTATAATTTACAAAATAAAACTATATTAACTAATAATTATTTATTGAAATCAGCTAAATATAAATTGTTGAATGTAATGTATGGTAATAATTATTATAATGGTGAGTTGAATGATATATATTTTTTTCGTTTAATTAATTATTTAAATAAATCTATAAAATTATTTGATGTTATAAAACAAGCTGAAAAATGGTTATTTCCTATTTTTAAATATTTAATTTTTAATAATTAATTTAATTTCAAATATAAACACATGTTATATTTTAATCCTTTGAAGATTAAATTAAAGAATAGTAATTTAATTGAAGCATCTGCAGGTACAGGTAAAACTCATATAATATCTATTTTATATTTAAGGTTTTTGTTTGGTATAAATTTAGAAAAGTGTTTTAGTTGTTTATCGTTGAGTAAAATTTTAATAGTTACTTTTACTGATTTAGCTACATTAGAAATAAAGAATAGAATTCGTACTAATATAGAAAATTTACGTATTTCTTGTATGAATAATTTTTGTATAAATAGTGAAATAAAAGGTTTATTTAATGTAGTTAAAAATATACCTAATATAGTAAATATTTTATTTATGTGTGAATATCAAATAGATATTGCATCAATTTTTACTATACATGGATTTTGCAAAAAAATTCTTTTTACTAGTTTTTTTTCTTCAAATATAAATTTAAATTTTAAAATATTAAATTCAGAATCTGATTTAATTTATAAATTAGTTGTATCTTTTTGGAGGAAATATTTTTATCCTTTATCTATTGATTTGATTAAAATCATAATTACGTATTGGTCTAATCCAAAAGATTTATATAAATTTATTTTTCCATTTTTCAATCATATTGTTTTTAATTTTAATTATATAAATAATTTTTTATCTATAAATGATTGTTATATTAAAATGATTATTTTTATTGATAACATAAAAAAAAAATGGATTTTAGAAAAAGAAAATATATATAATTTATTGATTTCATTAAATTTAAATAAATATATTTATAATAAAAAAAATATTAGTAATTGGATTGAAAAATTAGATATTTGGGCTAATGTTATTACTGTTGATTTTGTTTATCCTATTTGTTTATTGAGATTTAGTGGTGAATATTTATTTAAAATTTGTAATGAGGTTTGTTTTTTAAAAAAAAATAGTTTTTTTAATGATGTGGATAAATTTTTTTTATATAAAAATAATTTATTTAATTTTATTGTTGTTTCATGTTTTAATTATGTTAAAAATCAAATAAAAAAACAAAAAATAAAAAAATCTTTATTAAGTTTTAATGATTTAGTTATTTATTTATATGAATCTTTAAAAAAAGATTATAAAAATGTTTTAATTAATTCTATTACAAATAATTATCCTATTATATTAATAGATGAATTTCAGGATACTGATTTTTTGCAATATGAAATTTTTCATATGATTTACATTAAGAATGTTTCTAATATAAATACTAAGTTAATTTTAATTGGTGATATTAAACAATTAATTTATACATTTAGAGGGGCTAGTATTTTTACTTATATTAAAGCAAGAAATGATGTTGATTGTTTATATACTTTTAATTGTAATTGGAGGTCTTCTTATGGTTTAATTAAAGGTATTAATTATTTGTTTAATAGGATTATTGATCCTTTTTTTTTTAAAGAAATAAAATATATATCTTTTGATTGTTCTAAAAAAAGTAAATCTTTGTTTTTTATAAAAAATAATCTTTTAGATTTTGCAATTAATTTTTATTTATTTAAAAAAAAAATAAATTTTTATAATTATAAAGAATTATTAGCTAAATATTGTGCGAATAATATTTGTAAATTATTAAATGAATGTAAATCTAATTATTTTAGTGTTGATGGTAAATCATTAAATAGAAATATTGTTCCATCAGATATATCTATATTAGTATATAGTAATACGGAAGCAAAAATAATATTTGATGTATTTAGTGATTTTAATTTACCTATTGATAATAGCTTTATTAATAGTAATATTTTTCATACTTTAGAAGCTAAAGAAATAATGTTTGTTTTGAAATCAATATTATTTCCTGAGTCTAGATTAAATATGCGTAATGCTTTATTTACATTTATATTTGGTTTTGATTTATATATCATAAATGAATTTTTGAATGATAAAAATAAATTAGATTCATTAGTAGATGAATTTCATTTTTATTATGATATATGGATTAATTACGGTATTTTTTCTATGATTAAGTATTTGGTTTATAGAAGAAATTTAGTTAGTAGAATGTTTCATTTAAATAAAAAACAATATATTATTAATATTATACATATAAGTGAAATATTACAAAAAGTATCTTTAAGTTTTGAAAGTGAATATTTTTTATTAGATTGGTTGAATAATCAAATTTATAATTCTGTGTCAAATATTGCAGAATATTTTATTAGATCATATTATGATGATGTTGATACTATAAAAATTACAACTATACATAAATCTAAAGGTTTACAATATAATATTGTTTATTTGCCATTTTTAATTAATTTAAATAGTAATAATTACTATTATTATTTTTATGATAAAAATAATAATAATGTGAAAATAGATTTATTGAAATGTAAAGAAAATAAAAAAAAACATGAAAAAGAATTATTTTCAGAAGAAATGCGTTTATTATATGTAGCAATTACTAGATCTGTATATCAGTGCAATATTTTTATATATGATGTTAAAAAAAAATCAAATAAGAGAAAATTTTTTTCTACTTCTATAGGAAAATTGTTTTTTTTAAATAAAAAGAAAAATTTTGTAGATATTGAAAATTTTTTGTTTTTACATTTTAAATGTAAATATGTAAAATTTTATTTTTTGGATGATATTAAATTTAATAATGATATTTTTTTTATAAATAAAGATATTTTAAGTCATGTAGAAGTGGTTTTAACAAAAGAAAATAAATTTAAATTTACTAATATAGGTTTGTTTAATTATACAAACATTGTTTTAAATAATAAAAGTAGTTTTAATCAATATTTAAATTTTACTGAGACAGATGATGTGGTTTTAAAAAAGGATAATATTAATTATTTTCCTAAAGGTGATGATGTTGGAAGATTTTTTCACATTTTGTTGGAGAATATTGATTTTAAAAAAGACATAGATGTAGAATTTTTAGTTAATAAAATAGATGAATTTCATTATAATAATGATTGGTTAAATGTAATTAAAGATTCTTTGTTTAATATATTAAATGTAAATTTAGATTTAATTAATATTTGTATTTCTAGTAAAAAAATTTTTTTTTATTATAAAGAATTTGATTTTTTATTGTTAATAAAAAATTCTTTTTCTTTTTCTAAATACAATGAAATTATAAAAAAGTATGATTCTATTTCTAAATTATGTAATGATATTTATATTTCTGGTGTTTTAAGTGGATTTTTAAATGGTTTTATTGATTTAATATTTGTTTATGAAAGTAAATATTATATTATAGATTATAAATCTAATTGGTTGGGTTATAATTATGAAGATTATAATATAAATAATTTATTAAAAATAATATCTCATTATAGGTATGATATACAATATCAAATATATACTGTAGCTTTACATAATTATTTAAAATTAAATTTAATAAATTATAGATATGATTTTCATTTTGGTGGTATATATTATTTATTTATAAGAGGTTTAAATTTGGATAATTTTAATAAAAGTAAAAATGGTGTTTTTTTTATCAAACCTAGTTATTTATTAATAAACAAATTAAGTATTTTAATAAATGGAAAATAATATTTATTATGAAAAATTTAATTAATAATTTTTTATTAAATTGTTATAATAATGGTGATATGAATTTGAGAGATATACAATTTTCTAAGTTATTTGAAGATATTAATGATGTTGATTCTTATGTTGTTGTTTTATTTGCTTCTTTAATAAGTTTATCTAATAGATTAGGTCATGTATGTCTTCCTATATCAAAAATATTGAATAAAAATTTATTTACTGTTCATATATTTAATTTTCTTAATTTTTTTTTAGACATTATTTTAGTTTAAATAAATGTATTAATATTTTGTTTTTAAAAAATGTAATTAGTTCTTTTTTTGTTAAGGAATATTTTACTCCTTTTATTTTATATAATAATTGTATTTATTTGTATAAATATTGGTTATATGAGAATTGTGTAGTTAAATTTTTAAATAAAAATTTAAATATTATAAATGATTTAAGTTATTTTAATATTTTACTAATTAGGAAATTGTTTTTAAAATATGATTTAGATTACTATCAAAAAATAGCAGTAATTTATTCTTTAATGAATAAAATTACATTAATATCTGGTGGTCCAGGTACAGGAAAGACAAGTTTAGTGGTTAAATTATTAATTATTTTTTTTGATATGTTTAGTTATAATAAAAATTCTATAGCAATTGTTACTCCTACTGGTAAATCATCTTCTTGTTTAACAAATTATTTGGGTAAATTTTATAAAAGTTTAAATTTAGATTTAAATGTTAGAGAAAAATTACCTGATAAATCTATAACTATACATAAATTATTAGGTTTTAATTATATTAATAATAATTTGAAATTTAATCAAAATAATAAATTAAATATAGAATTATTGATTATTGATGAATCATCTATGATTGATTTATTAACTTTTAATTATATATTTTCTTCATTAAATAATGATGTAAAAATAATACTTGTGGGAGATAGTTATCAAATTTCTTCTATCAGTGCTGGATCTGTTTTTAATGAAATTTGTGATTTTAGTTTGCGTAATTTAGATATTGAATATATTAATTTTTTCAAAAGATTTATATATAGAAATTTTAATATTTGTTATTTGAATAATTTATCTTTATATAAAAACGTTTGTTTTTTATATAATAATTATCGTTTTAGTAACAATTATTCTTTAAATAAATTAGTTTCATTTGTTAAATTAGGTGATATTAAAAAAATAGATGTGTTTTTAGAAAGAAATAATTTTTCTAAAAATTTAAATTTTTATGATTTTGATAAATTTGGTTATAATCATTTTTTTAAATATTGTATAAAAAAGTATTATAAATATATTAATTTTATTAATAATAATATAAATAATTTAAAGATTAATATATTTGATTTTTTTAACAAGTTTCAATTAATTTGTGTGTTAAGAAATAGTAAATTTGGAGTAGATTTTTTAAATAAATTAATTGATAAATATTTATTAGTTAATAATTTGGTTAAAAATATTAAATTTAATAAAAGTAATAATTGTTTTTTTTATTTAGGCAAACCTATTATGATTATTAAAAATAATAGTGATTTAAATTTAAATAATGGTGATTTAGGTTTTTTTGTTTTAAATAATTTAAATGATTTAAAAGTTATTTTTGAGGATTTTAATGATAATTATAAAATAATTCATCCATTAAGTTTACCATTATGGGAAAATTCATGGGCGATTACTGTTTATAAATCTCAAGGATCAGAATTTGATCATGTTTTATTGTTATTACCAAATAATTCAATGCCATTATTAAATAGAAAATTAATTTATACAGCTATTACTCGTTGTAAAAAGAGATTAACGATATATGCTAATAAAGAAATATTATTTAAAAGTATAAATTTAAGTGGTATATATTTTAATAATATTAAAAAAAATTTATGTTAAATTTGTTGTGTAAATTATAATTTTTTCTATAATTATCCATATTTTGGTTGTTTTATTATTTTTTTTAATTTTGATGTCTATTTTTTTTAAAATATTAAATATTTTATTATATAAAATAATATTTTTGTTTATATTTATATTTTTATGTAATGAGTTAAATATTAAATTTAACAAAAATAGTGTGTTGAAATTATTTTTTTTTAATTGTCTTAAATAAAAAATAGTATTTTTAATATTTTTTATTTTTAAGTTAAATAAAAATTGTTTTATTAAAAATGTTAAATAATTTTTTGTAAAAAAAGATTTGTTAATGTTTTTTTTAAATTCATTATTTATATTATAAATATTTTTATTATTTTTTTTTGGTTTGTAAGATTTATTACAAATTATAATAATACTGTTTTTGTTAATTAATTTTTGTTTTTTAATATTAAATAAAAATTCTAAATTAAATATTGAATAATAGTTGTTATTATTTATATTTAAAATAAATGTTTTTATTTTTTTTTCAAAATCTTTAATTTTTTCTATTATATTTACAATAATTAATTGTTTTTTTGTTATTAAATTATAATTTATTAGGTTATTATTTATTTGGTTAAAATTATATTTATTATCTAGTACTATGTTTAGTGTATTTAAGTTTTTGTTTTTAAAATTTATTATTTTTTTTATATTGTTGATACATATTTTTTTGTTGATAAAATTATTTCCTGTAATATAAAAAATATTTGTTTTTTTTATTATTTTTTTTTTTAAAGATTTTTCAAAAGTTATTGTTTTCATTTATTTTAAAAAATATAAACTAATTTTTGTTGATAATAAAATTTATTATTCTATTTTTTATATATATTATTTTGTTTATTTTAGTATGATTGTTTAAGTAATTTTTTAATAAATTTAATTTGTTTATTTTTAATATTATTTTTTTTTTTTTGTAAGTATTTTTAATGATTATTGTTTTTTTTGTTTTTCCATTTATTTGTATACCTATTTGTATATTTATTTTTTGTTTTAGTTCTTTTTTAGATATTTTAGGCCAATTTATTTGATCTATATTTTTTTTATTATTCATTTTTTTCCATAAATAAAAACTTATGTGCGGTGCAAATGGGTACAAAATTATAAGTATATTATTTATACTTTGTTTAAAAGTAATGTATTCATTTTTTGTTTCAATATGATAATTTTTAATATATTTTATGAATTCCATAATTTTAGATATAGCTGTATTTAAATATTTTTTTTTTTTTATTATTTTAGTAACATCATAGATTGTTTTATTTAATAAATATTGTAATTTTTTTTTTTTTTTAAATTTTTGTTTCAATTTTTTTTGTGGTATATTTAATTTTTTGAAATTGAAAATAATTTTCCATAATTTTTTTATAAATTTGTAACATCCTTTAATTCCATCTTCTATCCAATATAAATTTTTTTCTATTGGTGCAGAAAATATTATAAATAATCTTAATGTATCAGCTCCATATTTTTTTATTATTTTATTGGGATTTATTCCATTATTTTTAGATTTAGACATTTTATTTATACCATCATGAATTAATTCTATTTTTTTATTATTTAAATAAAAAAAATAAAAAAATTTATCATTTTTTTTTATTTTTTTAACTACGGAAAAATTAATCCATTTTTTTATATTATTTTTTATATAATAAAATGTATCTGATAAAACCATTCCTTGACATATTAATTCTTTTGCTGGTTCTTTGAATTTTATTAAATTCATATCTCTTATTATTTTATGTATTAATCTAAAATATATTAAGTGCATTGTAGCATGTTCTATACCACCAATATATGTATCTATTGGTAACCAATAATTTGCTTTTTTTTTATGAAGTATGCTTTTTTTGTAATTTATAGATGTATATCTAATGTAATACCAAGAAGATTCTAAAAAAGTATCAAAAGTATCTGTTTCTCTTATAGCGTATTTATTATCAATTAAATATGTTTTCCATTTTTTATTTTTTTTAAGGTTATTTTTAATATTTTTAGTGTTTTCAGGTAATATTACAGGCAATTCTTTATATTTTATTGGAATTAAAGATTTATTTAATTTTATTATTGGTATAGGAACTCCCCAAAATCTTTGTCTAGAAATTACCCAATCTTTTATTTTATAATTTATTTTTTTTTGAAAGATTTTTTTTTTTTTAAGAATTAGTAATTTTTTGATATTAATTTTAAAATTTGGTTTTGTGTTTTTGTTGTTATTTATTATAATTTTTTTATTTAAATTATATTTGTTGATAAATTTATTTTGTATTTTATTTTCATTTGTTATAAATATTTCTTTTGTATTGTATTGTTCTTCTGTAAAGTTTGTAACCCATATAGGTATTAATTTGTTGTTGATAGGGTTTATAGCATTTATATTTGTATTGAAACCGTAATATTTTTTTTTTGTATAATATGTTAATTTTTTTAATTTCTTTTTTATAATAGTATTTTTTTTAATTATTTTTTTTAAAATTTTATTATCTATAGATATAGATATACATATAGTTTTTAATATGGATTTTATTTTTAGTGTGTATATTTTGATTTTATAGTTAAATTCTTTTATTTTTAAAGTTATTTTCGTTCCTTTAGATTTACCTATCCATTTTTTTTGCATGTTTTTAACATTTTCAGGCCATTTTTTTAAGTATTTTATATCTTTTAGTAGTTTTTTTGCATATTTTTTAGTTTTAATAAACCATTGAGATATATATTTATATTTTATTGTTGTATTACATCTCCAACATTTTTTATTAATTACTTGTTCGTTTGCTAATACTGTTTTATCTTTTGGACACCAGTTTACTACTGATTTTTTTTTATAAACTAATTTTTTTTTAAATAATTTAATAAATAACCATTGTTCCCATTTATAGTATTGTGGATCACATGTAGTTATTTCTTTATCCCAATCATAACTAATACCTAAATTTTTTAATTGTTTTTTCATGTATTTTATGTTTTTTATTGTCCATATATATGGATTTAAATTGTTTTTTAAAGCAGCGTTTTCTGCTGGTAAACCAAATGAGTCCCATCCAATTGGGTGTAAAACGTTTCTTTTTTTAAGTCTTTTATATCTAGCAATTATATCTCCAATAGTATAATTTCTAACATGTCCTATGTGTAAATTACCTGATGGATAAGGGATCATTGATAAACAATAAAATTTTTTTAATTTTAAATTATTTTTTGTTTTAAAAGGTTTATTTTTTTTCCATTTTTTTTGCACATATCTTTCTATTTTTTTATGTTTATAATTTATTTTCATTTTTAAATTGTGTATTTATTTTGTTTAATTTATTTAAAGAAACTTATTATTTTTTGTATTTTATTTAATATTTTATTTTTAAAAATTTTTAAAAATTTTATATATATTTTTTGTATTTGTATATTAATTATATTTTTATTTGTTTTTATTTTTTTTTGAAAGATTTTTTTTTTTTTTATATTGATTTTATTTGAAAAAATATTTTTTTTTTTGTATATTTTATATAAATTAAAACTTAAAGTATTGATTTCTTTTTTTTTTTTAATTCTGGTTATATAATAGTTAGGTGTTTTCATTTTTTTGTTTGGAATAATGATAGTTTTTATTTTATGGTTTTGTTTTTTTTCTATATTATATAATGTATTTCTTTTTTCGTTTAATAAATATGTTGCAATATTTATTGGTACTATTACATGTATCTCTTTAGTATTTTTTGTAAAAGATTTTTCTTCTATTATTCTTAGTATTAATAAAGATAATGATTCATTATTTCTAATAAAACCATTACCTTTACATCTTGGACATTTATAATAATTAGAATCTTTTAATGATATGTTCAATCTTTGTCTTGATATTTCTAATAAACCAAATTTAGATATATTACTTATTCTTATTTTAGCTTTATCATTTTTACTTATTTGTTTAAATTGATTTTCAATTGTTTTTTGATTTTTTGTTAATAACATATCGATAAAATCTATGATTATTAATCCTCCTAAATTTCTTAATCTTATTTGTTTTAATATTTCATATACAGCTTCTAAATTTGTATTTAATGCTGTATTTTCTATATTTTTACATTTTGTATATTTTGATGAATTTATATCAATTACTGTTAAAGCTTCTGTTGAATCAATTATAATAGATCCGCCTGATGGTAATCTTATTTTTCTTTTAAATGCGGTTTCTATTTGACATTCAATTTTAAAATAAATAAAAAGAGGAATGTTTTTTTTATATAATTTTAATTTTTTTAAATAATATTGTGTTCCTGTTTTTATAATATATTTTTTTATTAAATTATATATGTTTATATTATCTATGATTATTTCATCTATATCTTTATTTAAATAATTTTTGAATATACGTATTAAATTGTTTTCTTTATATATTAAATATGGTGCTTTTGTTTTTTTGGCTTTTTTTTTAATTATTTCCCAATGTTTTAATTTTAAAGATAAATCTGATTTTAAATTTTCTATTGTTTTACCAATGCTTTCTGTTCTCATTATTAACCCCATTCCTATTGGTAAATTTAATAAAGATATGTTATACTCTAGTTTTAATCTATTATTTCCTTCTATTTTTCTTGATATACCATTAATTTTAGGATTATTGGGTAACAAAATTAAATTATTTCCTATTAAACTAATAAATGTAGTTAATAGTGCTCCTTTATTATTTCTTTCTTCTTTATTTATTTGTACTATTAATTCTTGACCTTTATATAATGAATTTTTGTTTTTTGTTTCGTTTTTTTGATTTGTTGGTTTAAAATATTCTTTTGATATTTTTTGTATAGGTAAAAATCCATTTTTTTTTGATCCATAATTTATGAATACAGCATTTAAGCTTGGTTCTATTCTATTTATTTTTCCTTTATAAATATTGTTTTTTTTTTGTATATATTTTTTATTTTCTATGTTTAAATCATATAATTTTTCTCCATCTATTAAAGCTACTCGTAGTTCTTCTTCTTGTTTTGCGTTAATTAATATTCTTTTCATTACATTATTATTATTTATATTCGTTTTATAAAATTTATTTAATTTTTATAGTAATAATTTTATATTATTAATTTTTATTTATTAAATAACTTTTTTATGTTAATATTTATTAATTATTTTTATAATATTTATGAACTGTAATAAAAAATTTTTTTTAAATTATTTTAAAGTTAGTTTTGATTATGTAGGTCAACGTATAGATAATTTTCTTTTTAGTAAAATAAAAAGTTTATCTAGAAATAAAATATATTCTTTAATTCGTAAAGGTAATATAAGAGTAAACAAAAAACGAGTTTTACCTAAATATAAGTTAAATTATAATGATTTACTTCGTATACCGTTGATAAAATTTGATAAGATATTTAAGATAAAGTTTTTAAATAAAAAAATATTATTAAAGTTTAATGATATAATTGTTTATGAAGATAAATATTTACTAGTGATTAATAAACCTTCTGGAATTCCTGTGCATGGAGGAACTAATGTTTATTATAACATAATGAATATATTGAAGTTTTTAAATCCTGAATTAAAATATTTAGAATTAATTCATAGAATAGATAAAAATACTTCTGGTATTTTAATGATAGCTAAAAAAAGATCTATGTTACGTTTATTACATAGTTATTTTAGAGATAATAAAATTAAAAAAGTATATATTGCTTTGGTTCATGGACATTGGCCTAATTTGTTAAAAAAGGTAAAAAATAAAATAATAATAAATAAAATTTATAAAGGATTTTTAAAGAAAAAAAAAACAAAAAAATCAATATCATTTGTTTATGTTAGAAAATATTATGATAAATATACTTTGTTATATATTAATCCGTTAACTGGTAGAAAACATCAAATAAGAATACATACCAGTTTAAATGGGCATCCAATAGTGTTTGATAATATTTATGGTAATTATGATCTTGATAAAGATATGATTTCAAAATATAATTTTAAAAGATTTTTTTTACATTCTTATTCAGTTTGTTTTTTTCATCCTTATTATAGAAAAAATATTTATATTAAAGCTAAATTGAGTTCTGAGTTATTGTTGTGTTTAAATAAATTAAGTAATAAGTAAATTATTATATTAGGAGATTATATATATGGCTGTTCAAAAAAATAAGTCTAGTAGATTAAGACGTGGTAATCGTAGATCTCATGATTCTATTAAATTACCTTTTTTATCTTTTGATGTTAATAGAAAAATATATTATCTTTTTCATCATATATCTAAAGATGGGTATTATAGAGGTCGTAAAATAAATAAATAGTGTTTTAAAATTTTATGTATAAAAAGTAGTGTTTTGGTTTATATTTTTTATTGTAATTAATTACAATTTAATATAAAATAATTTTAGTTAAAATTAAAATTTTCGTTTTTAATCAATAAAAATCATGTTTAAAATTTATATTTATAAAATTAATTAGTAAATTGATTAGTAATAGTATAATTTTAAATTAAAAATAATTATTTAATGGTATATATTATGAGTATAGAAAATAAAGTTAAAAAAATAATTAGTGAACAATTAGGTTTATCTATAGATGAAATAAAAAATAGTAAATCATTTTCTGATGATTTAGGGGCTGATTCTTTAGATACAGTTGAGTTAATTATGGCTTTAGAAGAAAAATTTGATATTGAAATATCTGATGAAAATGCTGAAAAAATAATTGATGTTCAATCTGCAATTGATCATGTAATTAATTTGGTTAATGAAAAAAATTCTATAAAAAAATAAAATTTATGTTTTAGTTTTATTTTTTTGTTGTTTATTAAATAATATTTAAAATATTATTTAAAATTTATTAATATGTTTTTATTTAGTTTATTTTTTTCTTTTTTATTCTTCTAATCTTAAATTTATTTTTTTTAATGATATAAAATAAACTAATGATGCAACAATATATATTGTTGATAGATTAATTAGTCTTAGTTGAATACTAAATTTTTCTAAATTTGTTGTCATTATATTTTTTAATATAATTAATGATATAGACATAATTATAGTAGCAAATATTATTTTATAAAAGAAAATGATAAGATCTTTTTTAATTACGAAGTTATATTTGTTTTTTAATTTTTTATATATTAAGTATACACTGTAATATGAAACTATACTTGTTGATATTGCTAATCCAGCATTTTTGAATAATTTTATAGTAAATATATTGACTAATTGTGTTGCTATTAAAGTTAATAATGATACTTTTATAGGAAATTTTGTATTTCTTTGAGAATAAAAAATAGGTATTATTGTTCTTAATATTATGTTATTTATTAAACCTATTGAATAATATTTTAGTATTTTTGATGTTATTAGTGTATCGGTGTATTTAAATTTCCCATATTGAAATAATGCTATAATTAATGGTTTAGACATAATAAAAAGTGATATTGTACTAGGTATTCCAAATATCAATATTACTTTGAAAAAATTATTTATTAGTTTTGTGCAATATGGGTTGTTGTTTTTATATTTTTTTTGAGATAGTAAAGGTAGTATTATTGTTCCTAAGGTTGTTCCTAATATAGAAGCAGGTAGTTCTATTAATCTATCAGCATAATATAACCATGATATAGAACCTTCATTTAAATATGAAATAATATTGTTGTTTATTATTAATGTTAATTGATTGATGAAAAAATTTAATATTATTGGATAAATATCATATATTATTTTTATTACATCTTTATTTTTTATATTTATTTTTGTGTGATCAATTTTTATTGGTATTTTGTAAATGTATATTTGTGATGATAAATATATTGTTTGTATAATACCTCCAATTATGACAGCCCATGCTAAAGATATAATTGGTGGGGAAAAATATTGAGATATAAATATACTAAAAATTATTATAACTACATTTAGTATTATTGGTGTAAAAATTACTAATAAAATATGATTCCATACATTTAATATTGATATAAAAAAAGAACTGATTGATATTAATAGTATATATGGAAATATAATTCTAAACATTTTTATTACTGTTGTTAATTTTTCTTTATTATAACCTGGTATAATAAGGTTAACTATATTTTTAGTATATATTAATACAATTATAATAATTAATGTAATTAATATAATTAATGAATAGAATATTGTAGAAATTAATTCATCTGTGTTTTTCTTTTTTTCTCTGTATTTACTTAATATAGGTATAAATACATAAGAAAGTGCTCCTTCGGCAAATATTTTTCTTAGTAGATTAGGTAATTGAAATGAAATTAAGAATGCATCAGTTTCTGTTCCTATACCAAATATTTTAGCTATTGTTAAATCTCTTATAAATCCTATTATTTTAGCTAAAAATGCTAATAAACTTATTTTGGTTATATTAGTAAAAAATTTTAAATTCATTTTAATAATGTTATTTTATTTGATGTTGATATTTTTATTTTAGTTTTAGAGGTTTAAATAATTTATTTAAAAAATTTGTTAAATTTTATTTTTTTTTTAATTTTTAATTTTTTGTAAATAAATTTAATTATATATGTTATACCTATTGTTCTTGAGGTGCTTAAATATTTTGTTAAATTTAATTTTTTAAAGTATTTATTAATATTTAATTTTTTAATTTTTTTTATTTTTTTATTATTATAAAAAATAATTATGATAATTAATAATCCTTTTATTAATGATGTATCACTATCTCCATTTATATATATTAATTTATTTTTTTTTTTAATTTTAATCCATACATTACTTTGACATCCATATATTATATTTTTTTTTTTCCTTATTTTTTTATTTTCTAGAGGTAAATTTTTTCCTAAATTAATTAGATAAAATATTTTTTCTTGAATTGGTAAAGATGATGTTAAATATAAAATTATTTTTTTTTTATTAAGTATAATATTCATATAATTTATTAAAAATATTTTATTTTAGTAATTTTTGTATTTTTCTTAATGAATAAATTAATGTGTTTATATCTTTTTTAGAATTATATATAGCAATTGATATTCTACACATACCAGGAACGTTATAGAATTTCATTATAGGTATTGTGCAATGATGACCTGTTCTTATTGATATACCATATAAATTTAATAATGTTCCAATATCGTAGCAATGATAATTTTTTATATTGAAAGGTATTATAGATATTTTTTTTTCATGACCATATATTTTTATATCAGGAATTAATTTTAATTTATTTAAAGTAAATTGAATTATTTTTTTTTCATATTTTATAATATTATTTAATCCTAATTTATTAATATAATCTATAGATGAACCTAAACCTATTATAGATTCTATATTAGGAGTTCCTGGTTCGAATTTCCATGGAGAATTTATAAATTTAATGTTTTTTATAACATAATTTTTAATATTTATGTTAGCTACTATACCTCCTCCACCTTGCCAAGGTAATAGTTTTTGTAATAAATTTTTTTTATTATAAATTATTCCTGTTCCTGTGGGTCCATAAATTTTATGTCCAGAAAATATATAAAAATCACAATTTATTTTTTGAACATCTATTTTTTTATGTGCTATAGCTTGAGAACCATCAATTAAAGTTAATATATTATTTTTTTTTGCTATATTTATTATTTTGTTTATAGGATTAATATTTCCTAATATATTTGATATATGTATTATAGAAATAATTTTAGTTTTTTTATTTATTAAATATTCTAGATGATTTATATTTAAATATCCTTGTTTAGATATTTTAATAATTTTTATTTCATATTTAATTTCCTTTGCTATTAGGTACCAAGGTATAATATTAGCATGATGTTCCATTAATGAAATAATAATATTATCATTTTTTGTGAGATTTTTTTTACCCCAGGTATTTATTATTAAATTTAATGCTTCAGTAGAATTTTTTACAAATATAATTTCTTCTGGTGAATTAGCATTTATTAATTTAGCAATTTTTATTCTTATTTTTTCTATTTTATCAGTAATTATATTACTTAATGTATATATTCCTCTATTTGTTGAAGAGTAATAATTTTTATATAATTTTTCTATTGTTTTTATAACTTTGTTAGGTTTTTGTGTGCTTGTTGCATTGTCTAAATATATGATTTTTTTTCCATTTATTTTTTTTTTTAATATTGGAAAATCTAATTTTATTTTTTTAATATTTAAATTCATGTTGAGATTAAATTATATATTTGTTTATTATATTGTTAATTATTTTTTTTATTTTTTTTTCTGAAATGTTATATATTATTTCTTTTATAAAAGATAAATAAATAATTTTTTTAATTTCTTTTTTATTTATTCCTCTTAATAGTAATAAAAAGATATAATTTTTTTCTATTTTATTAATTGTGCATTTGTGTTTACAAATTGAATTTTTGTTATAAATTTTTAATTTAGGATAACTTGTGAGAGAAAAATTTTTATTTACACATAAATTATTGTTTTCTATATATGCATTGCTGTATTTAGCATTTTTATATATTTTAACTAATCCATTGAATAAAAATTTACCTGTATTTAAAAATATATTTTTATGTTTTTGGTAACTTTTTGATTTTTTATATTTATGTAATAAATATATTTTATATTGAAAATTATTGTTTTTTTTTATTAAAGAAATACTATTTATTTTTGTTTGAGTTTTTTTTTTTAAATTTATGTATGTATTTATATTTATTTTTTGAGAATTTAACATAAATATTTTTTTTTCTAAATTTGAATTTTTATTCAAATTTATTTTTTCGTTGGAGAAAAATATTGAATTTTTGTTTAAATTTATTATTTTTAAATAATTTAATGATACTTTTTTATGTAAATTTATATGAATATTATTATTTGAATAGAGTTTTTTTTTGTTAAAAGATAAATTATGTTCAATTATAGTTAATTCTGTATTTTTTGAAATCGTAAAATTCAAAGAGTAATTATTTATTGTGTTTTGGGTTTTATAATTATTAATAATTATTAAATATATTGGTAATTTTATTTTTTTATTTTTTGTTATATTTATGTCAATTATTTGATTTACAAGTATATTATTTAAACAAATAGAATTATTTTTTTTATTATATAATGATAATATTTTATGGGTTTCTATTTTTTTATTTATATTTATTTTTAATATTTGTTTTATGTATTTTTTTTGAGGAATATATATTAAAAAACCATTAATAAAAATTAATTTTATTGATTTTATATTAATTATTTTTTTTCTAATTTGTATTAGTATTTTTGTATTTTTTTTAATTTTTTTTGGTATATAGTTATTATCATTTAAAAAAATTTTTTTTAGTATGTCAATATTATTTTTATGTTTTGAAGAATTTTTTTTAATGTTTTTTATTAAATTTTTTAAGTTTTTTTTTTTATTTACAAGAAAAGAATAATTGTTCTGAGAGAAAAGAAATTGTAGTTTTTTAATTAAATTTAAATTATTTGTTTTTTTTTTCTGAACATTCATAACCTTTATTTTTGGTTTTATTAATAAGATATTTATTTCCAGATTTAATTATTGTGCCATTATTGATTATATGTATAGTATTTATTTGTAGATAATTTAATAATTTTTTATAGTGTGTGATGATTATAAATGTTTTTTTTTGTTTTTTTAAATTATTAATTATATTAGCAATATTTTTTATATTATCTATATCTAATCCTGAGTCTATTTCATCTAAAATTATGAGTTTAGGTTTTAGTAGTAATATTTGTAGTATATCATTTTTTTTTTTTTCACCTCCTGAAAACCCTGTATTTAATGATCTTTTTAGTAATTTTGGTGAATAATTTAATTTATTTATTTTTTTGTAAACTGTGTTTTTGAATTCAAAAAAATCAAATTCTTTTTTTTTTTGATATTTTCTTATAGAATTTGTGGATTTATATAGAAAAAATAAATTATTTAATCCAGGTATTTCTATATTATCTTGTAATGAAATAAATATTCCTTTTTTAGCTCTTTTGTCTATTGAATAGTTATTAATTATATTATTTTGGAATAATATTTCTCCTTGTATTATTTTGTATTTTTTATGTCCTGATATTGTTAATGATAAAGTACTTTTGCCAGCTCCATTTGGTCCCATTATTATATGTATTTCACCTTTATTTACATTTAGATTTAAATTTTTTAAAATTATTTGATTATTTATTTTAACATATAAATTTTTAATTTGAAGTAAACACATTTTATTATTTTTATTTAAAATTATTTAATAAAGTTTCTTTAATTTCTGTAGATAAATCTATTGGTAAATTATTAATTATATTTTCACAGAATCCTTGTATAATCATTGAAACACAATCTGAATAATTTATTCCTCTTTGTTGTAAATAAAATATTTGTTTTTTTTTTATATAAGTAGAACTTGCTTCATGTTCTATTATTGAATTTTTGTTTTTTGATTTTATTTTAGGAAGTGTATGAGTACTACAATTTTTACCGATAATTAATGAATCACATTGTGTAAAATTTTTTGATTTGCTAGCTTGTTTTTTTATTTTTACTAAGCTTCTGTAAGTATTTCTGCTATTGTTCATTGAGATACTTTTAGAGAATATAATTGATTTTGTGTTTTTTCCTATATGTATCATTTTTGTTCCAGTATCTGATTGTTGTTTGAATTTGGTTATAGAAATTGAATTAAAGTTTGATGATGAGTTATCTCCTAATAAAATTGTACTTGGATATTTCCAAGTTATTGATGCTCCAATTTCAAATTGAGTCCATGATATTTTACTATTTTTTCCTTTACATAAGCATCTTTTAGTAACGAAATTAAATATTCCACCTTTTTTTAGGTTATTTCCTGATGACCAATTTTGTATTGTGGAATATTTTATTTTAGAATTTTCATGTAATATTATTTCTACTACCGCAGCATGTAATTGATGTTTGGTTCTTGTTGGAGATGAGCAACCTTCTAAATAATGTAAATAACTATTTTTTTTTAAAATAATTAATGTTCTTTCAAATTGTCCAATATTTTTAGAGTTTATTCTAAAATAACTAGACAATTCTATAGGACATTTTATATTTTTAGGAATATATATAAATGTTCCATCTGATGATATTGATGTATTTAATGTAGAGTAAAAATTATCATTTATTGGTACAACTTTACATAAATATTTTTTGACAAGTTTAGGATGTTTTCTTATAGCTTTATTAAAAGAACAAAATATTATTCCTAATTTTGATAAATTTTTTTCATATTTTGTTTTAACTGACACAGAATCAAAAATTATATCTACTGCTTTTTTTTTCAAAATACCTAATTTATTAAAAGTATATTTAACTTCTTTAGTAAAAAATTTGTTTTTATTTTTTTTTTTCTTTGGTGCAGAATAATATTTATAGTTTTGATAATTTATTTTTTTGTATTGTCCATTCAACCAATGTGGTTCTTTTATTTTTTTCCATATTTTATATGCTTTTAATCTTATATTAAGCATCCAATTTGGTTCTTTTTTTATTTTTGAAATTTTTTTAATTATTTTTTTGTTTATTCCTTTTTTTATTTCTTTTGTTTTTAATTTTGTATAGAAACCTTCTTTATATTGAAAGAATGTATTATTTATTTTATTTTTAATTGACATATTTTCTGTATGAATAACTTTTATATTTGTATAAAATAGATTATATGTATTATTTATTAATTAATTAATACAATCTTTACATTCTTTGTTTAATGTTATTTTGTTAATATTTTTTAATGTAATTTTAGCTATATTTATTAATGATTCTTTTGTAAAATAAGCTTGATGACTTGTAATTATTACGTTGTTATATGATAACAATATATTTAAATTGTTGTCTTTGATTATTTTTTTATAATAATCTTTGAAGAAGTATTTTTTTTCTTTTTCATATACATCTATTCCTAATGATCTTATTTTTCTTTTTTTAATTGCATTGATTATTGAAGATGTATTAATTAACTCACCTCTGCTGGTATTTATTAACATAACATTTTTTTTAAAGTAATTTATTGTTTTTTCGTTTATCATATGGTGAGTTTCTTTATTGTAAGGACAATGTAAACTGATTATATCAGAATTTTTAAATATGTATTTTAAATTGAAATATTTAATTCCTAGATTTTCTACTTCTTTTGATTTAATAATATCATATGCTAAAATATTCATTTTAAATCCTTGTAATATTTTTATCAGTGCTAATCCTATTTTACCTGTTCCAATTATACCAATTGTTTTTTTATACATATTACAACCTATGAGGTTTTTTAATGAAAAGTTTTTATTTTTGGTATATTGATAAGCATGATGTATTTTTCTGTTTAAATTTAACATTAAACTTAATGCATATTCTGCTATTGATTCTGGTGAATAAGATTTAACATTTATTACTTTGATATTATTTTTTTTAGCCATTGATAAATTTACATTATTAAATCCAGTACATCTTAAAGCTATTGTTTGTATTTTAAAAAGTTTTAAATTATTTATTATTTCTTTATCATATGCGTTGTCATTTACAAAAATGGATATATGGTTAAAATTTTTAGCTAAGTGAACGTTTTTTTTATTTAATTTTTTTTTAGTATATGTGATTTCAAAGTTATATTTTTTATTTATTTTTTTGATATATTTTATTTCGTGTTTATTAGTACTAAAAAATATTATTTTATTCATATTATTATTTTAATTTAATTTAATAAAAGTTGTTTTTTTTATAATTTCTAAACATTTTTAATGTAAGTAAATTTTTCATTGAATATTTATTATTAATAAATATTTAGAATTTAATAATTTAAAAAATTTCAATTTTTTATATGTTATTATATATTATTTAATTAATAATTGTTTTATTTATATTAATGTAAAAGTTGGTTTATATATATTAATTTAATAGTTTTATGTTATCTTTAGGTGTTTTAAAAGAAAAGAATAAAGAAAATAAAGTTTTTATTATTCCAGAAAATATATCTGAATTAATTGATTTAGGTTATAGAGTTTATATTGAAAGTAATGCGGGGTTATTATCTGGTTTTGAAAACAAGTTATATATAAAAAATGGTGCGTATATAGTATCTAAAAATGATATATGGAGTAAAGATATAATTTTAATGTTTAATTTTTTTTATTTTAAATATATAAATTTATTAAAATTAAATTGTAATATAATTTGTTTTAATATTTCTGATAAATATAAAAAATATTTAAAATTATTTTATGAAAGGAAAATAACATTAATTATATTGAAAAATATTCCTCGTTTGTCTAAATATCAATATATGGATATATCTAGTTCTATGTCTTATATATCTGGTTATAGAGCTGTAGTAGAATCTTTGTATGAATATAGAAAAATTTTTTCTCATCAAATTGTTTTTTCAGGGAAAATTGAATCTGTTAAAGTGTTAGTTATTGGTGTAGGAGTATCTGGTTTAACTTCTATTGGTTTATTTAAATCTTTAGGTTCTGATGTATATGCTTATGATTTAAGAGAAGAAACAAAAGATCAAGTAAAAAGTTTAGGTGCAAAATTTATAAAAATAAAAAATTTTTATCTTAATTTTAGTGATTTTTTATTAAATAATATATTTAAATTTAATATAATTGTAATTACTGTTGCTAATAAAAATAATTTAAAATTTATAAGTAAAAAATTAATAAATTTAATGAAAAGAGGTAGTATAATTGTTGATTTAACGATGAGAGATGGTGGAAGTTGTGATGTTGATATAAAAGGTGATGTTTGCATTTATAAAAATAAGATTAAGATCATTAGTTACTATGATTATACCAGGTTAATGCCGGAATTGTCTTCTTTTTTATGTAGTAATAATTTATTGAATTTTTTGAAGTTTATATTAGATGAAGAAAAAATTTTAATTTATTTAAATTTTGATGATTCAATGATTAATAATGTAGTTGAAATATATAAAGGAAAACTATATAAAAAAAAAATTATTAATGAAATAAATTATAAAGATAATAAATCTATTTTAAATTTCAGAAATAAAAAAGAAAATAATTTATTTGAAAATCAATTTAGATATAAATATAAAAAAAAAATAAATTGTTTTATGAAATATTTTTTAATTTTTTTGATATTTTTTATTCCTTTTTTATTTTTAAATTATTATTCTTTAAAATTTATTAATCATTTTGTTATATTTGTAATTTCTTGTTTGTTAGGTTATAAATTAATAGATAATGTAGAACATGTTTTTCATACTCCATTAATATCTTTAACTAATGCTATATCTGGAATAATTTTTATAGGTTGTTTGACACAGATTGGTTATATAAATAATTTTTTAAATAAAATATTTTCTTTATTTTCTTTATTTTTAGTTAGTATTAATATATTTTCTGGTTTTTATATTACTATACGTATGTTAAAAATGTTTGTTAGTAAAAATTAGGTGTTTTATGTTAAATAAAATTATTTATATATGTAATATATATTCTATATTGTTATTTGTTTTTGGTTTATTTTTTTTTTCTGATAAAAATAGTGTTGTCAAAGGTTGTTATTTAAGTGTTTTAGGAATGGTTATTTCTTTAATATCTAATTTATACTTATTAAATAATACAAATGATTTGTTTTTATGTTTTATGGTACTTTTTTCTGGAGGTTTATTTGGTATATATGTTGCTATGAATATTAATATGTATAAAATACCTGAATTAATATCTTTGTTTCATAGTTTTGTTGCTTTTTCTTCAATTATCATAAGTTTCAATAATATATCTAAAAATGTTTTTTTAAATAAATTGTATTTGTTTGAAATTATTTTAAGTAATATTATAGGTTCAGTTACTTTTATTGGTTCTTTGGTTTCTTTTTTTTTATTATCAAATTTAATTTTTTTTAAAAAAAAATTTTTCTTAGGTAAAAAATTATTTATTATTAATATATTATTGTTATTTATTTTTATATTATTATTTTTAAATTCAGTTAATTATTTATATTTAATGTATTTTTATATATTTATTAGTTTATTAAGTTTTTTATTTGGTTATTTTTTAGTTATTAATGTAGATGTTTCTGATATTTCTGTATTAATATCTTTATTAAATTCTTATTCTGGATGGGTTAATGTAATATCTGGTTTTATATTAGATAATGATGTATTAATAGTGGTGGGAGCTTTAACAGGTTCATGTGGATTTTTTTTAGCCAAAGTTATGTGTAAATTAACAAATAAATCTTTGTATAAAGTTATTATGTTTAATATTTTATATATAAAAAAGGATGTAGATATTAATAATATAAAAAATAAATTTAAGTTTTTAAAAAAATATAATATTAATGATGTGGTTGATATTTTGTTATCTAGTAAATCAATTATTATTGTTCCTGGTTATGGGATGGCTATATCTCAATCTCATTATGTTATTGGTGAAATTTTTAATATTTTAATTAAAAAATATAGTTTAAATGTAAAATTTGCTATACATCCAATTGCTGGAAGATTACCAGGACATATGAATGTGTTATTAGCTGAAGCAAATATATCTTCAAAATATATATTTTCTTTAGAAAATATAAATGATAAATTTTCTACTAATGATTTATCTTTAGTTATAGGGGCTAATGATATAATAAATCCTAGATCTATTAATGATAGGAGTTGTGTGTTGTATGGTATGCCTGTTTTAAAAGTGTGGGAATCAAAATTTGTTATAATTTTAAAAAGAAATTTCAATAATTATGCAACAGGTTATTCTCAAGTAAGTAATTCTATATTTTTAAAGAAAAATGTAGGTTTATTGTTAGGTGATGCTAAATTAAATTTGTTAAAAATATTAAATTTAATATAAAGTATATATTATATGTTTGTATGTTGATATTTTTTTGTTTTTTATATATTTTAAATTTAATAATTTTAAATTATGAAAGTTTAAATTTTATTTATGTTTATTATTTGTTTTGATTTTGGTTTAAAAAATATAGGTATTGCTATAGGTCAAACTGTTACTAAAACTGCTAATCCAATTTTATGTATTAATGTAAAAAATAATAATTCTCATTGGTATAATATAAAAAAATTGTTTAATTTATGGTTAATAAAAAAAGTGGTAGTTGGAAGACCATGTGTGAATCATATTGAAGATAAATATTTAATTTTTCATATAAAAAAATTTGTTTCAGTATTAAAAATGAAATTTCATGTTCAAGTTTTTTATTCTGATGAAAGTTTTACTTCTTGTTTTGCTCGTAGTTGTATAAAAGAAAATTATTTACTTTATAATTCTTTTTATTCTCATTATGATATTCATACTATATCTGCTGTTTTAATTTTAGAAAGATGGTTAAATTTGAATTATTGATTTTTAAGTTTATTTTTTTTTAATCTAAGTTTAAAAATTAAGTTATTCATATCTTTTGGTAAAGGGGAACTAATATTAAGTTTTGTTTTGATTATTGGATGTGTAAATATTAAAGTAGAAGCATGTAAAGCTTGTCTGTTTAATTGTTTTGTTTCTTTTGAAATGTATTTTTTAATTTTTTTTTTAATGGATTGATTTTTTAAAGTATATGTTTTTTCTCCTAATATAGGATGTTTTATATATTTCATATGAACTCTTATTTGGTGAGTTCTTCCTGTGTTTAAAATTACTTTTAATAAAGTTAAAAAGTTAAAATTTTCTAATACTTTAAAATAAGTTATAGCTTGTTTTCCTTTTTTATTTATTGACATTTGGGTTCTGTTGTATTTATTTCTTGATATTGGTTTATTTATTAAACCTTTTTTGTTTGTTTTTCCTAAAACAATTGTTTTGTATATTCTTGTTATTTTTTTGTTTTTTATTTTTTCAATTAATATGTTATATGTTTTTATTTCTTTAGCTATTATTAATAAACCTGTAGTGTTTTTATCTAATCTATGTACAATTCCACATCTTGGTATATTTTTATATATATTTGGATAATGATAAATTATGGAATTCATAATGGTGTTTTTGTTATTTTCAACTCCTGGATGAACAATTATTCCGTTTTTTTTATTTATTATAATTAAATGATTATCTTCATATACTATATTTAAAGGTATATTTTTTTTTTTTATTTTATTGATTTTTTCTTTTTTTTTTAAAGTTATTTGTATTAAGTCATTTTTGTGTATTTTTTTATTTGATTTTGTACAAATAAAATTATTTATGTATATTTGTTTGTTTTTTATAATTTTTTGTATTTTATTTCTTGAATATTTTTTTAGTATGTTTACTAGATATAAATCTAATCTATTTTTTTTGTATATTTGTTTTATTTTTGTAATTATTTTAATTGTCATTTTTTTGTTTTGATGATTGATGGTTTTTAATAAATTATTTGTTTTTTTATATTTTATGGTTTTTTTTGAGTTATGTTTATTTTTATTTTCCTATACAAAATTTAGAAAATATTTTATCAAGTATGTTTTTGTTATTTATTTCTTTTGTATTTAGTAAATAATTTAATTTTTTATTTAATAGGAATATATTTTCTGATATTAAATCTAAGTTTATATCTATTTTTTTGAAGTTATTTGTAATATTTTTGATATTATTTGTATATTTTAATGTTTTTTTAATTATTTTAATATTTCTTTCTTTAATAAGAAAATTATTTTCTGAGAAGTTCATATTTTTAATTATATTTTTTATTTCTTTTTTTAAGATATTTAATCCTTTATTTTTTTTTACAGATAAATTTATTATGGTATAATTTTTAATTTTTTTAATTTTGTGTTTTTCTTTTGTTATATCAATTTTATTGCGTATTAATATTTTTTTTATTTTTTTTTGTGTTTTTTTTTTAATTAAATTTTCATAATTTTGTATTATTTTTTGATTATTTGCTTTTTTAGCATTATCTATGAATAAAATTAATTGTGAATTATTTATTTCATTCCATGTTTTTTTTATTCCTATTTTTTCTATTTTATTTTTTGTTTTATGTATTCCTGCTGTGTCGTTTATTTCAACATTAATATTTTCTATATTTGTAATATGTTTTATTATATCTCTTGTTGTTCCTGGTATATTAGTGACAATGGAATTATTTTTATTAGTTAAATAATTCATTAAACTAGATTTTCCTACATTTGGTTTTCCGATAATTGTTATTTTAATTCCATCTTTTATAAATTTTCCTTTTTTAGTTTTTTTATAAATTTTTTTTAATTTTAAATTTATATTTATAATTTTTTTTTTTATTTTTTTTGTTAAGTTATTATCATCGATATCTTCAGGAAAATTTATTTTTGTATCTATTAAAATTCTTAAGTTTGTTATTTTTTTAATTATTTTTTTAATTTTTTGTGAGAATATTCCTTGATATGATTTTATAGCTAAATCTATTTCTATTTCTGATTTTGCATTAATTAAATCATATATTGATTCTGCTTGTATAATATCTATTTTTTTGTTTATAAAAGCTCTTTTTGTGAATTCTCCTGGTTTTGCTATTCTTAAGTTTTTTATATTTAAATTAATTATATTTTTTAGAATTATTTCTATTATTTTTTGTCCTCCATGACTATGTAATTCTAAAGTATCTTCTCCGGTAAATGAATTTGGTGATTTATAGAATATAGCTATTCCATAATCTAATGTTTTTCCAGTTTTATTTTTAAAAGGAAGATATTCTGCATGTCTAGGTTTTAATTCTTTATTTAAAATTATTTTTGATATTGTTTTTGCTTTTTTTCCAGATATTCTTATTATACCTATACCTCCTTGTCCTATTGGAGTACATTGTGAAATTATTGTTTTTTTATTTTTCATTTTCTTTTTGTTGGTATTCTATCATTTTTTGTTGTCCTATTGTTATTAAATTATTAATTATATAGTGAATAATTAATCCACTAGAAAACCATAATGATAATATAGTAAATATTATTGATGTTATTATTTCTAGTTGTTTATTTTTTTTACTATCAAATTCAGAATTTGAATATTGCGTGAAAAACATAGATAAACCCATAGAGATAGGTAATAAATAATAGGGATCACTTTCTGATAAGTCTTGTATCCAAAAAATAAATGAGGAATTTTTAAATTCTATTGTTGTATTTATTATATTAAATATAGATATAAATATTGGTATTTGTATGATAGTTATAAATAAATTATTTAATGGGTGAACTTTATATTTTTGATATAAATTTATTATTTTAGTGTTTGTTTTATATTTGTTATGTTTATATTTTTTTTTTATTTTTTTAATTTTTAATTGTATTCTTTTTATTTCTAATATAGATATATATTGTATCCTGTTTAAAGGATAAGTTATTATTTTTATAATAATGGTTATTATTATTAAAGACCATCCCAAGTTATGTATTTTGTGATTTATTGTTTTAATTAAGGTAAATAATGGTTTAGATATAAACCATAATATTCCATAATGTATATTATTGTTTAAATTTGGTGAGATAGTATTTAATTTATCTGAAATTTTAGGTCCGATCCATATTTTATAATTTATTATTTTTGTTTCATTTGGTTTTATTGTTATATTATTTGTTTTGTATCCTATATTAAATGATTTATTGTAATAATTATATTTATTAAATAAATTGAAATATTTTATATTATTATTATTTGTAGGTATTATTGATGTTAGAAAATATTGTTCAGATATTGAAGTCCAACCTGATGTAGTTTTTAGATTAAAATTATTTGTTTTTAAATCTTCTGGTTGGTATTCTTCATATTTTTTATTTTTAGTAAAAAATGACATCTTGTTATATGTATTGGTTTTTTCATTTTTTTGTTGTTTTATTTTATTTATAAAATGTAGGAGAATTATATTCTGAGAATTATTAGTAATTTTGTATTTTATGTTAATTTTATATGAATTATCTTTTAAAATTATGTATTTTTTATATTTTATTTTGTTTGATATATAATTTGATATTAATATTGTTTTTTTAAATTTTTTATTTTTAATAAATATTTTTTTAATGTTAATTAGTGGTATGTAATATTTTTTAAAATATTTATTTTTATTATTTTTAATTTTATTAAAATTTAAAATTAGTTTAAAATACTCTTTTATTTTTATGAATTTGAATGTGTTAGGGTAATATTTTTTATCTTTATATTTTAGTAAATTTATGTTTTCAATATTATTATTGTTTTGATTTATTTGTATTGATAATAAGTTATTTTTTATTAATAAATGTTTATTTATTTTGTTGATTTTAGTTTTTGAAATAGCATAATTATTAATTAATAAATTATTTTTTATTATTAATATTGAAGTTATAAATAAAATTAAAGAAAATAAATTATTTTTAAAATTCATTTAATTTATCTTAATTAGGTTAATTTAAGTGTTTTAATAATTTAAAAATATATTGTTTTATGTAAATTTTATTTTTTATTTTTTATATAAAAATTTTTCCATATTTTTGTAATTTTTAGAAATATTTTTTTAGTATAAATTGTGTTTTTATTAATTAATAGAATTAAATCAATATTTTTTATATTATGTTGATTTAATCTAAATGATTCTTTTATTATTCTTTTAATTTTATTTCTTTTATATGAATATTTAATATGTTTTTTATTAATAATGATTTTTATTCTAGGATAATTTAAATTATTTATTTTACTTTTCACAAATATTCAGGAAAAATTTTTGAAAATAAAATAATTATTTTTTGTTTTTTTTTTAATTATCATTTTTTTTTTCAAAAAAAAACGTTTTTTTTTAAATTGATATTTTGTATTTTTTTTTAAATCTTTTTCTGGAAAATATTTTTTTTCCATTTTTATTTGATATTCTTTTTCTAAATCCATGTGTTTTTTTTCTTTTTATTTTTGATGGTTGAAATGTTCTTTTCATATTTATTTCTATATATTATAGTTTATATTTATTATATTTGTTAAGTTAAATTTTATTAAATTTTATTTAAATAATTTATGTATTTTTTTTTAAATAAAAATAATAAGTGAGGCAAATTTTGTTAAAAAATTTATGGAAAAAATGTTTAATTAAATTAAAAAATAATCTATCAGGTTATGAGTTTAACATGTGGATACTTCCATTACAAGTTGTGATTGAATTTAATAATATTATTTTATATGCTCCTAATAAATTTGTTTTCGATTATGTTCGTGATAATTATTTAAGTGATATTAATAAGTTAATTAATATGTTTTGTAAGAATAGTATTCCAGTTGTAAATCTTTTTATAGGTGATAGGAAAAATTTTAATAGTAAATTATGTTTTAGTAATTTAAATATTAAAAATGATTATTCAAGTAATTTATTGAATTTTAAAAAATTTAATGATTGTTTAATTTTAAATAGATATAATTTTTCCAATTTTATTTATGGTACATCTAATTATATTGTTTATAAAGAAATTTTAGATATTTGTAGTTTTGTGAATAAAAGTTATAGATCTTTATTAATATATAGTGATACAGGTTTAGGAAAAACTCATTTATTACAATCTATAGTTAATAATATTAATTATAATAATTATTTAAAAAAAAATGTAATATATATAAATTCAGAAAGATTTGTTAATAAAATGGTTAATTCTTTAAATAGTAATTCTATAGAAGAATTTAAACTTTATTTTAAGTCAGCTGATATTTTATTAGTTGATGATATTCAATTTTTTTCTAATAAAGATTATTCACAAAAGGAATTTTTTTATATAGTTGATAGTTTATTAGATAATAATAGATTTATCATAGTTACTTCAGATATACATATTAAAAATATAGATGGTATAGATAGTAGATTAATTTCAAAATTATCGTGTGGTTTAATTTTAAACATAGATAAACCAGATTATGATGTTAAATTTAAATTTGTATTAAAAAAATCAAAGGAAATGAATTTTTTTTTATCAGATGAAATTATACATTTTATTTCTATTAATATTATTAATAATATTTATGAATTAGAAGGTTTTTTACATACATTATTAATAAATGCTAATTATTTTAATTGTTTAAATGATATAACGATAAATTTTGTTAAAGATATAGTGTGTCCTAATATTATTTTTAATAAATATAATATTAGTATTATAGATATACAAAAAATAGTGTCTGATTATTATAAATTATCGGTTATAGATTTAATATCTAAATCTCGTTTAAAATCTTTGGTTTATCCTAGGCAAATTTCTATAGCTATAAGTAAAAAATTAACTAATTATAGTTTAACTGAGTTAGGTAATTTTCATGGAGGTTTAAATCATTCTACTATTATTTATTCTTGCAAAAGAATAGAAAAATTATGTATTATAAATAGTAGTGTTAAGTCTGATTTTAATAATTTAATTAGAATTGTATTAAATTTTAATAATGAAATTTATTGTAGAAAAAGACAAAATAATAAAACCATTAAGTAAATTAAGTAGTTATTTATCTTATTCTGTTAAAAATCCTATTTTATCTAATATTTTATTGTTTATAGAATTAGATGTTTTGTTTTTTGTTGTTACAGATTTAGATATAGAAATTAAGTTTAGTATTAAATTGAAAAAAAAATATATTTTTGAAAAAGGAGCTGTTACAGTTAATGCTAATAAATTATATGAAATATGTAATAGTTTTCCTAAAAATAGTGAATTGATTATGAATTTTGTTAAAAAGAGATTTATAGTTTCTTGTTTTAAAAGTGTTGTTTTTTTTTCTACTATGCCATCAAAAAATTTTCCATTTATTACTAAAAAATTTAAATATAAATATAAATTTTTTCTTTCCAGTATTTTATTAAAAGAAATTATATCTTCTATTTATTTTGCTATTGGTAATCAAGATATTTATTATTATTTAAATGGTGTATTTATTGAATATAAGGATAATAATTTTTTTTTTGTTGCTACTGATGGACATAGAATGTCTATGTATAAATTAATTAATAATTATGTTTTTTTATTAAAAAATAAAAATAAAGAAGATTTTTCTATTATTATTTCACGTAAATTTATTATTGAATTATTTAAAATTTTGAATATAGTATCTTCAGAAAATAAAATTTTATTTAAAGTTAGTAATTATTCTATTAAATTGTATTTTGATAATTTTGTAATGTATTCTAGATTAATTAATGGATCATTTCCTGATTATAAAAATATGTTTTGTTTTGAAGATTATAAATATATTATTCTAGATATTTTGAATTTTAAAGATTCTTTATTGCGTTCATCTATAATAAATGATTTTTCATTTAATTATGTAACTTTATGTATAAAAAAAAATATATTGTGTATATTTTCTACTAATAATAATAATGATGAAATACAAGAAAAATTAATTATTGACTATAATGATTTTGAATTAAAGATAAGTTTTAATGTTAAATATTTATTAGATGTTTTAAATTCTATTAAAGATTCTTCTAAAATATATTTTTATTTTAAAAATAGTTTTTCAATAGTGAAGATAAATAGTATAAATAATATTTATATCAGTCATATGATTATGCCAATAAGAGTTTAACATTTTATTAATTTTTATTTTTTAGTTATTGTGAATAATATGGTTAAAAAAAAATTTAATTTATATAATGCTTCTAGTATTAAAGTATTGAAAGGTTTAGATGCTGTTAGAAAACGTCCAGGTATGTATATTGGTGATACTAATGATGGTACTGGATTGCACCATATGGTTTTTGAATTAATAGATAATTCTATAGATGAATCTCTTTCTGGTTTTTGTAATAAAATTATAATTAATTTATATAAAGATAATTCTGTTTCTATTTTTGATAATGGTAGAGGTATTCCAGTGGATATTCATAAAGAAGAAGGAGTGTCTGCTGCAGAATTAATTATGACTGTTTTGCATTCTGGTGGAAAGTTTGATAATGATTCATATAAATATTCTGGTGGATTACATGGTGTAGGGGTATCAGTAGTTAATGCATTATCTGAAAAGTTAGAGTTAAAAATTTATCGTAATAATAAAGAGTATTATCAGTTGTATAATTTTGGTATTCCTGAAAATAAATTAATTGTTTTGAATAACAGTAATTATACTGGTACATATATACGTTTTTGGCCTGATAAGAATATTTTTACAAATAAAATATTTTTTAATAAAAATATTTTAATTAAAAGAATGAATGAATTATCTTTTTTAAATCCAGGATTAAAATTATATATATATGATGAAAGAGATAATGATAAGGTTAAATTAGTAAATTATGGTGGTTTAAAAGATTTTTTATTTTTTTTACATAAAGGTAAAAATATTATTCACAATAATATTTTTTATTTTTTAAATAAAAAATATGATTTTTATATTGAAATTATTTGTCAGTGGATTGATGTTTTTAGTGATAATATTTTATGTTTTACTAATAATATACCTCAAGTATATGGAGGTTCTCATTTGTCTGGTTTTAAATCTGCGATTACTCGTACAGTTAATCTATATATAGATCAAGAAGTAAAAAATAAAAAGAGAAATTTAAATTTTATTGGTGAAGATATACGTGAAGGGTTATTTGCAATTATATCTATTAAAATGCCTAATCCTAAATTTTCTTCTCAAACTAAAGATAAATTAATATCAGCTGAAGTTAGATCTGTTATAGAATCATGTGTGAGTGAAAATTTATATGATTTTTTGCTTGAACATCCTGTTGATGCTAAATTGATTATTAATAAAATTATTCATTCTTTTAAAGCAAGAGAATATGCAAGAAAAATAAGAGAAATATCTAAGAAAAAAAGTAATTTAGATATCTCAATTATTTCAGGTAAATTAGCTGATTGTCAAGAAAAAAATCCTGTTAATTCTGAAATTTTTTTAGTTGAGGGTGATTCTGCTGGCGGATCTGCAAAACAGGGTAGAAATCGTAGAAATCAAGCAGTTTTACCATTAAAAGGTAAAATAATAAATGTAGAAAAAACAACATTAGATAAAGTTTTATCTTCTCGAGAAATAGGTGCTTTAATTACAGCTTTAGGGTGTGGAATTGGAAATGATAGTTTTAATTTAGATAAATTAAAATATCATACAGTAATAATTATGACTGATGCAGATATAGATGGAGCTCATATTCGAACATTATTATTAACTTTTTTTTATAAATATATGCCTGATTTAATAATTAATGGTCATTTATATGTAGCTCGACCTCCTTTATATAGAATTAAAAAGGGAAATAAAGAAGTTTATGTATTAGAAAATAAAGATCTTATTAAGAATAAATTTAGTTTTTCTTTTGAAGGTATTAATTTATATAAAGAAAATAATGTTTTATTAATGGATAGTAAAAAGTTAATAAAGTTATCTTTAAAATATATGTATTTTTCTAAAGTTATTTTTAATGATGATAAATTTTTAAGTTGTTTTTTATTAAAAAGTTTAATGTATTTTAGAAAATTAATTATTGATGATATTTATAGTTATTCTTTGTGGTTAAATGATTTTTTGATTTATTTAAATAATAATATTTTAAATTATAAATTTTATGGTTTTATTTTAAATGAATATTCTGTTTTTGATGGTTTTAATATTTTTTATGAAAATAAAGTAAGTAAAAATAATTTTTTTATAAAAAAAAATTTTTTTATTAAATATTATTCAAGTGTTATAAGTTTAGGTAAAAGATTATTTTTTTTTAATGAAAGTTATATTAAATATATATATTTAAATAATAAAAAGTATTGTTTTGATAATTTTTATTGTTTGATAGATTTTGTTTTATTAAAAAATAAAGATCTTATTTTAATTCAGCGTTATAAAGGTTTAGGAGAAATGAATCCTAGTCAATTATGGTTGACTACCATGGATCCTAAAAATAGATTTATATCTAAAATATTTATAGAGGATGTGGTGGAAGCTAATAATTTATTTAAAGTATTAATGGGAGATAATGTTGAGTTAAGAAAATCTTTTATTGTAAATAATGTTATTAGTTTTTTAGATATGGATATTTAAAAACTTAAACTCCTCCGACTGGATTTGAACCAGTGACATACGGATTAACAGTCCGCCGTTCTACCAACTGAACTACAGAGGAATGAATGTTATATTAATAATAATGCTATTATATAATAAAATTATTATTTTTGTCAAAATTGTGTTTAGTTAATTATTTTAATTAATTTAATGTATAATAATATTATTTTAATTTTTTTAGTGGGGTGTCTGAGTGGTTTAAAGAGCATGTTTGGAAAATATGTATACTATATGTATCAAGGGTTCGAATCCCTTTCCCACTGTAGTTTTTAGTTTTTATGAGAAGTTTTATTTTTAAAGATTTATTTTTATAGGTGTTTTTTATGATTAAGATTAGATTATCTCGTTATGGTAAAAAAAAATGTCCTTTTTTTAAAATTGTTGTTATTGATCAAAGAAAGTCTCGTGAAGGTAAATTTATAGATAATATTGGTTTTTTTGATCCAATTAATATTGGTAAAAAAAAGTGTTTTTTAAAGATTAATATTGATTTATATAAATATTGGTTAAAAAAAGGTGCTTTACTTTCTAAAAGAGTTGTTTTTTTGTATAAAAAATATAAATTAATTAAATAATATTATTTTGTGTATGTTTTTTTAAAAAAATATATAAAATATGTTGATTGTATATGTATTAAAAATATATAAAAAATTTTTGAAATATTTTATGTTAAGTGATATATATGATTAATTATGTATTTTTTATATGGTATAAATTTTTTATGTAATTATATATAAATATATATTTATAATATATAGTTTTTAATTAACAAATAAATATTAATTTTAGTTATTTTAATATTATTTTAATAATTAAGAATTATTTTGAAATATTATTTATTTTTTATATATAATTTTTTTATAAAAGAAATAAATTTTGAAAAAGTAGTTAATAAATATTAATTAGAGATGAATTTAGGTATAATTACTATAAATCCTAGTTTTTTTGATTCTGTTTTAAGAAATGGTTTAATTTATAAAGCTATAAAGAATAGAATTTTAAGTTTTAAGTTTTGGGATATTAAAAATTATATAGATGGAAAAAAAAAAAATGTAGATGGTAGAATTTATGGTGGTGGTGCAGGTTTGTTAATTAAACCTAAACCTTTATATTTAGCTATTAATGATGCTAGATTATTTTATGGAAATAATGTATTAGTGGTTTATTTATCTCCTCAAGGAGAAATATTGAATAAGAAAATAATATTTAAATTAATTTCGTATACTTCTATTGTTTTTATTTGTGGTCGTTATAGTGGTATAGATCAACGTATTATTGATAAATATGTTGATTTTGAATTATCTATAGGAGATTATATATTAAGTTGTGGAGAAATATCTTCAATAGTAGTTATTGATTCATTAATACGGTTTATTCCTGGAGTTTTAAATAATATTGAGTCAGCAAATAGTGATTCTTTTAGTAATAATGGTTTTTTATTAGATAGTCCTAATTATACTAGACCTAAAATTTTTAAAGGACTAAGTGTTCCTAAAGTATTACTTTCAGGTAATCATTTGGATATATATAAATGGAGGTTAAAGAAATCTTTAGAGATAACTTTTTTAAAAAAGCCATATTTAATAAATAATATGTATTTAAAAAATAAAAAATAGATTTTTTGTTGAGGATAATAATTTAAAATGAGATTTTTAAATGATGAATAAATTAATTTTTTTGGTAGAACATGAACAAATTAAAAGAAATATATTACCTAAATTTAAATCTGGTGATTTGGTTGAAGTTAAGATTTGGGTAACAGAAGGATTAAAAAAAAGATTACAATCTTTTGAAGGTATAGTTATTTCTTTTAGAAAAAGAGGTTTTAAATCTTCTTTTTTGTTAAGAAAGATTTCTTATGGTATAGGAGTGGAAAGAGGTTTTAAAATATATTCTCCAAATATATATCAGATATTGGTTAAAAGGTTGGGTTTGGTTAATAAATCTAAATTGTATTATTTACGTTATTGTATTGGTAAATCTGCTCGTATAAAAGAAAGAAAGATATAAATATTTAAAATTTTTTATGTTTAATAATAATAATTATAGATTATTAGTTTGTGTTGAATATAATGGTTCTAGTTATTCTGGTTGGCAAAAACAATTAAATACTGTATTAAGTGTACAAGAAGTAGTAGAAAATGCTTTATCAAGAATAGCTGATCATAAAGTAAATATTTTTTGTTCTAGTAGAACTGACGCTGGAGTACATAGTTTGGGTCAAATTTTTCATTTTGATACATATAGTAAGAGATCTATAAATGAATGGATTATAGGTACTAATTCTATTTTACCTAAAGATATATCATTTAAATGGGTTAAATTTGTTTCTAATACTTTTCATGCTCGTTTTAATGCAGTTGCTAGACGTTATATTTATATTATATGTAACTCTAAATTACGTTGTTGTTTTTTAAATAAATTAGTTACTTATTATCCTAATCATCTTAATATTACTGATATGTTATGTGGAGCTAATTTTTTATTAGGTGAACATGATTTTAGTTTTTTTCGTTCATCTAAATGTCAGTCTAAAAGTTCTTATAGAAATATGATTCATATTAATATATTTAGAAAAGGTGTTTTTGTTTTTTTTGATTTTAAAGCAAATTCTTTTTTATATCATATGGTAAGAAATATAGTTGGATGTTTGATTTTAGTTGGAATTAAAAAATATTCATTTGATTGGATTAAAGATTTACTTTTATTAAAGAATAGAGTTGATTGCAAGGTTAACACTGTTAAACCAGATGGTTTATATTTGTTTGGTGTATATTATTAAAATATATTTTATTTTTTGTATGTAATATTTATTTGAGTGAATATATTTTAAATATTTATTATATATTTATATATATAAATTGTGTTTTTTTAATTTATTATGGTTTTATTTTAAATTTATGAATTTTATTGATTATTTTAGTTTTTGTACAATATTATGTTCTGTAATTTATGGATTCAAAAATGGTTTTTTAAAAGAATTTTTTTCCATGTTTTTTTGGTATTTTTCATATTTATTAACTCGTAGATATTATGTTTGTATTTTTTCTTTGTATTTTGATTATTTAAGTTTTTATATTAAAAATAAGTTATTTTTATCTTATTTGTTTTATTTTTTTATTTATATGTTTTTTTTAGTAATATTGAAAATATTGTTTTCTTTTATTAGTTTATTTATGTTTAATATTGGTTTTTTATTTTGGGATAAATTATTAGGTATTTTGTTTGGTTTTTTGAGAGGTATTTTGTTTATATTTTTTTTATTAATGTTTTGTAGTAAATTTATTAATGTTTTTGATAATGTTTTTTGGAATAGATCAATATTAAAAATAATAATTGAAAAGAACTTTAATATTTTTATTAAAATTTATACTATATTTTTAAAATATATTTTAAATAATAGATAAAAAATTTTAGTTTTTATTTGCGGAGGTTGGATTTGAACCAACGACCTTCGGGTTATGAGCCCGACGAGCTACCATACTGCTCTACCCCGCTATTATTTAAATAGTATTTTAACATAATATTAATTAATATTAAATATGTTTATTTAAAATAAATAAAATATTTAATAAGTTATTACATTATTTTAATAATGTTAATTAAAAATATGTTAATTTAGATTATGAAAATATAATTTTTTTCTAAGAAAAATTTTTTTATGTGGTAATATTTAATTGTTTTTGTTGAATATTATTTGTTAATGTTTTATTATTTTGATTTTATAAATTGTTAATTAAATTATAAGGTGATTTTAAAATGAGTAAAATAGTTAAAATATTTGCTAGAGAAGTTATAGATTCAAGAGGTTATCCAACAGTAGAATGTGAGGTTTATTTAAAAGATGGTTCTTATGGAAGGTATATGGTTCCTTCTGGTTCTTCAACAGGTTCTAAAGAATGTTTAGAGTTGCGTGATAATGATTTAAAACGTTTTTCTGGTAAAGGAGTAATGAAATCAGTTTTTATTGTGAACAATGTAATATCTAAAGAGTTATTGGGTTTAAATTCTGTTAATCAATATGATATAGATCATATTATGATTGATTTTGATGGAACATTAAATAAATCTAAATTAGGTGCTAATTCTATTTTAGCTGTATCAATGGCTGTGGCTAAAGCTACATCTAAATCTTTAAAAATACCATTTTATTCTTATATATCTAAATTAATGAATTTAAACAATGATAAATTTGTTCTTCCTGTACCAATGGTGAATATAATTAATGGAGGTTGTCATGCTGATAATAATGTTGATATTCAAGAATTTATGATACAACCTATAAGAGCTAAAAATTTTAGACATGCTGTTAGAATATCTGCAGAGATTTTTCATACATTAGGATATATATTAAAATCTAATAATAAGAAAACTTCTATTGGTGATGAAGGTGGTTATGCACCAGATTTAAATTCAAATGAGGAGGCAATAAAATTAATAATTAATTCTGTAGAAAAATCTGGTTATAAAGTTGAAAAAGATGTTTGTATTTCTATAGATTGTGCTTCATCAGAGTTTTATAATTTGAAAGATAATAAATATTATTTGAATAGTGAAAAAAAAACATTTACATCTTGTGAATTTATAGGTTATTTAAATAATTTAGTAAATAAATATCCAATTATTTCTATAGAAGATCCTTTATCTGAACATGATTGGAATGGTTTTATTGAAATAACTAAGTTATTAGGTAAAAAAATACAAATTGTAGGTGATGATTTGTTTGTAACTAATTTTGATTTATTAAAAAAAGGTATTAATTCTAAAGTGGCTAATTCTATACTTATTAAATTAAATCAAATTGGTACTTTAACTGAAACATTGAAAACAATAAAGTTAGCTAAAGAACATGGTTATTCTGTTGTTATTTCTCATAGATCTGGAGAAACAGAAGATACTTCAATAGCTGATTTAGCGGTAGGAACAAGTTCAGGTCAAATAAAAACTGGATCTTTAAGTAGATCTGAAAGAGTATCTAAATATAATAGATTGATTAGAATTGAAGAAGAATTAGGTTCTTTATCTGTTTATAAAAATTTGAATAAATAATTTCTGAAAAAATTAATTATATTTATGTGGATTAAAAGCAAAGTGTTATTTATAAAAAAATGGAAAAATAATTTATTTTCTATATTTATAGAAAATAATGTATCTTATTTTGACTCTGGTCAATATACAAGATTAGCAGTTAAAACTAAAAATGACCAATATGTATTTAGAATGTATTCTTTTGTTAATACTTATTTAGAAAAAAGATTAGAGTTTTATTTATTAAAAGTTGAAAATGGTTATTTAAGTAATATTTTATATAATTTAAATATTGGTGATTTTGTTTATGTTTCTAAATATTCTTATGGTTGTTTTGTTTTTGATAATTTACCTAAAGTGAATAATTTATGGATGATAAGTACAGGTACTGGTATAAGTCCTTATTTATCTATATTAAAAAAAAATGTAAATTTATTAAAAAAAAAATTCAAAAGAATTTTTTTAATTAATTCAATTAAATACTGTACTGATTATAATTATCAAAGAGTTCTTTTAGAATTTCAAAAAATATATGGATGTAATTATTTGTATTTAATAACTGTAGTTAGTAGAGAAGATAATTTTTTAAAAAATACTGTTAATTTTACTGGAAGAATTACATATTTATTATTGAATAATATTTTACAAAATTATTTAAATGTTAAAATAAATTTAAATCATGATCATTTCATGATATGTGGAAATCCTGTTATGATTAATGATGTTTGTGATATATTAAATTTTAAATATAAAATTAATTTAGTTAATAAACATATTACTATTGAAAGATATTGGTAATAATATATATAATTTTATTTAAAATATCCAATTTATTAAATGGAATAATTTTTTTCCTTTACAAATAAAAGAAAATTTATTAAAGATTTTATCTTCTGTTTTTATGACATAATTTGTGTCAGTAATTTTTTTATTATTTAATGATATAGAATTATTTAAAATTAAATTTTTTGCTTGATTTTTAGATTGTGCTAATTTTGTTAAAATTAATATTTCTTTTATATTTTTTTCATTTTTTATTTTTGTTTTAGATATTTTTTGTTTAAAGAGATATTCAAAATTATGTTTATTAAATTTATTATTTTTTAAATAATTGAATAATATTTTAGATATTAAAATTACTTTTTTTAGTTTTTTTTTCCCATGTACTATTTTTGTAATTTTTTTAGCTAAAATTTTTTTAGCTAATATTATATTTTTTTTGTTTTTTATTTTTTTTATTTGTTTAAATTTTATAAAAGTTAATTGTTTTAATAATGTGAATGTTTGTTCGTCTGGTATATTTAACCAAAATTGGTAAAATTCATATGGAGTTGTTTTTTTATGATTTAACCATAATGTTTTGTTATCAGTTTTACCAAATTTATATCCATTTTTTTTAGTCATTAGTGGCAAAGTTATTCCAAATGATTCTTTTTTATATAATTTTTTTATTAAGTATATACCAGAAGTAATATTACCCCATTGATCTGATCCACCTATTTGAAGGTTAATGTTATATTTTTTAAATAAATAAGCGAAATCATAACTTTGAAAAATATTATAAGATAATTCGGAAAATGTTATTCCTTCTTTGTTTTTATTTCTTATTTTTATTGATTCTTTATTTAACATTTGGTTTATTGAAAAGTTTTGCCCTATATTTTTGATAAAGAATAATATTTTTATTTTTTTAAACCAATGATTATTATTAAATATTTTTATTTTATTTTCATATTTATGAAAAAAAGATAATATTTGTTTATTAATTTTTTTTGTATATGTTAGTATTTTTTTTGTTTTTTGTTCTTTTCTTTTTTTATTTTTGAAACTAGGATCTCCTATTATTGAAGTTGTTTGACCTATAAGTATATTTGGTTTATATCCATATTTTATTAATCTTTTAATAGTAATTAAAGGAATTAAATGTCCTAAATGTAAACTTTCTGCTGTTGGATCAAATCCACAATATATGTTTATTTTATTTTTTTTTATTAAAGTTTCTATTTTTTTTTTATTAGTAATTTGTATTATTAATTTTCTTTTTGTAAATGATTTTAAAAAATTTTTTTTCATATTATTGGATGTATTTTTTATAATATTAAAATATTTTTGTTTTTATTTAATTAATAAATTAATGAGTGTTTGATTTATATATTTTTATTAATTTGTAATTAATATTATTATAGTTTATAATTTTTATATTGAATAGCGTTCTTAACTCAGTGGTAGAGTGTCATTTTGACGTAATGGAAGTCAGTGGTTCGAATCCACTAGAACGCATTTTTTAATTTTAAAAAAAATTTAAAGCGAATAAGTTAAATGAAAAAAACAAAAATTGTATGTACTGTTGGTCCTGCTACTGCAACAAAAGATTTAATTGTTAAATTGTTAAATGTAGGTATGAATGTAATGAGATTAAATTTTTCTCATGGAAATTATGATGATCATAAAAAATATGTAAAAAATTTAAAATCAGCAGTAATAGAATCAGGCAAGAACGCTTCATTATTATTAGATACTAAAGGTCCAGAAATACGTACCTTAAAATTATATAAATCTAAAGAAGTTGTTTTATGTGAAAATCAATTATTTACATTTACTTGTGATAAAGAATTTGTAGGTAATAATTTTAAAGTTGCTATTTCTTATGATGGTATAATTAATGATATTAAAATAAATGATTTTATTTTAGTAGATGATGGTTTAATTTCTATGAGAGTTGTTGATATTGATAAAAGTAAGTTGGAGATAACTTGTAAAGTATTAAATGGTGGTACTTTGGGAGAAAATAAAGGAATAAATTTTCCAGGAACTTATATAAATCTTCCATATTTACAAAATAAAGATAAAGAAGATTTATTATTTGCTTGTAAAAATAATATCGATTTCATAGCTGCTTCTTTTGTTAGAAATAGTTCTGATGTAGTAAAAATAAAAAGTTTTTTAAATGAAAATGGAGGAAGTAAAATACAAATTATTTCCAAGATTGAAAATAGAGATGGATTAAATAATTTTGATGAAATATTAAGTGTATCTGATGGTATAATGGTTGCTAGAGGAGATTTAGGAGTTGAAATACCAGTTGAAGATGTAATTCTTGTTCAGAAAATGATGATAAAGAAATGTAATTCTGTTGGTAAATTAGTAATTACTGCTACTCAAATGTTAGAATCTATGATTTATAATCCTAGACCTACTAGAGCTGAAGCTGGTGATGTAGCTAATGCAATTTTAGATGGTACAGATGCTGTAATGTTATCTGCTGAAAGTGCTAAAGGTAATTATCCGGTTGAAACAGTTCAAATTATGTCTAAAATATGTGAAAGAACTGATAATTATATGATTGATTATTTACCTAAATATGATTGTTTATCTATGAATATAGGTGAAGCTATTTGCAAAAGTTCTGTAGATATATCTAGGAAATTAAATTCTTCTTTAATACTTGTTTTTACAAGAGCTGGAAAGTCAGCATTATTTGTTAGAAAATATTTTCCTAAATCTTTAATTTTAGCTTTAACTGAAAGTAATATTGTATGTAGACAATTATTATTAGTGAAAGGAGTAGAGCCTTTAGTTGTTGATTCTATTAATTCTACTGATGATTTTTATCGTATTGGTAAAGAATTATCTTTATCTACTGGTTATGCCAAAGCGGGTGATATTGTGGTTATGGTTTCTGGAGCTTTAGTTAGTAGAGGAACTATAAGTAATACAACTTCTGTTCATATTTTATAAAATATAAAAAGAAATAAAAATAATTTTTTATGTTTTTATTGTTTGATCAACTATAGGTATTCTTTGTATACTTATTACTTTTTCTGTCGTACTTTTGGTTCTAATTAATATTATTCCTTGTGTGTTACGTTTTAATATATTTATTTCTGATACTGATGTACGTATTAGATTTCCTTTATTTGTAATTATCATAATTTGATCATGTTTATTTATAATTTGTGCATCTATTACATTTCCATTTTTTTTATTAATTTTAATAGATTTTATTCCTATAGTTGCTCTTGATCTTGTTTTAAATTCTTTTATATATGTTCTTTTTCCATATCCATTTTCAGTAACTATTAATATTTCTTTGTTTTTATTTAAAATAATTCCTGAAACTACATTGTCTTTTTTAGATAATTTTATTCCTTTTATTCCGTATGCATTTCTTCCCATAGATCTAATATGTTTTTCTGAAAATTTTATAGCTTTTCCTAATTTAGTAAATAACATAATTTTATTTTTTCCATTAGTGATATTTACTGTAATTAATTCATCATTGTTTTTTAATTTTATTATGTTTAATCCTTTTTTTCTTTTTTTTTTGTTTATTTCTTTTATTTTTATTTTTTTTACTATTCCTTTAGAAGTAGTCATAAAAATATAATGTGATAGTTTGTTTTTATTTACTGGTAATATATTTGTTATTTTTTCATTTTTTTCTAAAGATAATATATTTATTATTGGTTTTCCTTTTGAAGATCTTCCGTAATATGGAAGTTTATAAACATTTGTTATAAATAACTTACCTTTATTTGAGAATAAAAATATATTTCTATGAGTGTTGGTAACTATAATTTGATTTACTAAATCTTCTTTTTTAATTTTTAAAGCTAATTTTCCTTTTCCTCCTTTATGTTGTGTTTCATATGTGGATAATTTTTGATATTTTATGTATCCTAATTTAGATAAAGTGATAACAACATTTTCTTTTTTAATTAAATCTTTTGTTTTTATATTTTTAAATTTTTTATTTATTTTAGTAATTCTTTTGTCACCGAATTTATTTTTTATTTCTATGAATTCTTTTTTAATTATTTTTTTAATTTCTTTATCGTTTGATAAAATAAATTTTAAATCTGATATTTTTTTTTGAATATTTTGATATTTTAAAATAATTTTATTTTGTTCTGTTTGGGTTAATTTAATTAAATTAATTTTCAATATTGATTCTATTTGTTTATTACTGAGTATGTATTCATTTATTTCTAATATATTTTGTTTTGTATTCCATGTTATGTTTTTTAGTTTATTTTTGATTTCTTTTTTATCTTTGGCTTGCTTTATTAAATTTATTATATAATCGATGTTATTTAAAGTTATTAAAAATCCTTCTAATATATGTAGTTTATTTTTAGAATGATTTAATTTAAATATAATTTTATTTTTTATTATTTTTTTTCTATGGTTTATAAATATAGATATTATTTTTTTTAATTTTAATGTTTTTGGTTTCCCTTTATATAGGGCTACCATATTTATGCCATATGAAGTTTGTAAATTAGTTAAATAAAATAATTTGTTTATTATAATTTCATTTTTTGCTTCTTTTTTAACTTCAATATTTATCCTCATTCCATCTTTGTCTGATTCATCTTTTATATTGTTAATTCCTTCTATTTTTTTTTCTTTTATTAACTCAATTATTTTTTTGATTAATTTTGATTTATTTATTTGATAAGGTAATTGATATACTATAATATTTTTTTTATTTGATTTAGCATTTATTTCTATATTTATTTTTGCTTTTATTTTTATAGTACCTTTACCAGTTTTATATGCCTTATATATTTCTTCATTTTTTTCTATTATTCCTCCTGTTGGAAAATCAGGACCTTTTATGTATTTCATTAATGATTTGGTGTTTAATTTTTTATTATCTATAAAAGCCAAAAAAGCATTCATTACTTCATTTATATTATGAGGAGGAATGTTTGTAGCCATACCAACTGCTATACCAGTAGAGCCATTAATTAATAAATTTGGTATTTTAGTGGGCAATATTTCTGGTATTTTTTCTGAATTATCATAGTTGTTTAAATAATTTATTGTGTTTTTTTTAATATCTTTTAAAAATTCTTGTGTAATTTTAGACATTCTTATTTCTGTATATCTCATTGCAGCAGCAGAGTCTCCATCAATTGATCCAAAATTTCCTTGACCATCTATTAATGGATATCTTAAAGAAAAGTTTTGAGCCATTCTTACTATAGAGTCATATACAGCATTATCTCCATGAGGATGATATTTACCTATTACATCTCCTACTATTCTTGCTGATTTTTTATATGGTTTATTATATTTATTTTTCAGAATATACATTGCATATATTATTCTTCTATGTACCGGTTTTAATCCATCTCTTATATCTGGTAAAGCTCTTCCAATAATTACTGACATAGCATAATTTAAATATGATTTTTTTAATTCTGTTTCTATGTTTATTAAATTTATGTTTTTAAATTTTTTTGTCATTTTTATTTTTATGTTATAAATATGTTGAATAATTTATGATTTAAATTTTATTTTTATTGAACAGTAAAGTTATTTTTGTGTTTACCATTTTTAATGATTTTAAATTATTATTGTTTGTTAAATGTTAAAATATTTTTTTTATTAAATTTATAGAATATAGTTATATTTTTTTGAGTTTAAAAAAAATTAATTTCTTATAAAAAGTAAGAAATTAATTTTTAATTATTGATAATTTATTAAGTATATTAATTTTAAATTATTTGAGATAATTTCATGTAAACTTAGAAATAAATTTTGTTTTAAAATATCAATTTATTTTAAGTTATGAAAAAATTTTTAATAATATATTAATTTAAAGTAACTACCGATTATACTTAATATAAATAAATATACTATTATCATTAATGGATTTATTTTTTTTTTCAGTAACCACATACATGTTAAGGTTAATAAAAGAGGTACTAATCCAGGTAATATTTGATCTAATATATTTTGTACTGTTACTATATTTGTAATATTACTATTTCTTTTATTTGCTGTAACTATTATTGGAATACTGATTCTAGTCCATTTATTTACTAATGACCCCATTACAAATAAACCTAATATAGATGATGCTTCTGTTATTTTTTTAATTAAATTTTGATTAAGTTCTTTTATTATGTTCAACCCTTTTTTGTATCCGTAATTTATTCCATAGTAAAGTGTTGATAATCTAACAGCATTGAAGAAAACAAAAAATATTATAGGCCCCATAATGTTACCTGTTGCTGCTAAACTAGATCCTAAAGCTGATAATATAGGTCTTAATGTACCCCAAAATATAGGATCTCCTACTCCTGCTAAGGGTCCCATTAAGCCTACTTTTATATTATTTATATTGTTGTCTGTTATTTTAAATCCATTGGCTCTTTTTTCTTCCATAGCTATTATTATTCCTAATATAGGTGCTGCCATATACGGATGTGTATTAAAGAATTCCAAATGTCTTTTTATAGCTAATCTTTGTTCTTTTAAGTTATTATGATATAACTTTTTGATTATAGGCACTAGTGCAAAACAAAAACCTAGTGATTGCATTCTTTCAAAATTCCAAGATCCTTGAATAAAATGACTTCTTATTAAAACTTTTGTTAAATCTTTTTTATTTATTTTTTTTTTATTGTTCATTTTTAATCTAATTCATCTTGTTTTTTATTATTGTTATTATTTACATTTAAACTTGTAAAATCAATATATTTAGGAGATAGTTGTGTATATAGTATTGCTAATATAGTTCCTATTATACCCATAGATACTAAATTGAATTTTGTAAAAGCAGATATTGTAAAACCTAAATAGAAAAAAGACATTAAGTATCCTGTTTGCATTATATTTATAACCATTGAATATCCAACTACTACTATAATTCCACCAGCTATATTTAAACCGCTTGTTATTACTAAAGGTATAGAACTTAATAGTTTTTGAATTATTTGTGTTTTTATTGACAAGCTTATCAAAAGTGCAGGTATTGCAACTCTTAAAGCTTGTAATATCAATGAACATACATGTATTAAAGTTATGTATGATATACTATGTTTTTCTGCTATTTTATCTGCAGTATGTTGAAAAAATATATTTATACTTCTTATTAATATTGTTAATAATTGTCCAGTAGCTGCTAATGGTACTGCCAATGCTAGACTTGATCCTATGTTTTGTTTTCCATATATGACTAATATTGTAGCAATTATAGAAGCTATGGAAATATCTGGTGATATTGAAGCTCCAACGTTCATCCATCCTAATGATATCATTTCCAATATACTTCCTACTATCATACCTTGTTTCATGTGTTGTAACGCAAGACCAGTTAATGTGCAAGCTATTAAAGGTCTGTGTATTTGAAATTCTTCTAATGTAGATTCAATACCAACTATACAACTAATTAAAAATATTAGTATTATTTCAGTTGCTTTAAGTTCCATTGTTTTTCCCTTAAATTAGTTATTTTTTATTAAGTCAATTAAATTTATTTTTTTATCATTAGGTAATTTTCTTATTTCTAATTCTATATTCATTTTATTAAGTTTTATAAATGATTCAATATCTTTTTCATCAACTGATACAGCATCTGTTATTTGTTTTTTATCTTTTTTGAAAGACATTCCTCCTATATTAATAGTATTAATTTTAATTCCATTATTGATTATTTCTAGTATATCTGTAGGATTAGTAAATAAAAGTAAAACTTTTGTATTTTTATATTTTGGGTTATTGTATATTTTTATGAATCTTTCTATATTAATTACATGTGATGTAATTCCAGGTGGTGAAACTTGTTTTAACAAACTTGTTCTTATTTGATCTTGGTATATTTCATCATTTATAACTATTATTTTAGATATTTTTAGTTTTTTACTCCATCCAATACATACTTGTCCATGTATCAATCTGTCATCTATTCTTGTTAACATTATTTTCATGATTTTTTCTATTATTTTTTTTTATTAGTAAATAAATTTTTATTTGTATTATTAATTCCTAATTTACCATTTTTTATTGCTATTTTTATTAATTTTTTTAGTTCATTATTTTCTTCTCTTTCTATTAATGTTTCTAACATCATTGGAATATTAATTCCAGAAATTATATCACAAGTTATATTTTTTTCGTTAAGTATTTTATTAGCTGCATTATAAGGACTTCCTCCCCATATATCAACAAAGAAAATTAATCCTTTTTCTATATTTAATTTTTTAATTGACTTATTATATTTTTTTATAATATCATTTGTGCCTTCTCCTATTAAGAATTCTATAGCATCGATATTTTTTTGTTTACCGATAATTAATTCTGTAGTGTTTAACATTTCTATAGCTAATTTACCATGAGCGCATATTATTATTGCGATGTTCAAATTATGTTCCTTTTTATAGTTAAATATAGTTATTTAGTAAAAATTTATTAATGTGTTAAAAAATTATTTTTTTTTTATTTTTATAATATTTTTTTCTTTTATGATTGAATATAATAAAGGAGTAATAAATACTATTATTATAGTAATAATACCACTAAATATACCTATTTTTAAGAATGCATCTTGATATATTTGTGAAGATGTAAATGCATTTACAGTTGTTTCTTTAGGGAAGGACATAATGTTAGCTATTTTGCCTGATATTATTGATGATATTGATGTTGTTAAATACCAAAATCCCATTAAGAATCCAGTTAGTTTTTCTGGAACTAATTGAGCTATCATTGATAATCCTAAACCAGAAATCATTAACTCTCCTAAACTTTGAAAAGAGTAACTTAATATTAACCAATATGCTGAAATTAATCCTTCATTATTTGTGTCTAATTTTATACCTAATGGTAAAATTAAAAATGAAATAGTACTTAATATCATTCCTATTGCAAATTTATGTGTTATAGGTAGTTTTTTATTACCAATTTTTTCATATATTTTTGCTAATATAGGACTAAATATTATAATCCAGAATGGATTTAATGATTGATATTGTACAGGATCTATGTTTAAGCCTAATATGTTATGTTTTACATTTCTGATTGCAAAGAAATTTAATGATGTTGGCATTTGATTATATAGTGTAAAAAATATAGTAGCTTCAATAATTAATGTTGATACGACTATCATTTTTTTTTTTTCATTAGGATTCAACTTGATAAAATTTTTTACAAATATATATAATGTTATTAAAATAGTTATTTCAACTATTTTATTGGTTAGAAATTCATTTTGTAATAAATAATTAATTATTAATATAGATGATGCAATTCCTATTGTAGTTAAAATTATTTTTTCTTTATTAAGAGGTAAAAAATCTGCTTTTGATCCTAAATCTTTTATTATATATTGAAAATATAGAAAATTAATTAATGTTATTAATAATCCTAATACTGATGTAATAAAAGCTATTTTCCAGTTGTAATTTGATGCTAACCATGGAGTTAAGATCATTGATAATAAAGATCCTATGTTAATAGACATATAGTATATAGTAAAAGCAGTGTCCATTTTTTTATTATTTTTTTTATAACACAGGGATAACAATGATGATGGATTTGCTTTGAATATACAATTACCTACAGCTATTGTAGCCATTGATAAATATACTAATTTAATGTTTTGTTCAGAGAAACTCATTATTGTATATCCTAAAGTTAAGATTAGTATTCCAAGTGTTATTGTTCTTTTTATACCTAAAATTTTATCTCCTAACCACCCTCCTATTGATACAAATCCATAAATTATTGCTGTAAATGAAGAAAATAAAGTTACAGCTTCTTCTTCTGATAATGACATTTTATTAATTAAATATATTGTCATGATTGCTTGTAGTCCATAGAAACCAAATCTTTCCCATAATTCTAGACTGAATATTAAATAAAATGATTTTGGTTGTTTAAATATCATTTTAAAGTCCTATATATTAAAGATTATTAAATTTGTTTTTTATTTATTATAAATTTTATTAAATCTCCATTTTTGATGAGATATTTTTTATTTTTGTACTTTATTTTTCCTTTATTTCTTATGGTTTTTAAATTTTTATATTTAATTAAATGATTATATTTTATTATTTTAGTTTTTATTATTTTGTTTTCAAAATCTGTATGTATTTTTCGAGATGCTTTTGCTGAATTAGTTTTTTTTTTAATAATCCATGATCTAATTTCTTTTTTTGTTTTGGTAAAAAATGTTATAAAATTTAATAATTTTAAACTTTTTTTAATAATTTTGTTTATTATATTAAAATTTTTATTGGTATTATTTTTAGTATTAATTTCATATTTTTTTATATCTATAGATAAAATATAGTTTTTATTAATAAGATGTTTTTTTATTTTTTTTATTTGTATTTTATTTTGTTTTTTTTCTTCTTCATTAATATTAATAATATATATTTTAGGTTTTTCTGAAATAATATTTATTTGTTTTATAAAATTTTTTTCTTTTATATTTAGTTTTTTTGTTTTAGTGGTTTTGTTTTGTTCTATGTTTTTTATATATAAATCTATTATTTTCAAATATTGTGTATTTTTTTTTATAAATTTGTTGTTTTTTATTTTTTCTAGTTTTAGTATATCAAATAAATTTATTTCATCATTTATAGTATTGATATCTTGTATAGGATTTATTATTTTATTAATATTAATTATTTCTGGGTTTTTAAAAATTCTTATTATATGTATTAATATATCTATATTTTTTATTTCTTCTAAAAATTTATTACCTAATCCTAATCCTCTGTATGATCCTTTAATTAATCCACCTGTATCTATAATTTTTGTTTTTGGTAAAATTATATTATTTATTTTTAATAATTTTGATATTTTATATATTTTTTTATTTTGTATTTTACAATATCCTATGTTTGGTTTTATAGTGCAAAATGGAAAATTTTTGTTTTTTGCATTTTTTTTTGTCATTATATTAAAAAATGTTGATTTTCCTACATTGGGTAATCCAATTATACCTATTTTAAATATCATTTTTATTTATTTTTTAAAATTTTAGTAAATTAACATATATAATGTTATTATGCTAATAAATATTATATATATATAAATTATTTTTTTTATATATATATATATAAATTATTTTTTTATATATTATTTTTAAAAATTTTATGGTTTATTTTGATTTTTGTTCTTTGTTTGAAGATGATATTTTAGACATATTAAATAATATTAGTGGTTGTTCCATTGGTAAATTAGCTAATAGTATTAATTATTTTATTCCTAATAACATTGGTAATAATAAAGGGTGGATAGGTTGTTTTTTGGAATATTATATTAATTCTTTTAATGTTAATAAAAATATTTTTTGTGATATTTATAATATAAATTTAGAAATAAAAACAATTTCAGTTGATTTTAATAATTTTCCTTTACAAGATACGTGTATTTTATCATTTAAATTATTTAATTTTTTGAAATTATTTTCTTTAAAAAGTAAATTCTTTTTTAAAATATACAAAATATTATGGATTTTAATAGTAGGTAATAAGGGTACATCTTGTTTATATAAAATTATTGGTAAATCTTTTATATCAATTTTAGATAAATCGGATTGCAAATTATTATTTAATGAATTATATGTTTTATATGAATTAATTAATTTTAGTGATTTAAATGATTTGTTGCCTAATTTATATACTAATTGTTTTAGGTTACAATTGATAATTAATGATAGAAATAGTATTAATAAAAATTTGATAAAGGAAAAAATATATTTTAGGTTATATTTAAGAAAGAGTTTTACAGGGTATTTAATTAATAATTTTTATAAAAAAACAAGTTAATTATTTTTTTTTAAAGTAGGGAAAAATATAACATCTTTTATGAAAATATTATTAGTTAATAGCATTACTAATCTATCTATTCCTAAACCTAGTCCAGCTGTTGGTGGTAATCCGTATTTTAGTGATTTTATATAATCTTTGTTAAAAAAATTTTTTTTATTATATTTAATTTGTTGTTTGAATCTTTTTTCTTGTTCTTTTGAATGATTTAATTCTGTAAAACCATTGACTATTTCTATTCCTCCTATAAATAATTCAAATCTATCTGTTAAATGGTGATTATTTTTGTTTTTTTTTGCTAATGGTGATATTTCTATTGGATATTTGGTAATAAAAGTTGGTTGTATTAATTTTTTTTCTGTTGTTAGTTTAAAAATATTATATATAATTTTTCCTGTTGGTTTAGTTGTACATATATTTAATTTTTTTGCTATTATTTTTAATTTATGTTCGTCATCCAAATCATGTAGGTTTGTAAAATAATTTGAATGATTATAAATTGCTTTTTTCATTGATATTTTTTTATATGGTGTGTTTAAATTAATTTTAAATTTTCCATAATTAATTATTTGTTTTTTTTTTAAGGATTTTATTAAGTATGTAATTATGTTTTCTGTTAATTTCATCATATTTTTATAATTAGAATATGCTTTGTATATTTCTATCATAGAAAATTCCGGATTGTGATACGGTGATATTCCTTCATTTCTAAAGTTTTTATTTAATTCAAATATTTTTGTAAAACCTCCAATGATTAGTTGTTTAAGATATAATTCTGGTGATATACGTAAATACATATTTATGTTTAGTTTGTTATGATATGTTTTAAAGGGTTGTGCGTTTGCACCTCCAGGAATTAATTGCAACATAGGAGTTTCTACTTCTAAAAAATTTTTTTTAGTTAGAAATTTTCTAATTAAACTTATTATTTTTATTCTTGTTATGAATGTTTTTCTTGTTTTTATATTAGTTATAAGATCTAAATATCTTTTTCTATATTTTATTTCTTTGTTTTTTAACATATTAAATTTATTTGGTAAAAGTAATGATGTTTTTACAAGTATTTTAATTTTTTGACATTTTATTGTTAATTCATTTGTTTTTGTTTTAAATACTTTTCCTTTTATATTTAAAATATTTCCTAATTTTATATTTTTTATGATAATTTTATATTTTATTGTGTTTTTTTCGTTTAATAATATTTGTATATTTCCTTCTATATTTTGTATATTTAAAAAAACATTTTTTTTCATTTTTCTAATAGAGGTTATTCTTCCAGATATATTTACATATATTTTAAGTTTTTTTAATATATTTTTATTTTCGTTATAATATTTTTTTATTATTTTTTTAATATTTGTTAATTTTTTTTTTTTTATTTTTAAATTCATTTTTTTCTCTGTAATTTATTTCTAATGTTTTTTCTAAAAATATGTCTATTTTACCATTTAGAACGTCTTGTATTTTGTTTGTTTCTATTTTTGATTTAGTATCTTTTATTATTGAATTATCTAGTATATAAGATCTTATTTGATTTCCCCATTCTATTTTAGCTTTTTGTTTTTCTGTTTTTTTTTTTAATTTGTTTTCTTTGAATAATTTTAGATTGTTTAATTTTTTTTTAATTTGTTTTATAGCTTGTTTTTTATTTTTATGTTGTGATCTGTTTTTTTGGCATTGTGTTTTTATGTTTGTTGGAATATGAGTTATTCTTACAGCTGATTCTGTTTTATTTACATGTTGTCCTCCTGTTCCAGAAGATTTGTATACATCAATTTTAATTTCTGAATTATTTAGTATAATATTTTTTTTTTTTTTTTTTGTTTCTGGATAAATATAAATAGAACTAAATGAGGTATGTCTTTTTTTATTTGTATTGAAAGGATTTTTTCTTACTAATCTATGTACACCAGTTTCATTTTTTAGGTATCCATAAGCGTATTTTCCTTTTATAAATAAAGTAGCTGATTTTGTTTTTTTAAATTCTCCTATATTTTGGTTTATTATTTTTGTTTTAAATTTTTTTTTAATAGCCCATTTATTATACATCTTTAATAAGATTGATGACCAATCTTGTGCTTCTATTCCTCCTGATCCTGATTGTATATTTAAATAACAATTTTTAATATCATTTTTGTTGGTAAAAAAGCATTTTTTTTTTAATTTTTCAATTTTTTTATGTATTTTTTTAATATCATTTTTTATTTTTTGTTTATCATATTTTTTGTTTAATTTTAAAATTTTATTTTTAATTGAATTAAGTTCTTTTTGTGTTTTTAAAGAATTATTTTTTTTGTTTGTGTTTTCAAATTTTAATATATTTTTTATTTGTTTATATTTTATATATATTTCATTTAATTTTTTTATTTTTATTTTTATCATTTTTTATATTTATTTTTGTTTATTGGTATATTTGTGTGTATTTAGTATGTTTTGAATTTTTTTAAAGTTATTGTGTTTAATTAATATTTTTATATATTTTATAGATTTATTAATTGATTTTTTTATTAGATATTTTTCATAGTTAGTTGGTGGTGATAATACAAAATTTTGTAATTTTTTGTTTTGAGGGTTTTTTCCTATTCCTATTCTTAATCTGTAAAATTCATTTTTAAGTTTTATATTTTTAATAATGTCTTTTATTCCGTTGTGTGTGCAATTTTTAGCTCCTTTTGTTATTTTAGTATGTCCTGGTTTTAGATTTATTTCATCATGAACAAATAGAATTTCTTTGTTTTTTATGTTTAGTTTTTTTTTAATTGTAGAAATTTTTTTACTACTATTATTTATATATGACTTAGGTATATAAAAATAGATATTTTTCTTTTTTGTTTTAACATTGTAAATAGTATCTAATTTTATTTTTGTATATATTTTTTTTTTAAGAAATTTATATATAAACCATGTTCCAATGTTATGTCTTGTGTTAAATAATTCTTTGTTTTTATTTCCTAAACCTATGATTATTTTAATGCACATTATATTTTTTATGTTATTTATAAATATTTGTGATGTAATTTTGTTTTTAAATAAATAATTATTATATTCAATTTTTTGTTGATTGAATATTTTTTTTTTGTATTTTTTGTAATATTAAAATATTATATTATTTTGTTTAATATTAATATTTTGTATAAAATTATATGAATAAGATTTATGTTAAAGATAGAATTTTAAAAGTTAATAATCGTTTAAAGTATATTAAAAATATATTTTTAGATAAAAATATTTTTAATAGAAATGATTATAATGTATTGATTAGTGAATATAATAATTTAATTAAAATTAAAAATTGTTATGATAAATTAAAAATTTATATTAAAGAGTTAAATTTTGCACGTTCTTTATTAAAAGATAGGGATTTTTTTTTAATTGCTAAAGATGAAATAAACAAATTAGTTGGTTTGATTAAATTGACAGAAAAAAAATTGAATTTATTTTTAAATATTAAAAAAAAACATAAAGAAATGTTAGGTGTTTATTTAGAAATATGCGCTGGTACTGGAGGTAATGAAGCAGCTTTATTTGTATCTGATTTATTTAAGATGTATTATAAATATGCTGAATTATCTAAATGGAAAGTGGAATTAATTAATAGTAAAAATAATAGTTGTGGTGGTTATAAAGATATATTAATTAAAATTATTGGATCTGATGTTTATAGTAAGTTAAGATTTGAATCTGGTGGTCACAGAGTTCAACGTGTACCATTTACAGAATCTAAAGGAAGAGTACATACATCTACTTGTTTGGTGGCTGTAATACCTGATTTTGCTGAAGAAAAGTTACCTGTAGTCAATGTTTGTGATCTAAAAATAGATACTTTTAAATCTTCTGGTGCAGGTGGTCAACATGTAAATACTACTAATTCAGCTGTGAGAATAACTCATCTTCCTACAGGTTTAGTAGTTGAATGTCAACAAGAAAGATCTCAACATAAAAATAAATTAAAAGCATTATCTGTATTAAAAGCAAGGATATATTCATTAGAGTCAGCAAAAAGAAATTTGAAAAAGAATGATGAAAAAAAAAGTTTATTAGGAACTGGTTTTCGGTGCGATCGTAATAGAACATATAATTTCATACAAAATAGAGTTACTGATCATCGTATTAATTTAACTTTATATTCATTAAATAGAATTTTAAATGGAGATTTAAATTTATTGATTGATCCAATATCATGTAATATTGAAAGTTAATTTTTTATGAAAATTTGTGAATGGTTAAATATAGTTAATTTATTTAAAATTTGTAATAGTGATTTATTAAATGATTCTTTTTTGTTGTTGGAGTTTGTTTTAAAAAAGGATCGTGGTTGGATATTAGTTTTTGATGATTATAACTTAACTTTTTTTCAATTAAATTATTTAAATTGTTTATTCACAAGGAGATTACGTGGAGAGCCTATATTTTATTTAACAAATAAATGTTTTTTTTGGAAATTATCATATAAAATATATTTTGATGTTTTTATACCTCGTAGTGATACTGAAAATATGGTTGAATATGTAGTTAATTTAGTTCATGATCAGTGTTTAAGTATTCTTGATTTAGGTACTGGTTCTGGAGCTATTGCATTATCATTAGCTAATGATTGTGTTAATTCATTTATTATAGGAGTAGATATAAATTTGGTAGCTATTGATTTAGCTAAATATAATTCTGATTTGTTAAAGTTAAAAAATGTTGTTTTTTTTTATAGTAATTGGTTTTCTGATTTATATAAATATTATAATTATTTTGATGTGATTGTTGGTAACCCTCCTTATATAAGTAAGGATGATAGTTGTTTGTTGGAAAGCAATGATTTAAGGTTTGAATCTTATAATTCTTTGGTTTCTTCTTTTGAAGGTCTTTCAGATGTTTATTATATAATTGAAAATTCGTATTTTTATTTAAAAAGAAATGGTTTTTTAATTTTAGAACATAATTTTATACATAGTAATATAATTAAAGAAATTTACAAAAGGTTTTGTTATTTTAATATATTTACTTATGTTAAAAATTTTTATTGTTTTACGATAGGACAAAAAAAATATTAAATTATTTATTTTATGAAATTACATTTCGTACAAAATAGGTATACCTAACAATTTTAAGCCTATTCTTAATATTTTTGCAATAATTGATATTAATTTTAATTTACTTTTTTTGGAATTAATATTCTTAATATCATTGATATAATTTGTTTCATAAAAGTTTGAAAAATATAATGTTAATTCGTATAAATAATGACATATTAAATGAGGGGTTCCATTTTTGGATGATTTTTTTAATATTTCTTCAAAATTTAATATTTTTTTAACTATTAAAAATTCAATTTTATTATTTATATAAAAATTATTATTTTTAATAGAATTTGTAGTATTAGTATTGTTTTTTTTAAGTATTGATATTATTCTAGTATATGCGTATTGCATATATGGTCCTGTATTTCCTTTATAAGAAAATATTTTTTTCCATTGAAATGTGTAATTTTTAATTCTATGATTAGATAAATCTGACCATTTTATAGCTCCGATTGCTATATTTCTTGCAATTCTTTTGATTTTATCTTTTTTATATTGTTTTTTTTGTTTTTTTTCTATTAGTTGTATTGATTTTTTGATTGATTGTTTTATTATTTTTTTTAATTTAATATTTTTTCCATTTCTTGTTTTATAAGGTTTTCCTTGTTTATTTAATATAATTCCGAATGAGTAATGTATTAGTTTTATATTTTCAGGAATATATTTTGCTTTTTTTAATATATAAAATACTTGTTCTAAATGAAGTTTTTGTCTGTAATCTATGATGTAAATTATTTTCTTGGCTTTTAATTTTTCATATCTATATTTTGCGCAAGCAATGTCTGTTGTATTATATAGATATGCTCCGTCTTTTTTTTGAATTATAGTTGCTATATTTTTATTGTTTTTTTTTGAAAATATAACAATAGCTTTTTTATTTTTTTTTGCAATTTTTTTTTTAATTAGATCATTTGTTATTGCAGGTAACATGTTCTGATAAAAACTTTCTGCCATAATATTTTGTTTGTTTAATTTTATTTTTAGTAAATTATATATTTTTTGATTTTGCTTGATAGTTATTTTTTTAATTTTATTCCATAATTTTATTATGTGAGGTTCTTTTTGTTGTAATTTTACTACGTATTTTCTTGAGTTTTTAGCGAAATTTTTATCATTAGTAAATTTTTTATTTGCTAAATTATATATTTTTTCAATGTTATTTATATTTGTTATTTTTTTATCTAATTTTTTTTCTTTGATTAAAGCTATTAATAAACCAAATTGTGTTCCCCAATCTCCTAAATGATTTATTCTGTATATTTTATTTCCTAAAAATTGTAGTATATTTGAAATACTATCACCTAGTATTGTTGATCTTAAATGTCCTATATGCATTTCTTTAGCTATATTAGGTGATGAATAATCTATGACTATAGTTTTTTTTTTTGTTGTTTTGATACCGAAATTTTTTATTTTAGAATATTTGTTTATTATTTTATTTAAAAATTTTTTACTTATATTTATATTAATAAATCCATGTTTCGTTATTGAAATATTTTTAATGTATGTATTTTTATTTAATTGTAATTTTATTTTTTGTGTTAAATATTTTAAATTTTTATTTTCTTTTTTTGATATTCTTATTAAAGAATTAATTTGATAATCACTAATTTTATTATTTTCATATATTTTATGTTTATATTTATTTTTTATATTTATAGAGTTTAGTATTTTATTTAATTTATGTTTAAGATATTTTTTTATGTTCATTAAATTATTTTTGTTAGTTATTAAAGTAAATATACATTAATAATTATATAATATTAATTAGATTATTATTATCTAATTAATATTATTTTTTTTATATTAATATTTCAATAAATGTAAAAAAAATGAATAATTATTATTAGGAATTTTATAAAGAGAGTTGTATGCGTACTGATTATTGTGGTTTATTAAATTTGAATTATTTAGATAGAAAAGTAAAATTATGTGGTTGGGTAAATAGTATAAGAGTTCTAAAGAATATTATTTTTATAGATTTAAGAGATTATACTGGTATTATACAAATATTTATTGATAATAGTAATATTAATTTATGGAACTTAGCATCTTCTTTAACAGAAGAATCATGTGTTCAAATTTATGGAAAAATAAAAGCAAGAATTGTTAATAAAAATATTGATAAATATTTTGTTTCTGATGTAGAAGTAGCAGCTTTTAAATTAAATATATTTAATTATTCTAATATTTTACCTTTAGATATTAAAGTAAATCATAATTCTGAAAAAATTAGATTAAAATATCGTTATTTAGATCTTAGAAGATTGGATATGTTTAATATTTTTAAATTTCGTTCTAATGTCGTTTTTTTTATACATCAGTTTTTGCAAAAAAATAATTTTTTAGAGGTAGAAACTCCTTTTTTAACAAAATCATATCCTGAAGGAGCTAAAGATTATTTAGTTAGTAGATTAAAAAAAAAAAATTTTTATGCATTACCACAATCACCTCAAATATTTAAACAAATATTAATGATATCTGGTTTTGATCGATATTATCAAATAACAAAATGTTTTAGAGATGAAGATTCGCGTTCTGATAGACAACCAGAATTTACTCAAATAGATATAGAACTATCTTTTTCTGATTTTAATGAAGTAAGTTTATTGATAGAAAAATTATTGTTTAAGTTATGGTTTAATTTTAAAAAAATTAAGTTTAATATTCCTTTTAAAAAAATAAAATATTGGGATTCTATTTTAAATTATGGTACAGATAAACCAGATTTGCGTAATCCATTAAAATTTTTTAACATGTCAATTTTTTCAAAATATATTTGGTGTAAATCAAATAATTTTAAAGTTATTGGTTTATTAGTTGATAAAAATATTGTTTATTTTGATTTTGATTTTATTATAAAAAATATTATAAATAAATATAGTTTGTATGATTGTATATGTATAAAAATATTAAATTTTATTAAAGGTCAATTTGTTTATGAAGTATTTTCTTTTTTTAATTTTCAAGACAATTTATTAATTCAAAATATATGTTTTAAATTTAAATTAAAAATAGGTGATTTGTTTTTCATTTTTATAGGAGAAACTTTGTTGTTAAATAAAAATTTAGTTTTCATAAGAAAAGGATTATGTAAAAAATTTGAACTTTTTAAAAAAAATAATTTTTATCCTGTTTGGATAACTGATTTTCCGATGTTTTATTATGATGATAATCATCATTTGAAATCATATCATCACCCCTTTACTATGCCGTTAGTATCTAATTTAAGTGATTTCAAATCTGATAATGATGATTATCGTAAATTATTATCTAGTTCCTATGATTTAGTTATCAATGGTTATGAAATAGGAAGTGGGTCAACACGAATACATGATGTTGAAATTCAAAAAAAAATATTTGATTTGTTAGGAATTAGTAAAATTGTGCAAGAAAAAAAATATGGATTTTTTTTAAATTCATTAAAATTTGGAACACCACCTCATATTGGTTTAGCTTTAGGTTTAGATAGAATGATTATGTTATTAATGAATATTAAAAATATTAGAGATGTTATAGCTTTTCCCAAGACTACTTCAGGAGTTTGTTTATTAACCGGTGCACCGGATGATATATAATGAATTTTTAATAAACATACAAAAAAAATATATATATGGTTAGAAGAATTATAGGTATAGATCCCGGTTCTTATTGTACTGGTTACGGTATTATAGAAGTTTTAGATGCTAATGTTGTTTATTTAGCAAGTGGTTGTATAAAAAGTAAATCACATGTTTTTTATGAAAGATTGCAAAAAATACATCATGATATATGTGATATATTAGTTTATTTTAAACCCCAAGAATTAGCTATGGAGAAAATGTTTATATATAAAAATCCTAGTTCTATTTTAAAATTAA
>CP144774.1:0-151996 GCA_036689255.1 Candidatus Stammera capleta | reverse complement strand
GTTTTAAAACTTTAACTGAAGGTCAATCTGTAGAATTTGAGATAACTGATGGAGCAAAAGGTCCTTCAGCTATTAATGTTGTTCCTTTATAAAGTTTGATTTATTTTAATGTTTACTTTTGTAAAAAATATATTTTAAAATTAAGTCATTTGTAAATTTCAAAAAAACATTTTTTCTTCGTTGTGAATTATTTAAAAGTTTATTACTTTAAATAATTCACACATAATTCTTCTTGCTATAAAAACATTTTTTAATATTAAAAAATGTTTTTATAGCAAGAAGAATTATGTGTGAATTATTTAAAGTAATAAACTTTTAAATAATTCACAACGAAGAAAAAATGTTTTTTGAAATTTACAAATGACTTAATTTTAAAATATATTTTTTACAAAAGTAAACATTAAAATAAATCAAACTTTATAAAGGAACAACATTAATAGCTGAAGGACCTTTTGCTCCATCAGTTATCTCAAATTCTACAGATTGACCTTCAGTTAAAGTTTTAAAACCACTGCTTTGTATCGCAGAAAAGTGTACAAAAACATCTTTATCGCTATCAACAGGAGTAATAAAACCAAAACCTTTAGATTCATTAAACCATTTAACACTACCTTTTACTCTTGACATTATTTTAACCCTAACTTTTTTAAAATTTACTATTTTCACATTATTAAACAATAATTAATATAAGCATCAAACTTATAAAACTATATTTTACTATTTTATTTTAAAAAATAAAACCTTTTTTTAAAAAAAGTTTTTTATTTTCAAAAAAAATTTTAACTAATTATTATAATAATAAATATATGAAGCTAAATCTAATATTTTATCAGAATATCCAGTTTCATTATCATACCAAGAAACAATTTTTATAAATTTATTATTCAATAACATAGATGCTTTTTTATCAAAAATAGATATTAGTTTTTCACCATTAAAATCAGAAGAAACTATATAATCATCTGTAAACCCTAAAATTCCATTTAAATAAGTATCTGCTGCTTCTTTCATAACATGACATAATTTATCAAAAGTTATACTCTTATTCAATCTTATCACTACATCAATAACAGAAACATTAGAAGTAGGAACTCTAAAAGCCATACCTGTAATTTTATTTTTTAATTCAGGTATAATTAAACCAATTGCATTAGCAGCTCCAGTAGTTGAAGGAATAATATTCTGAAAAACACTTCTACCACCTCTCCAATCACGCATAGAAACACTATCAACAACTTTTTGAGTAGCAGTGGAAGCATGTATTGTGGTCATAAATGCTTCAATAACACCAAAATTATCATGTACCACTTTAATTATAGGTGCTAAACAATTAGTTGTACACGATGCATTAGAAATAATACCTTGACCATTATAATTAAAATGATTAACTCCCATAACAAACATAGGTATATCTGAATCTTTTGTTGGAGCTGTCAAAATAACATATTTGGTATTATTTTTCACATGACCTGAAATTAATTTTTTTGTTAAAAATAAACCAGTAGCCTCTATCACTATATCTACACCAAATTTATCCCAAGGGATATCAATAGGTTTTTTATAAGAAATAACAGATATTTTTTTATCATTAACATATAAATTTCCATCTGTCACATTTATTTTTCCATTAAATCTTCCATGAGTTGAATCATATTTCAACATATAAGCTATATAATTTACATCTATCAAATCATTTATAACTACTATATTTATATCATTTCTAAATTGAGCATTTCTAAAAACCAACCTACCAATTCTTCCAAAACCATTAATCCCTATATTAATAGACATAAAACACCACCAATATAATTAATTTTAAAAAACAACAGTAAATTATAATAAAAATTTATAAAAACAAAAAATATTACTCTTATAACTAATGTAAATTATTAACATAATTTAAATCAATCAAAGATGGTTTCTTCGCTGAAAATAAAGCTATTTTATCACATTTTTCATTATATAAATTACCATTATGTGATTTTATCAAATAAAAATTAATTTTTCTTTGAAAAAACAATAATAAATTATTTATTTTCAACCACAAATCAATATTTTTCACTAATTTATTACTAGAAGTTTTCCATTTATTTTTTCTCCATAGATTTATCCATAAATTAACTCCAGAAAATATATAATTACTATCAGTAAATACATTTATTATACCTATATTTATATTAGAAAATAAATATTTTAATGAAAAAATTACAGCCATTAATTCCATCCTATTATTAGTGGTATAATAAAAACCATAATTAATTATTTTTCTATTATTGGAATTATAAAATTTTATTATAGATGCAAATCCACCAGGACCAGGATTATAAATACATGAACCATCAGTATAAATCTCTACAACCTCTAACATAAATTTTTTTTAAACTAATAAAGTTAATTAATAATAACATACATATATTATATATAATAATATATTATATACAAAATTTTTAAAACTATGAAAAAACAAATAGTACTAGACTTAGAAACTACTGGAATAAACCTAATAGATAAACACTATATAGGACATAAAATAATAGAAATAGGAGCAGTAGAAATAAAAAATAGAAAAATAACAAAAAATATTTTCCATTATTACTTAAATCCTAAAAGAGAAATAGATATAAAAGCATATAAAATACATGGAATTAAAAATTATTTTTTAACCAACAAACCAACATTTAAAAAAATATCAAATAAATTTATAAAATTTATAAAAAATTCAGAATTAATAATTCATAATTCTGCATTTGATATAGGATTTATAGAAAACGAACTAAAATTAATACAAAATAATACATTAAAAATAAAAAATATATGTAAAGTTATAGACACATTAACTATAGCAAGAAAAATTTTCCCAGGAAAAAAAAACGACTTAAATTCATTAAAAGAAAGATACAAAATTAATTATTTAAAAAGAAAAAAACACGGAGCTTTAATTGATGCAAAATTATTAGCTTTAATTTTTTTAAATATGACTAAAAAACAAATGAAAATTAATTTTCATACCAAAAAAAATCAATTTAAAAACCCTTTCAAACAAAACAAAAAAACAATAATAATATTCGCGAATAACAAAGAAATAAAAAAACATAATAAATATTTAAATTTTATTAAAAAACAAACAACATATAAATAAATAATAAAAATAAAATAAATATTTAAAATATGAAAAATATAAATAAAAAAATTAAAAATATATTTTCTAAAAAAAATATAAACAAAGAAATCGAAATAAATGGATGGATAAAAACAAAAAGAAACACTAAAAAAGGAACATCTTTTATAGATATTTACGATGGATTATCAATAAATCACATACAAATAACAATTAAAAAAAATATAATTAAAAAACTTAAAAAAAAAATAAAATATTTAACAAGTGGATGTTCATTAAAAATAAAAGGTGTATTAAATTACAATAAAAAATATAAAAAAAAAGAAATAAATACAACAAACATAAAAATTTTTGGAAAAATAAAAAAACCAAATAAATATCCAATATCACCAAAATATCATACTCTTAAACATTTAAGAAATGTATCACACCTAAGACCAAGAACAAAAATAATAAAAGCAATAAGTAAAATTAGAAATACATTAATACAAAATCTACATACTTTTTTTCTTAAAAAAAATTTTTACTGGATACCAACACCAATAATAACATCAATAGATACTGAAGGTTATAGTAAAATGTTTGAGTTAAAAAATAAAAAATTATTTTTTAACAAAAAACCATTTTTAACCGTTTCAGGACAACTAAACCTAGAATCATATGCATGTTCATTATCTAATGTATATAATTTCGGTCCAGTCTTTAGAGCTGAAAAATCAAACACAAAAAAACACTTAGCAGAATTCTGGATGTTAGAAACTGAAATAGCATTTGGAAAATTACATAATATTATTAATATATCAAAAGAAATGTTATCTTTCTGTTTCAAAAAAATATTAAAATACAACTATAAAGAAATAAAATTTCTTTTTCCTAAAAATAACAAATACAATGAAACATGTAATAATATTAAAAAAATAATTAAAAAAGAATTTATAGAAATAAATTATAAAGAAATAATTAAAATATTAAAAAAAAAAGAAAAAATTTTTACTAATAATATAAAATGGGGAATAGATATATCATCAGAACATGAAAAATATTTAACAGAAAAATATTTTAAATTACCATTAATAATTAAAAACTCACCTAAAAAAAACAAAGCATTCTATATGAAAACAAACGAAGATAAAAAAACAGTATCTTCTATGGATATAATATTTCCCACAATTGGAGAAATCATCGGAGGATCAGAAAGAGAAGATAATATTAAAATTTTAGATAAAAACATAAATAAAAAAAAATTAATCAAAAAAAAATACTGGTGGTACAGAGAATTAAGAAAATATGGAACTATACCACACGCAGGATTTGGATTAGGATTTGAAAGATTATTAATGTATATTACAAATACAAAAAATATAAGAGATGTAATTCCATTCCCTAGATATCATAATTATCTTAAATTTTAATTTATCTATTATTAAAAATAAATAAAACAAAAATATATTTAATTATACATAAACATATAATCATATTGTTTAGTATAATATATATATTATGAACATATTAAAAAAAATCTCAATATTTATTATATTAATAATTCTTAATAAAATAAATATAGTTAGTTCTATTGAATTAGTAAAAAACAAAACCACAAACATAAATTTAACAGGAAAAATACAAATATCGAATAAAACTTCAGATTTCTCAAAAAATAATTTAAATAACTCAAAAATTTTTATAAATGTTGATTTCAATAAAAAATATAATAAAATTTTAACATTTGCAAGATGGGAGCAATCACTAAATATTAATGACCATGAAGAAACAGATCCAATAAAAAAAAACAAACTAAGAAATAAAGATTATACAACAATTATATACATGGGGTTAAAAAATAAAAAAATAGGTAATATTAGTTACGGAAAAAATTATACAGTAATATATGATGTTCTAAAATTAACTAATTTAGCTCCTACAAATAAAAGTTTATTTATATATCCTAACTCTATGACAAATTCTGGTGATAATATACTAACATATTATAAAAAAGTAAAACTCAAAAAAAATAATTATTTTGAAAAAATAAAAATAAAAATCCAATTATATGGAAAAAATAAAAATGGAAATTCTTTACATGAAATGTCAACAACAACAGGATATGGATGTGGAATTTTATATACTTATTATACACCATATAACTTTCAAGTATTAACATCATTGGCTAATCAAAATCATTACATTCATCAAAGAATAAAACCACAATATATGATTCATGGACATTTAAAACCACACAAAATGGCATTTTCTGCTGGTATAAAATATAATTTTAAAGATTTATATATAGCTTGTACTTATACTAAAGCGTATCACACTATACCTGTACACTTAACTATATACAAACCTTACGATAATAATTACATTGTAAAATATGGATTTATACCTAATATAAACAACACAAGTTTAATAATAAAATATAAATTAAATCCTAATTTAACATCTGTAATTAAATACGTTCAAACAACAGCTACTAACATAGATCAAGTTAAAGTTAATAAAAATACATATACCGAATTCAATACAGACATAGAAAGATATTTTGATATAGGAGCTATAGCAAAAATAAACCAATCAATACATGCTTATATAAATTATAAAATAGACAAAGTAAAATTTTCAAAATATATAAAATATATAGATAGCAAAAAATCACCTATTAACAAATTATCCATAGGATTAACTTTTAATTTTTAAAAAAAATAGACTTACTTTATTAAATTTTCATTTAAAAATAAATCATTATTATTTAAAACAATAATTTTTTTATCTAATATCTTAACAGCAATTTCTTTAGCTTCTATTAAAGAATGAAAGACATATGAACCACACTGATAAATATTAGCACCGAAAATATTATCATCAAATTTCAAAACATCTAACATAGAATTCTTCCAATATTTTATTATAATTTTATAATCTTCATAAACAAAATTACCTATAACAACCATATAAAAACCTGTACGACAACCCATTGGGGATATATCTACTATTTGTCTAAAACAAAAATTCTTATCTTTATTAAAATAATTCCTCATAAAATGAGAAAATAAATGCTCTAAAGTATGTATACCTTTTTCTGGCATAATTTCAGTATTAGGAGTATAAAAACGAAAATCAAAAATAGTAATATAATCTCCTAAAGGAGTCTTAATTATTTTAGCTTCCCTTAAAGAAGGAGATTTTATTTTAGTATGATCCACCAAAAAACTATCTAAAATAGGCATATTATTTTCCTTAAATTAATACAATTTTTTATTTCTAAAATTGTAACATGAAAATATATTTATAATTGTATAAATGTATATACCTATATTACCAATATCAATAAAATATCTAATTAAAAACAACAGAAATAAACGCATCCGAGAGGACTCGAACCCCTGACAAACCGGTTCGTAGCCGGTTACTCTATCCAACTGAGTTACGGATGCATAAAAAAATAAATACGATGAAAGTGGGATTCGAACCCACGATGCAAATTGCATACTCCCTTAGCAGAGGAGCGCCTTAAGCCACTCGGCCATTTCATCAAAACAGAAAAAAAATTAGTTAACAATTTTATTTACAGAACCATTATTACCAGATAATTTATTACGTTCATTTTTAATTTTTAAATAAATTTCTTTTCTATGTACCGACACTTCTTTAGGAGCATTTATACCTATACGTACTTGATTGCCTTTAACACCTAAAACAGTTACAATAATTTTATCCCCAATAACTAATGTTTCACCAACTCTACGAGTTAGAATAAGCATTACCTGCTCCTTAAAAAATTAAAATTAAAAAAAATAATAAAATACTATTTAAAACATTAAATAGTATACATAAAATATCTCTAAAAATAAATATTAGACAAATAATTTTCAATAAATTTATTAAAATTACATTTGAAAATTTCAATATTAAAATCTTTAATAACACTCACAAAAAAACAACTAAAATAACCTTTATATTCAAAACTACGACTATTCTTTAAAATAATAAAATCACCATAAAAATAAATTATCTTACTGATAAATAAATTTAAACTTAAATTTTTATTTTGTTTATCCAAAAAAACCAAAAAACATCTCTGTTTCATAAATATAGTAGTAATTACTATAAAAGATAATTGATAAATATTTTTTAATTTTTCAAACAAAACAAAAAGAACCTCTTTACTTATATCAAACAAAAATAAATCTTTTACCAAAAACTTAATTTTCTTATAATAATTAATATCATTTTTACATATACAATATATTAAACTATTTATATATAAATTTCTAATATCTTTTATTTTTTTAACCACTTTTTTCTGTTTATCAATAATACACAAAACTTTTTCATAAATATTTTCATTATTAACCGACAAAAGATTAAATAATTTATTTAAATTTTTACGACGAATATTCATGTAATCCAAAACATAATCACCAGTTATAGCTTCAATTCTTTTCACATTAGAAGAAATATTAAAAAACTTAAAAATTAAAAAAAAACCAATCTCTAAAGTACTTTTAACATGAGTTCCACAACAATAATCTTTGTAAAAACCACCAAAATTCACAACCCTAATTACATTATCATCAACTAAATTAAAATTAATATTTTTATTTATATTATCAATACATGAAATTTCATAAAACTCTTCATATACTAATAAATTATCTTTTATAAAATTATTAACCAAATATTCAATATCAAAAATATGGTTATCATTTAATTTACCAGGATAAAAAAAATCAAAAGAAATAAAATTATGTTTTATCTTAGAACTTTTCTGTAAAATATCACAACAAAATATTTTTTTAACTGCAAAATATAATAAATGCATAGCAGAATGATTAACAGTTAATTTTTTTCTATAAGAAATATCATAATAAACATTAACATAATCATTTTTATTCAATACACCATATTCTACATAACCAACATGTATAATATATACCCCATATTTCAAAGTATCTACTACTATAAATTTAACACTATCATCAAATTTAACAATATAACCTTTATCTCCCTTTTGACCTCCAGATTCAGGATAAAAAACAGTAGAATTTAATACTACTGAAACATTAACACAACTTACATCAACTTCATTAACAAATTCACCATTAACTAAAATAAATACAACATTAGCAACACAAAAATTATATTGATAACCTAAAAACTTTGTTTTAATACCAAACAACTTACTATAATTCAAACCAAAATCTTTAAATTTATCAACCTTCCTTGACTTTATTTTTTGAACACATAACTTTTTATTAAATTTATTTAAATTTACTTTAATATTATAAAATTTACACAAATCTACAATTAAATACAAAGGTAAACCATAAGTATCATACAATAAAAAAACAATTTTGCTACTTAAATACTTTCTATAATCTAATTTTGATAAATAATATTTTAAAATATTAACTCCATTATCTAAAGTCTTTGAAAATTTTAATTCTTCAAAATAAATTATTTTTTCAACAAAATTTATTAATTCATCATTTAAATCAAAATCATAAACATAAAAAATATTTATTAAAGGTTTAACTAATTTAAATAAAAATAAATCATTTATTCTTAATATCTTAATATAATTAATCGAACGTCTTATTAATTTACGTAAAACATAACCTCTAAATTCATTAGAAGGTTTAATTCCATCTAATATCAAAAATATTATAGATCTTATATGATCAGATAAAATATAAAAAATATTTCTATTAAAATCATTTAATTTAATTTTAAACAAATCTATTAAACATAAAATTATTTTACTAAAAATATCTATTTCAAAATTAGATCTAACATTTTGTAAAACCATACAAATTCTTTCTAAACCCATCCCAGTATCCACATATTTCCTAGATAAAAAATCTATCTTATCAAATTCAGAATAAACATATTCCATAAAAACTATATTCCATATTTCTAAATACCTATCTGTTTCCTTATTAATAATAAAATCACTAATATGACCATTATCAAAAAAATCATAAAATATTTCTGTGCTTGGACCACATAAACCAAATTTAGACATCTTCCAAAAATTATCAACATTAAACAAAAAATTATCTTTTATTTCAGATTTACCAAATAAAAATATACGTTCTTTTGAAATATTAATAACATTAGTCCATATATTAAATGATTCTAAATCAGTAATATGAACTGTAACAATTAATTTATCTTTAGGTATATTAAAATAATTATTACTAGTCAATAATTCCCAAGCATAAACTATAGCTTTTTCTTTATAATATGAACCAAAACTAAAATTACCCATCATTTCAAAAAAAGTATTATGTCTTAAAGTATAACCTACATTATCCAAATCATTATGTTTACCGCTAATTCTTAAACAACGTTGTACAGAAACAACTTGATCATGTAATGAAGTTTTTATACCTAAAAAAATATCTTTAAATTGATTCATTCCAGCATTAGTAAACAATAATGAATTATCATTATCTGATGGAATTAAAGAACTACTTTTATAAACAATATGATTTTTTGATTTAAAAAAATCTAAAAACATAAAACGTATTTCTTCAGAACTTTTAAACATTGATTTACCCAAATATATATATTTGAAAACATTCAACAATAAAATATTAAAAAAATCAACTAATTACAAATTATTAACTTTAAAATTAATTATAATATATAATTATGTATCATAATAAAAAATAATTCATAATTATTAATTTAACAAAACATAAAAATGTCATTAAACAAAAACAAACAACAAGCTATAAAATCAGCTCTAGAACAAATAGAAAAACAATTTGGAAAAGGATCACTAATTAAATTAAATAATAACGAAATAACAAACATAGAAACAATTTCAACAGGATCAATATCACTAGATATTGCTTTAGGTATAGGAGGATTACCTATGGGTCGAATTATAGAAATATATGGACCAGAATCATCTGGAAAAACTACATTAACTCTAGAGATAATAAATTCGGCTCAAAAAAAAAACAAAATATGTGTATTCATAGATGCAGAACACTCATTAGATCCTATTTATGCTAAAAAAATAGGAGTAAATATAGATGAATTATTATGTTCACAACCAGATAACGGAGAACAAGCTTTAGAAATATGTAATACTTTAGCTAAATCAAAAACCGTAGATATAATAATAGTTGATTCAGTAGCTGCACTTACACCAAAATCTGAAATAGAAGGAGAAATAGGAGATTTACATATAGGAGCTATAGCTAGAATGATGAGCCAAGCTATGAGAAAATTAGTAATAAATATTAATCAATCAAACATATTATTAATTTTTATAAATCAAATAAGAATGAAAATAGGAACTATATTCGGTAATCCTGAAATCACACCAGGTGGTAATGCATTAAAATTTTATTCATCTATAAGATTAGAAATAAGAAAAATTGGATATGTAAAAAACGAAAATGAAATAATTGGCAACAAAACAAGAGTAAAAGTTGTTAAAAACAAAATATCAGCACCATTTAAAATAGCAGAATTCCAAATTATGTACAACATAGGTATAAATAAAGAAAGAGAATTAATAGACATAGGAATAAAAGAAAACATAATAAATAAAAACGGATCTTGGTATAATTACAAAGAAAACAAACTAGGACAAGGAAAAAATAATGCAACAAATTTTATTAAAAACAACCCTAAAATCAGTAAAATAATAAAAGATAAAATTTCTGAAATATTTTTCCATAAAACAAATAAATAATTTAATTAGATTCTAATATACTAATAATCTTATTACTAATAAATTCAAAATTATTACTAGAATCAATTAAATAATATTTGCATTTACCACCAAAATTAACATTTAAAATGTTTTTATAAAAATTTCTTAATTTAAATAATTCTTTGTTATATAACAATAACCTATTATCAATAATAGAAGTTATATCATCAGTCCTAGATACTAATTTTTCTCCAGTAATATCATCTATACCATTAATTTTGGGAGGAAAATACTTTATATGATACACTCTCCCAGAAGCTAAATGAACTCTTCTACCTAATAAACGATCTAAAATTAATTCACGAGAAATACAAAACTCAATAACAAAATCTACATCCAAATCATTTATTGAAATAGCTTGATTTAAATTACGAGGAAATCCATCAAATAAATAACCATTTTTAAAATTATATTTATATAAATATCTCTTAACTAAATCTATAACTATATCATCAGGAACAAAATTTCCATTATCAATAAAATTACTAATCAATAAAGACAAATCATCATCATTATTATTAATATAATTTCTTAATATCTCACCAGGAGATATTAATCCTAAATTATAACGATTAATAATAAATTTAGACTGAGTTCCTTTACCAGATCCTGGTGGACCAAATAAAATAATATTCATAAATCTTAAACATTAGTAACTAAAAAAGAAAATAAATAATTAGATATATTAATAAATTCTACCGGATTATCTAATGTACCACTTTCTACAAATAATGCTTGATAATAAATATACAAAACCCATTTTGAAAACAACACCTTATCATTGATAGTTTTAATATATCTTATAAGATTATGATCCATATTTATTTCAAATAAATATTTTATTTTTGGTACTTTTTTACCAGCTGAAGCTAACAACTTCACCATCTGTGTACTCATCTCACTAGAATCAGTAGTTAAAATAACAGGAAAATTTTCTAAACGATTAGAAATCTTAACATCTTTAACTAAATCAAATAAAACTTCTTTTATACGACCAATTAAACTTGTAGATTCCAAATCAGAAGATTTAATTATTTTTGATTTTACATCAGAACAAAACAATTTATCTAAATCAACATTTTTAGTAATAGAAATAAATTTAATACCTTTAAAATCCAAAAGATAAGTCATCATCCATTCATCTATTTTATCACACAACAATAATACTTCTATACCTTTATTATTATAAATTTCTAAATGAGGACTACTCTTAGCTATTAAATAATTATCAGATGTTATAAAAAAAATTTTATCTTGACCTGGCTTCATTTTTAACAAATAATCTTCTAAAGAAACAAATTTATCTGAATTATCATATCTAGTAGAATTAAATCTTAATAAAAGAGAAATAATATGTTTATTAACTTGATCTTCTGCTAAACCTTCTTTAAAAACAAAACCAAATTGTTTCCAAAAACAATCATATTTAACTTTATCTTTAGATAAAATTTCCAACATTTTTAATATTCTTTTTGTTATAGAAAATTTTAAACTACTTAAAACTACATCATCTTGCAAAAACTCTCTAGAAACATTAAGAGGTAAATCACTTGTATCAATAATTCCTTGTGTAAATCTCAAATAATAAGGTAATAACTTTTTAACATCATCCATAATAAAAACCTTACATACATATAATTTAATACCATTTTTATAATCTTCCCTATTCCAAATATCCCAAGAAGAAGTATCAGGTATATAAAGTAAACTTATGTAATTTAATTTACCTTCTACATGATTATGAGTCCAAATTAATGGATTACCCAAATTATTAGAAACAGATTTATAAAAATCTATATATTCTTTATCTGTAATATCTGATTTATTTTTTACCCACAATGAATCTGATTTATTTATCTTTTTCCAAACATATATTTTTTTATCTTTATCATATTTTTTAAATTCTATAGGTATATTAATATGATTAGAATATTTAACAATAATATTACATAATGTTGATTCATTCAAATAATCTCTACAATTATCTTTTATATGTAAGATAACATCTGTTCCTACATTAGATTTAACCACATTTTCCACAGAATATTGCCCTAAACCATTTGATTTCCATAAAATAGAATTATTTTCATTTAATTCATCAATAGATCTAGTAATAACTTTAACTTCATCAGACACCATAAAAGAAGAATAAAAACCTACACCAAACTGTCCAATATTACTATTCTTATTTTTATCAACTAAATTTAATTTCTTAAAAAATTCTTTAGTACCAGATTTAGCTATAGTACCTAAATTATTTATAATTTCCTTTTTAGACATACCAATACCATTATCACTAACCATAACCAAAGAATTTCTTTTATCTATACTTATTCTAATAGAATACGAAATATTATTAAACTCATTTCCTTTAGAAATATAATAAAATCTAAGTTTATCTATAGCATCAGAAGAATTAGATATTAATTCTCTTAAAAAAATTTCTTTATTAGAATATAAAGAATTAATCATTAAATTTAGCAACTGTTTTATCTCAGACTGAAAACTATATATTTTTCTATTACTCATAATAAAATTTATACCATATAATTTAAAAAATTTTTTATAAATTTAAATCATTACAATTAAAAATTTTCAACAAAACATATATCTTATGTTGCAAATATCTATTACAAAATTAACTACATAATTAAATTTAAAATTAATTATTAAATACAAAAAATAATTTTATCATCACCTTTATGATAAATAAACAAAATATAAAATCAAAAAAATTATATATAAATCAATAAATTTATTAAAACATTTAATTAAATAAAATCTAAAAAACAAAACAAAAATAAAATAAATATTTAATTTATTACTTATTTTTTAAGTTATTAAAATAAATTTACATATTTTATAATACACCATAAAAATAAATTTAAAAAACTTTTATTTAAAATATTACATTTAAATTTATCAACTTTTAATTAAAAAAATTATTTATAATAATAAATCTTCATTTAATATATTTAAATTTAATAATTTATCTTGATATGATATAATACAAAAAATACCAAATTCAAAACCTATTTTAAAATTTGAAGAAAAATATAAATTACGTTTACTAAAAATAAAAATTTGATAATAAACACTAATATCTTTACTAGAAACTAATTTAGATAACCTTAACAAATCATTAAAACATAAAAAAGTAACACCTAACATTTCTTCATTACATAAATTAGGAAACATATGCAATAAAAATAAATTATGTATAATTTCCAACATACTTAATAATAAATTATTATAATCTATATTTTTTTTGAAAAATATATTTAACCACCTAAATATATTCTTTTTATTTCCAATAAAAACACTTTCCAAAAATAAAACAACCATATCAATATTTACTTTACCTAAAACTAAATTTACTTTTTTAAAAGTTATATAACTATCTTTATATAACATTAATACTTGATCAAGTATAACTAAAGAATTTCTTATACTACCATCACTATTAATTGCAATTAATTTCAATGCATCTAATTCAAATAAAATATTTTCTTCTTGAGCTACAAATTTTAAACGATTTAAAATATCATAAAACCCTAAAGCTTTTAAATTAAAAGACATACAACGAGATAAAATAGTATCTGGTATTTTTGATATTTCAGTAGTAGCTAATATAAATTTAGCATGACTAGGAGGTTCTTCTAATATTTTTAATAAAAAATTAAAACTATAACGAGATAACATATGTACTTCATCTATAATATAGATTTTATATAAAGAAGAAATAGGCAAGTAATATATTCCACTCAACAAATCTTTAATATCTTCTATTTTTGTTCTAGAAGCTGCATCTATTTCAATTACATCACTAGATTTTCCTAAATTTATATTTATACAATTAGAACATTTTTGACAAGGAATTGAAGTAATACCTTTTTTACAATTCAAACTAGAAGACATTAAACGAGATAAACTGGTTTTACCTACACCTTTAGGACCATAAAATAAATAAGAATTATATATTTTTCTTTTATTTAAACTATTAATAATAATATCTATTATATAATCATGACCAACAAAATCTTTAAAAGATTTTGGTCTCCACTTTAAAGATAAAATTTCACAATTTACCATACTAAATAAATATAATTAATAAACTATTTATTAAACTAATAAAATTAAAAAAATTACATATTCAATAATATGTGATTAAATTATATACAAAATTTTCAAAATATCAAATATATTTTAATATATACTATTTTAAACAAAAACTTACTAAAATAATTATTTTATATAAAAAAATAAAATAAAACACATAAAAAAATATATAATATTTATATTCATCTATAAATATTACTAAAACAAAAACATGACTATAGGAATAATAATAGCTTTTGAAAAAGAATTTAATACATTTATAAAATATATTACAAAAACAAAAACTGAAAAAATAAAAAACATAAAAATCATTTCCGGTTTTTTCAATAATAAAAAAATAATATTAACAAAATCAGGAATAGGAAAAACATCTTCAGCAATAGCTTCAACATTAATTATAAACAAATATTCAATAAAAAAAATAATAAATATTGGTTCTGCAGGAATATTAAAAAAAATATACAAATTTAAAGATATTATTATAATAAAAAAATTTTACTATCATGATGTAAACATAACTACATTTAACTACAAATTAGGTGAAATACCAAATTTACCTAAAAATTTTAAAAGTAACAAAAAATTATTAAAAAAAATAATTATTTTACTTAAAGAAAAAACAATAAATTTTCACTTAGGAAATATAGCAACTGGAGATACATTCATAACAAATAAATCAAAAAACAAAATTAAAAAATCATTTCCTAAAATTATTTGTGTAGATATGGAAGCTACATCAATAGCACACACATGTTATATATTTAATATACCATTTATATGTATAAAAATAATATCTGATAAATCTAACAAAAAATCAAAAAAAGATTTTAAAAATAATATTATCCATATATCTGAAATTATATTTAACTTACTAAATATAATTTTAAATAAAATATAAAATATAAAACACTATATAATAGTTGAATTATATTTATTTAAATAAATATCCGAAGCATCTGATATAGTTTCATATAAAGTAGGATGAGCATGTACTATCAAAGATAAATCTTCAGCATCACACCCCATTTCAATAGCCAAACTTATTTCTCCTAATAATTCACCACCGCCATTACCTACAATAACAGCACCAATAATTTTATTACTTGCTTGATCAAAAATCAACTTTGTAAATCCATTACTACTATTATTTATTAATGCTTTTCCACAATACTTCCAAGGAATAATCACAGAACGATAATTTATATTTCTCTTCTTAGCTTCTATTTCATTAATACCAACCCAAGAAATTTCAGGATCAGTATAAATAATTTTTGGTATAATAAAATAATTATTACAATAATTATTACCAGATATAATGTCAACTACATTTTTAGCTTGATATATACCTTTATGAGCTAACATAGGATATCCTATAACATCACCAATAGCATATATATTTGATTTTTTTGTTTGAAAAAATTTATTTACCAAAATAAAATTATTTACATCAACATCTACACCTATATCAATTAGGTTCATATAATTTATATTAGGCAATCTACCTGTAGATATTAAAACAGCATCATATGTATCTTTATTTATTTTTTTTTTTATACAATCTTTAATGTAAGTAAATAAAATATTATTTTTTAATTTAACATTCAATAATTTACAATTTAATTTTATATTAAATTGTTTATTTATTAAACTAGAATAAATATCAAAAACATCTTCATCTAAATATGTCAAATATTTATCATTACAATCAATTATATCTATCACTTTACTACCTAAATAACTATAAATAGTTGCTATTTCTAAACCCACAAAACCACAACCTACAATTAAAAATTTTCGTGGAATAAAACTTAAATTTAAAGCCTCTCTTGAATTCCAAATTCTATAATCAGATTTTAATTTATAATAATTTAAATTATTAACAGAACCTGTTGCTATAACAGCATAATTAAAATGTACTATATATTTTGTTCTTTTTGTAATTACTTCTATAGATTCAGATGATAAAAAATTAGAATTTCCATTTAATAATAAAATATTATGTTTCTTAATTAAATTTAACAAATTATTAGACAAACAACTAATCAATTTATTTTTATTAAACAAAATACTATTTAAATCATATTTATTTTTATTAATAAAAATTCCCTTTTTATACAAATATTGATTTAACTTTATTGCTTTAGCAATATTTAACAAATACTTAGATGGTATACAACCTTCATTTAAACATGTACCTCCTAAACTTAATTTTTTTTCAATTAACACTACCTTATAACCTATATATGCACATTTTATAGCAGATGTATACCCAGATGGACCAGATCCTATAACAATTACATGAGTATTAATAATACTATTCATAATAAATAACTAAAAAATAAAATTTAAAATAATAAATTAAAAATATTAGACAAATAATAAATAAATAAATTAATAAATTTAGCAGATTCTACTCCATTAATAACTCTATGGTCATAAGATAATGATAAAGGTAAATATAATTTAGGTTCAAAAATAGACAATTTAAAATTCCAAATAGGTTTAACATAACTTTTAGACACACCCAATATAGCTACTTCTGAATTATTAATAATTGGAGTAAAACAACCTTCTACATAACCACCTAAATTAGAAATTGTAAAAGAACTATTCTTAAAATTACAAGCATTATATTTTCCTGACCTAACCATGATTTTTATAAAATTCAATTCTTCAGACAATTCAATAAAACCTTTTTTTTCCACATTATATAATACAGGTACAAACAAACCTAAATCTGTATTAATAACTACACCAATATTAACTGCTTTTCTAATAATTATTTTCTTTTTATTATCAGATAAAAAACTATTAAAAATAGGTATTTCTAATAAAACTCTAGATAATATTTTTACCAAAAAAACTAATAATGTTAATTTAATTTTTTTAGATTCATTTGATAATTTTAAATTCATATCCTCACGTAATTTATTTAAATTAGATATATCCACCTCACTAAATTGAGTAACATGAGGAATATTAGACCAAGATTTACATAAATTAAATATATTTTTTTCCTTTACTTTATTTACTGAAATATAACTAAAATTATCTTCATTTTCCTTGAAAATAGAACCATAATTATTCTTTAAATCTTTATCACTATACTTCAAGATAATATTTTTAATGTAATTAATTACATCGCAACGTAAAATTTTATTCTTTAAACCTGTACCTTTAACAAAATTTAAATTAACAGAAAACAAATCAGCTAATTTCCTAACTGATGGTGAAAAATTAATAACCACATTATTTTTTTGTAAATCATTAACATCCTTAATCAATAAATCTTGATTTTCATAAGAAATTCCTTTCTGAAAATTAACCTTTTTTTGATCATTATTCCTTGATAAATAAAACGAATTAATATTATCAATATACAATGTCAATAACAAACAACCTGCTGAAATAACATCACCCACATGAACAAATATATTATTTACTACTCCAGAAAAAACAGATGGAATTTCAACAGATACTTTACTATTTTCTATCACCATAAAAACATCATTATCTTTAACTAAAGAACCTTCCTTAACAAGGATATCAACTATTTCAGAATTATCAAAACCAACATCAGGTAAAAAAATTTTTTTACTAAACTTAAAATTATCTTTAACAATACCTTTCTTAAAAATGTCAAAATTATAATTAATATTTAAATTAGAAAATTCATCAACATTCTGTAAATCAACTAACATCAACATACTTTTATTTTTAACATCATCTCCTTTGCTTACCATTATTTTCTTAACAAAACCTAAAAAACAAAAATAACAATCAATATAAAATAAATCATTTTCTAACAAAAAAAAATTCACATTATCATTAATCAAATCATTTTCTTTAACAAAAATATCAACAACTTTAAAAGAATCATTAATATTAAACACTATATTTTTATACATACCTTTCTATATCTACATTTATTTTAAATTTATTAATAACATCAAATAATAACTTATCACTTATTTCATTTTGATTACGCAAAAGACTTAAAGAAACTAAAATAATATAAAAATAATCAACTTCAAAATAAGAACGTAAATTATCTCTACTATCTGATCTACCATAACCATCAGTTCCTAAAACATAATATTTACCTAAAATATATGGTCTTATTTGTTCTGCATATAACTTAACATAATCAGTACAAGAAATAGTAACACTAGAATCTAAAATAGAACTTATATAAGGTATATGAATATCACTTGAATGAAATAAATTCCATCTAATACATCTAAAACCATCACGTGCAAGTTCAGTAAAAGAAGTAACACTAAATACTTCAACATGAATATCATAAACAACAGATAAATACTTAGCTGCTTTTAAAACAGAATTAATCATAGAACCTGAACCTAATAATTGAACTTTTGCTTTACTACCAATAAATGTACTTAATTTATAAGCACCTTTACATATCCCTATCTCAATATCAGGTAAAATAGAAGGCATATCATATAATTCATTATATAAAGAAATATAAACAAAAAAATTTTTTTGACTATAACCATACATTTTATCTAAATTAGATAAAATTATAATTAACAACTCATAAGAAAAAGCAGGATCATAAGAAACACAATTAGGTATCGTGGAAAAATGAACATGACTATTACCATCTTGGTGTTGTAATCCTTCTCCATTTAAAGTTGTTTTTCCAGAAACTCCTCCCAATAAAAATCCTCTAGAACATTGATCACCAGCAGACCACAATAAATCACCAAACCTAGAAAAACCAAACATAGAATAAAAAATAAAAAAAGGTACCATAGGTAAATCATTAACACTGTAAGATGTAGAAGCAGCAATCCACGAAGCGCAAGCACCTAATTCATTAATACCTTCCTGTAATATTTGACCACATTTATTTTCATTATAATATAAAAATTTATCTAAATCCTCAGATACATAATTTTGACCTAAACTATTATATATACCATATTTACGAAATAAACTTTCTAATCCAAATGTACGAGCTTCGTCAGCTACTATAGGTACAACTCTGTAAGAAAAATTCTTATCTTTTAATAAAAAATTTAAAATTTTAACAAAACTAATAGTAGTAGAAGTTTTTTTTCTTGATTTATTTAAAAAATATATAAAATTATTTTTATTAGGAAAAATAATTTTTTTACTAAAACTAAATCTCCTTCTAGGAACATATCCTCCTAATTTACTTCTTGTAAAATGCAAATAATCATATTCAACACTATTTTTTTTAAAACTAATAAAAGGATAATTAACTATATCTTTATTACTAATAGGAATACACCAATTATCTCTAATTAATTGTAACTTATTAAAATCAATAAATTTAATCTGATGAACATCATTACTACATTCAATACCTCTCCCTAACCCATATCCCTTTTTAGTTTTAAAAAAAACAATAGAAGGTTTATCAATAGAACTGTTTGCTTTTAATAAAGATGAATATATCTTTTTAAAATCATGACCACCATAATCCAAAGAACTAATTTCATAATCACTCATATTAGAAACTAAATTAAAAGTTTCTATATACTTACCAAAAAAATTATTTCTTATATAATTACCATCTTTTGAACCTAAATTTTGATAATCACCATCTAAAGTTTCATTCAATAATCTTAACAATTTTTTATGTTTATCTAATAAAAATAATGAATCCCATTTAGAGCCCCAAATAACTCTTATCACTTGCCATCCAACACCTAAAAATAAATTAGATAATTCATTAATTATTTTTCCATTACCAAAAACAGGACCATCTAATCTCTGTAAATTACAATTAACAATAAAAACCAAATTATTTAATTTCTCACGTACAGCAATATTTATTAAACCTTTAGATTCCGCTTCATCCATTTCACCATCACCAATAAAAACATATATTTTTTGTCTAGAAGTATCTTTCAAACCTCTATTCATCAAATATTTCAAAAATTTAGCTTGATAAATAGCACATAAAGGTCCTAAACCCATTGATACAGTAGGAAATTGCCAAAAATTAGGCATAAGATACGGGTGTGGATATGAAGATAAACCATTACAAATTTCTTGACGAAAATTATTCATTTGATAACTAGTAATTCTACCTTCTAAATACGACCTAGAATAAATACCAGGTGAACTATGACCTTGAAAAAAAATTAAATCCTCACTATCTCTTTCATAAATTTTAAAAAAATGATTAAAACATACTTCATAAATATCTGAAAAAGATTGATAACTTGCAATATGACCTCCTAAATCTAAATTTTTTTTAGTAGATCTTAAAACTAACATTATGGCATTCCAACGAACATAATTTAAAATTTTTTTTTCTATTTCTATATCACCCGGATAATCAACTTGATCACAAAAAGATATACTATTTACATAATCTAAAGATTTAAAATTATGAAAACTTTTACTTTTTACATCTGATAAAAAATTTATTTTTTCAAATAATTTATCTAATATAAATTTAGCTCTATTTAAACCATCATTACGAATGATATAACTTAAAGATTCTAACCACTCAAATGTTTCTACAGGATTTATATCCTTACTCATAAAATTTTTACACATTAAATTTTTGTTAATCTAAAAATATATTATTAAAACTAACATATAATTATTATATGAAAAAAATATTTTAACAAAAAAAAAATGTAATATTTTATTTTTAAAAAACAAAAAAACAAAAAACAAAAGAAAAAAATATGAATTAATTAAAATATAATTTGATATTAAATTTATTAAATAAATCTTTACTACCTACATGTTTTTCAATAAAACAAATTTCATTATTTTCAATTATTTTATTTATAGAAACTAAAGATTGATAACTAAAATTTTTTAACATATTTGAAAATAATTCATAAGATTTAATTTTATATTCTTGAATAGGATCTATTTGAGCATAACTATACAAATGTATACTATCTTTCAAAGATTCCACAGAATATAAATATTCTTTCCAAAAATAATCTAAAGAATGCAACAAAACATTTCTTACTAAATTTAAAAATAAATTCATTCCTAAAATATTTTTTTTATTTAAATACATAGTATTCATTGAATTTAAAACTAATTTCTTAAAACTATTAATATTTAAACTACATTTAAAATCAAATAATATATTTATATTAAAATCATTTATCAAAATATCATTTATTGTTTTAAATTTATCCATATAATTAGAAAGAATAATATTTTTATTTTCAATAAACACATAAATAAAAATTAAATTAACAACTTTGATTATTAATTTATCTACATACTTATTTAAATTTACAGAAAACAATAATTTATTCCTTTTCAAATAAACTATTTTCCTTTGTTCATTAACTACATCATCATATTCTAATAGCTGTTTCCTAAAATCAAAATTCCTATTTTCAATTTTAATTTGAGCTCTCTCTATAGCTTTATTAATAAAATTATGTTCCATAGATTCTCCATAATTTATACCTATATTTTTCATTAAAAAAATTATCTTTTCAGAAACAAAAATTTTAATTAAAGAATCATCCATAGAAACATAAAACCTAGATGAACCTGGATCTCCCTGTCTACCTGACCTACCTATTAATTGATTATCTATTCTTCTAGATTCATGCCTTTCAGTACCTATGATATGTAAACCACCCAAAGACACAACTAAATCATGATCTAATTTCCACTTACTTTTAATAAAATTAATATTTTCATCATTTTTATTTTCTAAAAAATAAATTTCATCAATTAAATTTCCACCAAGTATTATATCAGTTCCTCTACCTGCCATATTTGTGGCTATGGTAATCATAGATGATTTTCCAGCTTGAGATATAATACCAGCCTCAAATTCATGAAATTTAGCATTTAAAATATTATGTTCAATACCTAATTCAGATAATTTGGAAGATATAAACTCAGACTTCTCAATAGATACAGTACCAACTAAAACTGGTTGATTAATTTTTCTTCTATAGATAATATCATTTATGATGGCATCATATTTTTCTTTTTCAGTCAAATAAACCAAATCAGAATAATCATTACGAATCAAAGGTTTATTAGTAGGAATAGATACAGTATCTAAATTATAAATAGAACTAAACTCAGAAGCTTCAGTAATAGCAGTACCAGTCATACCAGACAACTTATTATAAAGACGAAAATAATTTTGAAATGTAATAGAAGCCAAAGGCTGACTTTCATTATTAATATTTACATGTTCTTTAGCTTCTATTGCTTGATGTAAACCATCTGACCATCTTCTGTCTGGCATTATTCTTCCTGTATGTTCATCTACTATCAATATTTGATTTCCTCTAACTAAATAATCAACATTACGTTTATATAAAAAATGAGCTTTAAGAGAAGATATAACATAATGCATAATTACAACATTATTTGTTTCATATAAAGAAATACAATCATTAACTAAATTATTTTTTATCAATAAACTCTCTACTTTAAGAATACCTCTTTCAGTTAAAAATATCTGTCTATACTTACCATCAACAACAAAATCTCCTTTTCCTCTAAAATAATCATTATCTTCTTTATCTTGTTTAACTAAAAATGGAACAATATTATTAACTTTAATATATAAATCAGAAGAATATTCCATAGTACCAGATATTATTAAAGGTGTTCTTGCTTCATCTATTAAAATAGAATCAACTTCATCAATTATCGCATAATATAAACTTCTTTGAACTTTATCATCAACTGATAATGCCATATTATCTCTAAGATAATCAAAACCATACTCGTTATTAGTTCCATAAGTAATATCAGATAAATATGCTTTTTTCTTTTCTATTAAAGACATACCAGATAAATTCAAACCTACAGTAAGACCTAAAAAATTAAATAATTTACCATTAAATTCAGAATCTCTTTTAGCTAAATAATCATTAACTGTAACTACATGAACACCTTTTCCTATTAAGGCATTCAAATATGCAGGTAATGTAGAAGTTAATGTTTTACCTTCACCAGTTTTCATTTCAGCAATACAACCATTATTTAAAACAATACCTCCTAAAAGTTGAACATCAAAATGTCTTATTCCAAACACTCTTTTGCTTGCTTCACGAACAGTTGCAAAAGCTTCAGGTAAAAAATCATAAATATTTTTACCTGACAACAAAAAATCTTTAAAACGATAAGTATTATTTTTTAAATCTATATCAGAAAAATTCACAAAATACTTTTCCAAATTATTTACCTTTTGTACAATTTCTTCCATAAAAGAAAAATTCTTATAATTTTTTCTACTAAATAAATACGAAAATAATTTCAAAAACATATTAATAATTAATCAATTAAATTCCACAAAATTTATAAAAGTTTTAATTTTTATAAAAAATTAAAAAAAAAAGTAAAAAACAATTAAATTATTATTTTACATTAAATAAATAAAAAACCAAAATTACAAAAATTATTAAAACAATAATAATTTGAAATACATTTGAAAAAATTTCATTTCACAATTAATAATAATTAATATTATAAAAAATAATAAAATAGTTGTTTAAAAAATAAATATCAAATTACTTGAAAAATAAATTTAATATTAAAAACTAATATATATATAAAATTTTCTTAATTAAATCAACAAAATTTATACCTATACTACGAGCTGCTAAAGGCAAAAGACTAAATTTTGTCATACCTGGTATAGTATTAAGTTCTAAAAACCAAAAATTATCATATTTATCTAAAATAAAATCAATTCTACCTATATTTTTACAACCTAATATTTTCCATATATTTATAGATAAATTATTTAATAAAAAATACAAACTATTACTTAATTTAACAGGACAAAAATATCTTGAAGAATTAAACTTATATTTAGATTTATAATCATAAAACAAACCAGTTTTTTCTATCCTAATAAAAGGTAAAACTCGATCATTTAATATACCAACAGTATATTCTTCACCTGAAATAAATTTTTCAATCAAAATATTCTTATATTTATAAATAAATTTCTTTAAATTTAAACTTAAATCATAAAAACTATTGATTATCAATACTCCTATACTAGAACCACCAAAATTAGGCTTCATAATTAATGGTAAACCTAAATTAAATAACACACTATTACAAAAAAAATTATATAAATAATTATAAAAAAAATATTTTTCAAAACTAATAATATTCACAGAATAACTAGGAACTACTTTAATATTAAAATTATTTAAAATAACTTTAGTTTTAAATTTATCAAAAGTAATATAAGAAGATAATAAACCACTGCTTGTATAATAAATATTATTATAATCTAACAAACTTTGTATACTACCATCCTCCCCACCTTTTCCATGAACTAAAATAAAAACAACATCATATTTTTTTCTTAAAAAATCACTTATAGAAAAATATTTCATATCATAAGAATATATCTTTATATTTAAACTATTTAAAACCTTCAAAACTTCTTTCACTGAAGACAAAGAAACATATCTTTCATCAGAAACACCACCATATAAAACTGCCATTTTCTTTATTTTCATATAACTAAAATTTTTTATAAAGACTTAGAAATAAAATCCAATAATATTTTCTCCAAAAATCCAGCTCCTTGAAATAAAATAATATCGTTATTTAACAATATATAAAACAAATATGAAACAATATCTTCATGATTTAATAATAAAACATTAAAAAAACCAATATCATACATACTACACAATAAATCAGCACTACTTATGTCATTATTTAATATACATTCATTAGCAGAATAAATATCAAGCAATATTAAAATATCAATTTTAGACAACACATCTAAAAAATCAAAAAACAAACTTTGTGTTCTAGTATATCTATGAGGTTGAAAAATCATTACTATACGTCTTTTGTTCCAAGATAAACCAATAGAATTAATACTATTTGAAATTTCAATTGGATGATGACCATAATCAAACATTACTAATATATTACTAATAATAATATTTTTATACTTAAATGTAAAATTACCAATTTTCTCAGATCTACGAGAAACTCCTAAAAAATTACTTAAAGAATTTTTTATAGAATTTATACTTATACATTTAAACACATAAGAAAAACTTAAAGATGCAACAGCATTTAAAATATTATGTTTTCCAATCATAGGTACTACAAAATCAAAATATTTATCACCAAAAATAGATAACATAAAATAACTTTTTTCTAACTTTTGATAAAAATCAAAAACATAAATATCTGCATCATTACTAAATCCATATGTAATAACTTTAGCATTAAAATTATTATTATCCAACAAAGTTTTAATTGACAAATCATCTATACAAGCTATTATAAATCCATAAAAAGGAACATTTTTTAAAAAAAAAGAAAAAGAAGAAACTAAATTTTCAAATTTATTTCCATAATTATTTAAATGATCATTACTTATAGATGTAATAATTACTATTACAGGTCTAAACAACAAAAAAAAACTATTACTTTCATCCAACTCAAACAAAAAATATTTACTATCACACAAATAAATATAAGAATCTATAGATTTTATATTTCCACCATTTAAACAATTAATTTTAAAACCATAATTAGACAACATATCAAAAATCATAGCTGTAGTAGTAGTTTTCCCATGACTACCAACCACAGATATATAATATTTAAATCTAGATAATTCAAAAAGTAATTCCATTCTATTTAATACAGGTATATTTAAATAACGAGCATAATATAACTCAACATTATTTTTATAATCAATAGCAAAAGAATAAATAACCAAACCTGCTCCTAATACATTATCTTTAGAATGATTTAAATATATTTTTATACCTAAAGATAATAAATACTTAATTCTATTATTAAAATTTATATCAGAACCAGTAATTTTATAACCTGAAAAATGCAAAATTTCAGCAATCCCAGACATTCCATTACCACCTATACCGATAAAATGAATAACTATTGTTTTTTTTACACCTAAAATTTTATCAAAAAACATAAATACCTTTAAATATTTAAAATTTCACCAATAAATTTTTTATTAGAATCATTTACCCTTTTTTTATAAGATAAACATGACATCAAAAATAATTTTCTTCTATCTATATTAATTAATATCTTAAGTAAATTTTCTACAGCTAAATCATTCTCATGTACAATATATGCAGCACCAACATTTTCCAAAAATTTAGCATTTAAATATTGTTGATTATCTCTATGTACAAAAGGAACAAATATAGAAGCTAAACCAACATAACTAACTTCACTTACAGTTAAAGCACCTGATCTACAAATAATTAAATCAGCCCAATTATAAAAATAATACATATTATTTATATAACTAATAATATTATAGTTGACAATATTGAAATTATTTTTATACATATTAAACATAAAACTATAATTTTTAATACCTGTCTGATGAAAAATAATAAATTTATCCATATCCAAATACTTAATTAACTTCAATATAATCAAATTTAATTTAACTGAACCTTGACTACCACCAATAACCAAAATTCGAATTGGTCCTTTACGATTTAACAATCTTTCTTCAGGTTTAGAAAAAAATAATAATTCTTTCCTAATCAAATTACCCACAACAGGAACATTTCCATGAAAAGTACCAGGAAAAGCTTGAACAACTTTAGTAACAAAATACGATAAAATCCTATTAGACAAACCTGCTACAATATTTTGTTCATGTATCATAGTAGGAATAGAACACAACAAAGCTGAAAAAATACCTGCAAAAGAAATATAACTCCCAAAACCTATAACTAAATCTGGCTTCCATTTCTTTAATTTAGATCTTATTAATAAAATACTTTTAATAAAAAAAAACAAATTAATAACAAACCTAAAAATATTTCTCTGGAGAAAATTAGGTATATATACAAAATCAATATCTAAATTATATTTAGATTTCAAAATAAATTCTAATCTATCTTCTGTGCCAATCCATTTAACAAAACAACCACAAGATTTAAAATAATCCGACACAACTAAACCAGAAAATATATGACCACCAGTTCCACCAGCAACAATAACCAAACGTCTTATTTTCATTTTTTTAATATAACAGGAAAATTAACCATAAATTTTTGATAAATAAATAAATTGATTGCCTCTATCTTTAAAATTAAAAAATTGATCTAAACTAGAACAGCCTGGAGACAATAATATTACATCACCTAATTTAACTAACCCAGAAATATAATAAACTGCAGCATGCATAGTAAAAAATATCTTAGAAATACCTGGAACCATTTCATATAATGTGTTTTTACTTTTCCCATAACAACAAATACGTAATTTATTACTTATAAACAATAAATAAGGTTTTAATAAATCCTTAAAATTAGCTGATTTACCATCTCCTCCTAATAATAACCATATATAACCATTTACATTAGATAAATTATACAAAGCAGATAAAGTACTACCAATATTAGTTGATTTAGAATCATTTATCCATAAAACTCCATTTTTATTATTAACTACAGAAAAACGATGAGGTAATCCTTTAAAATTAACTATATAATTTATGACTCTATCTCTAGATATATTTAATAAATCACAAATAGATATTACTGCTAAAAAATTTATATAATTAAAATAACTATTTAAGAAAATATCTTTTAATTTAATCAAATTAAAACCTAAACAATTTAAATACAAATCACTATTATATTTCTTTATACAATAATCAGATCTTCTTAAACCAAAAGTAATAATATTTTTCTCAAAATAATTTAAAGGATAAGTAAAAACATAATCATTATTTACTATACAATAATATGCATTATTATAAATATTTAACTTACTAAATAAATAATCATGAAAACCATAAGGATACCTATCCATATGATCATCTGTAATATTCAAAATAACAGAGCAAAAAGTTTTCAAAGAATAAACACATTCTAACTGAAAACTAGAAAGTTCTAATATATATAAATCAACATTTTTATTAATAATATCTAAAACTGGATAACCAATATTTCCTCCTAAAGCTACATTTATACCAAATGATTTACAAATCCTATATAATAATGTAACTACAGTAGTTTTTCCATTAGTTCCAGTAACAGCTACTATTTTAGTATTAACTTCTCTACTAAAAATTTCTATATCATTAATAATTTCAATACCTTTATTTTTAGCTTTAATTAGTAAAGGATGATACAAAGATATTCCTGGACTAACAACAATTAAATCTGAATATAATAACCAAGATTCATTAAAACCACCAAAAAAATATTCTACACCTTCAGGTAAATTAACATCACTAATTTTTTTCAACAAAGAATCCATTATTCTAGGATAAATACCTAAAGATACAAAATATCTAACACATGATAAACCAGTTAAACCAGCACCTAATATTATAATATTTTTATTTTTATAAAAAGACATTTCACATAAAACCTAAAATTAACAAAGATACCAAAAAAGAAAAAAAAGAAATAACCCAAAACCAAGAAACTATTCTTATTTCTTTAAATCCTTTTAATTCATAATGATGATGAATAGGTGCCATTAAAAAAAAACGTTTATGAAAAAACTTAAAATATAAAATTTGAACAACAACAGAATATATTTCTACAACAAATAAAAAACCAACTATTAAAAAATATAATTCTCTATGTAACAAAATAAACATAACACTTATAAAAGAACCTAAAAATAAAGAACCAACATCACCCAAAAAAATTCTAGCAGGATAAAAATTAAAAGGCAAAAAACCTATTAGAGAACTTAATACTATCAAGTTCAATATCACTAATTCATTAGAATAATATAAATATGGAACATTAAATATTTTAACCAAATATAAATTACCACTTATCAAAGATATAATTAAACAATATATTACAATTAAAATAACAGGTAAAACAACCAAACCATCTAACCCATCTGTAAAATTCACAGAATTAATAATACCAATTATCATGAAATATAATAGTATCGGATAAAAAAAACCAATATTTATATTCCTATTTAATATAGGTATATTTACTTGATTTAACATAATACTATTATTACTACAATACAAATAAATAAATATAATTACAATAACAGATTGTAGAAAAAATTTTTTAAATATAGATAAACCATTATAACTACAATAAAAAATTTTCACATAATCATCAATAAAACCTATTATTGTACTCATAAATACAAAAAAAAACAACAAAAATAAATAAATATTTAAATAAAAAATAAACAATAAAGAAGAAATTAATACAGAACAAAATATAACCAAACCACCCATAGTAGGAATATCAATTTTTAATAAATGATTATTTGATATATTATAACGAACAAATTGATATATACGATTTTTTTCAAAAAATTTTAAAAAAAAATTAATTAACTTTATAAAAATAAAAAAAGTAAAACATAAAGACAACAAAGATCTAAACAACAAATTATCAAAAAAAAAATAATTAAAAAAAAACAACTTTATCATATTTTATATACCTATAAAAATTTAATTATCTTATCCATGCTAAAAATACGAGAACCTTTTATTAACACAGTAACTTTATTATTAATTAATAATATATGTTTTAAACGAACTATCAAATTAGACATTTTAGAAAAATGTTCTCCAATATAACTATATTTAGATATATAATAACTATAAAAACCTAAACTTAAAACCTTATCTATATTCAAATTTCTAATTAAATTACCAATATAAACATGACTTTTAATTGAACAAATACCTAACTCAGACATATCACTAACTACCAAAATATTATAACCATCAAATCTACTAAGAAAAACAATAGAATAATACATTGATCTAGGATTCGAATTATAAGTATCATCTAATACAACATGATCTTTATCCAAATAAATAGGATATAATCTACCTTTAACAGGCAAACAAGACTCTAAACCTAAAACTATATCTTTCAAAGAAATACCAACAGAAACAGCCAAAGACACTGAAGATAATACATTAAAAATATTATGTATTCCTAATAATCTAAAAAAAACTTTAATAACTTCTGAAAATATATATATAGTTAAATAACTCCCAATATTTGTTAAAACTACATCTAACAAAAAAATATCAACACCTAATTTTCTATTATAAGAAAAATAAATTATTTTCTTTTCATCAAAATATTTATCCCAAAAAAACAAATATTTAATATCTTTATTTACAATAGCAATACCTGAATTTTTTAAATAATTAAATATTAAACCTTTAGCTTTAATAATATTCATAAAACTTTTAAATTCTGTAAAATGAGAAACAGAAATATTAGTAACTAAAGCCACATCAGGCAATACTATATTAGCTAAATAACTCATATCATTAAAACAACTAATTCCTAATTCCAAAATCACATAATCATAAACAGAATTATTTAATTTAAGCAAAGTCAAAGGAACACCTATATTATTATTTAAATTACCATAAGTATATAAAATTTTATTACTATATTTTAAAATATTAGATGTTATTTCCTTAACAGTAGTTTTACCTGTAGAACCAGTAATAGCTAAAACTATAGCACCAGATTTTATTCTCAACCAACGAGCTAAATTACCCAAAGCTATTTTAGTATCTTTAACTATTAACTGAGAAATCCTAATAGGAACTAAAAATTCAACCAACAAAGCTAAAGCACCTTTTTGAACTGCATCTATACACAAAGAATGAGAATCAATATTATTACCTTTAATAGCAATAAATAAAAATCCTTTTTTTTTGCTATTATCTCTAGTATCAATAGAAATATCATAAATCCTTACATTTCCACCAACTATAAATCCATTAACAACAGTAGAAATTATATTTAAATCTAAATAAATCATAAAAACACACCCAAATATTTAGAAACAATATTTCTATCTGAAAAAATAATTTTTTTTCTTTTAATAATTTGATAATTTTCATGTCCTTTACCTAATAATAATACTAAATCATCTCTAGAAGCATTTTCTAAAGAAAATTTTATAGCAACTTGTCTACTCAAAATAAAATAAACATTTTTAAAACTACTAAAACCTAATTTAATATCATTTAATATAGAATTTTCATTTTCATCATGTAAATCATCATTAGTAACTATTACAACATCAGCTAATTCTTGAGCTATTTTTGCCATTAAAGGTCTTTTCTTTTTATCTCTATCTCCTGTACAACCAAAAATACACCACAATTTGCCTTTACAAAAAATTCTAGATTGATTTAAAATATTTTCTAAAGCATCAGGATTATGTGCATAATCAATTATAACCAAAGGAAAAAGCTTTGAAAAAAAAAATTCCATTCTACCTAGTGGTAAAATCAAATATTTACTACTTTTTAATAAATCATTAAAATTAAAACCTAAAGATAATAATGTCGAAAAACTAAGTAATAAATTTTTGATATTAAATAAACCATGCAAAGAAGTATTTATAATCCCATTTCCCCAAGATGAATTAAAATAAATTTTTCTAAAAAAACCATAACTTTTTATATAAATTACATATAACCATCTTTTGGAAAAAATAATATTATTATAATTTTTAAAACTAACAGAAATCGTCTTTTCTTTAGATAATTTTTTACACCATTTAAATCCAATAAAATCATCAATATTAATAATCAAATTATCAATATTAAAATCAACAAATAATTTAAATTTAGCTGATTCATAATTAAATTTATTTAAATGATAATCAAAATGATCTAATGTTAGATTAGAAAACACAGCAGCCGAAAAACACAAAGATTTTACTCTTTTTTCTACTAATGAATGAGAAGAAATTTCCAAAGAACAAAAATCAGCTTTTTTTAAATAAAATAAATGTAAATAATTTTGAATATATGTAGCTGAACAAGTAGTATTAGGAGATTCTAATAAATTATTATAAAAACCATTTCCAATGGTACTAAGCATAGAAGAATTATAATTCAACAAAAATACCCATTGAGATAAAATATTAACTATAGTAGTTTTTCCATTTGTTCCAGTAACACCAACTAAAGTTAATTTTTTACTAGGATTATCATAAAAAACACCAGATATTTCTGATAAATAATCATTCAAACAAAAAATATAAAAAAAATAAACACCATATTTTTTATTAAACAAAAAATAAGAAATTTTAATTTCAGAATATGTTAATATTGCTAAAGCACCATTTTTAATAGCTTCAAAAATAAATAATCTACCATTAACATTAAATCCTTTCAATGCAATAAATAAATCACCTTTTAATATTAAACGACTATCAATTTTTATATCAGAAATATAATAACTTGGTAATTCAACATAATTAAAATATCTTGATAATAAACTATTTAGTGTATGTTTTTTCAAAAAAATACCTTAATAAATTATTTCTTTTCAGCAACTCTGAGTATAGCACTTCTAATTCTATTATTATTTTTCACTTCTTCAATAGATGGTTTAAATTTTCCCAAATTAATCATTTTACTTGAATACAAAAACTTTATTTTTTTATAAGTTAAAGGCAAATCTGACAACAAATGATAATTTGTATCAGATTTACTTCTTATGAAATACTTAACAATTCTATCTTCCAAAGAATGAAAACTAATTACGACTAATCTTCCCTTAGGAGCTAATATTGAATAAGATAACTCTAAACTTTTCTTTAAAGATATTAATTCATTATTTATATATATACGTATAGCTTGAAATGTTCTAGTAGCTTTATGTTTAAAATGCTTTTTAGAATTTATAACTGATTTAACTAAATTAGACAAAGAAAAAGTAGTACATATAGGATTTATTTTCCTACAACTAACTATTTTTCTAGCAATCTTTTTGGCAAAAATTTCCTCACCAAAATTTTTTAAAACCGTACATATATCAAATTCACTTGCTTTATTTAACCAATATTTAGCAGTAATACCTGTCTTTTGATTCATTCTCATATCTAAAAAACCATCTTTTTTAAAAGAAAAACCTCTATTTGGATTATCTAATTGATGAGAAGATAATCCTAAATCAAATAAAACACCATCAATTTTACCTAATAATAATTTATTCTTAACATAATCTTTAATCATAACAAAATTATCATGAATAATTTCAAAACGAGAATCATTAAATTTAGAACCTAAATTAAATGACTCCAAATCTAAATCAAATGCATATAATTTACCATTAAAACCTAAAGAATTTAAAATAACTTTAGAATGACCTCCACAACCAAATGTACAATCTATATAAACTCCGTTTTTTTTTAAATTTAAAAATTTATTAATGTCATTTAAAAAAGCTGGTTTATGAAACATATAAATTTATTAATAATTAATAAAAAACTACAAAAATTTTTTAATAAAAGATATAATATATTCTATTTTAAACAAAAAAACAAGTTTTAATAAAAAAATTTATTTCTTAACAATATTTATAAAATATGAAAAAAAAATTAATAATTGCAAATTGGAAACTAAATGGAAACAAAAAAACAATAAAAAAAAAAATCAATAAATTATTAAAAAGCAAAATAAATACCAAAAAATGTACATTATCTATAGCTCCTCCAATGATATATTTACATTTAACTACAAATTTAATAAACAAAAATACTAATATTAGTCTTACATCACAAAATATAGATAAACATATTACAGGTTCATTCACTGGTGAAATATCTGGAAAAATGTTGAAAGATGTAAATGTAAAATATGTAATTATAGGACACTCAGAAAGAAAAAAATATCATTTAGAAAATAATAAAATAATATACCAAAAAATAAAAACATGTTTAAACACAAAATTAATACCTATCTTATGTATAGGAGAAAATAAAATAGAATATGAAAAAAATAAAAGCATAAATATATGTAAAAATCAAATTAAATACTCAATTCCAATTAAAGAAATAAAAAAAACAAATAAAATTATCATCGCTTATGAACCTATATGGGCTATAGGAACAGGAATATCAGCAAATATAAATCATATAAACAATGTATATAATTTCATAAAAAATTACGTACAAACAAAATACTTACATAAAATAAAAAAAATAAAAATAATTTACGGAGGTTCAGTTAATATACAAAATATTTATGAATTAATAAATAATACTAACATAGATGGGTTTTTAATTGGTTCATCCTCATTAATAACAGAAGAATTTATAAAAATAATAAATATTATCACCAACAAAAAATAATCATTTAATTTTTATCAAAAAAATAATCACAAACACAAAAATATGGACAAATTTTATATATATGGACCAAATAAAACAAATGGAGAAATAAAAATATCTGGAGCAAAAAACTCTATTTTACCCATATTATTTGCTTCATTATTAATAAAAGAAGACATTAAAATAAAAAATATTCCTAAAATCAAAGATGTAAAAATAGTTTTAAAACTATTCAAAAAAATAGGATCAAAAATATTATTTAAAAAATCTATATTCATAAACAATAAATATATAAATAAATCAAATATAACTTTCAAGTTAATAAAAAAAATACGAGCTTCAATTTGGTTTTTAAGTCCAATAATTATAAGATTAGGTAAAATAAAAATATATAAACCTGGTGGATGTAATATAGGTAAAAGACCAATAGATTTACATATATATGTACTTAAATGTCTAGGTATAATTATAAAAACAAAACAAAAAATAATATCAGGACATATTAAAAAACTTCAAAATAATATAATTAAAATACCTAAAAAAAGTGTAGGTGCAACCATCACCACAATACTTGCTTCAATTTTAATTAAAGGAATAACAACAATAACAAATATATCTCAAGAACCTGAAATAATAGATACAATAAATTTCCTTAATAAAATGGGAGCTAAAATAAAAATAAAACTAAAAAATAATATTATTATTATATCAGGAGTAAAAAATTTAAAAGGAGGAACATATACTATTATACCAGACAGAATAGAAACAGGAACATATCTTATTGCTGCAGCAATTTCAAAAAGTAAAATAATTTGTTATAATACTAATCCAAACTTAATAACTAAAATAACAGAAAAATTAATTCAATCAGGAGCAAATTTAAAAACAGGAAATGACTTTATAAGTCTTAACATGTATAATAACAGACCTAAATCTGTAAACATAATAACTTCTCCTTATCCAGGATTTCCAACAGATATGCAACCTCAATTTGTATTATTAAATAGTTTAAGTAAAGGAAAAAGTGAAATAACAGAAAATATATTTGAAAACAGATTTCAATATGTAAAAGAATTAATTTATATGGGAGCTAAAATTAAAATAAATAAAAATAAATTAATCTGCAAAGGAGTAAATAAATTATTCGGAAAAAAAATACAAGCTACAGATTTAAGATCAACTATTAGTTTGATACTTGCAGGATGTGTTGCACAAGGAAAAACAATAATAAAAAATATTAATCACGTAGACAGAGGATATGAAAAAATAGAAAAAAAATTAAATAAAATAGGTTTTAATATAAAAAGAATCAAAAATAAAATATAACAAATATTTTATTTTTTAAAAAACATATTACCAAAACGTCTTTTAAATCTATCTATTCTCCCTTTATTATTAAATAACTTTTGTTTTCCAGTATAAAAAGAATGACATTTATAACAAACATCTACTGAAAAAGACTTATTTATAGTAGATGTAATCTTCATTACATTACCACAAGAACAACTAACTTTTATTAAAAAACTAATAGGATGAATTTTTTTTTTCATAAAATAACTATAAAATTTAAAATTAAATAAATTAAATATAAAATTAATAATTTCAAAAATAAAAATTAAAAACATCTAATAAAACTAGATAAACAAGATATTTTTAAAACTTGATTAAAAACTCCTTCTGGAAATAACTTAAAAAGAAAAATACTATCATATTTCTTATTATATTTTATATTTAAATATACTAATAAATTAATAGTACTAGGGATACTGCTATATTTAAAATAATACGACCTAAAATAATAAACAATTACCCAATGAATATTAGTCATTAAAACATTTTCTTTAACAGCTATTGATTCAGCTAAACTTTTACTCCAAAAATGATTAATTTTCATGAAATTATTTCTAATACCAAAAAATATTAAAGTTTTTAATTATTTTTAAAACAAATATACTTTTTATAAAAACATATTTTATTATATAATAAAAAATAAATATTTCAAAATAAATCAAAAAAAATTCATAACAACATGCCTGAATTACCAGAAATAGAAGTAATAAAACAAGAATTAAAATACTTTTTTCTAAACCAAACAATAACTAAAACTAAAATATATACTAAAAAATTAAAATATAAAATAACTAAAGAAATAAAAAACTTAAACAACCAAAAAATAAAAAATATAAAAAGATATTCAAAATATATAATTATAACCACTAATAAAGGATTCTTACTAATACATTTAGGAATGTCTGGAAATATATTTATACTAAATAAAAATTTAACACTTTCTAAACATGATCATATTGAATTACATTTCAACAACAAAAAAATTATAAGATATAATGACACAAGAAAATTTGGATTTTGGCTATGGTATAAAAATAAAAAAAAAATAAACAATATACTATCTAAATTAGGCCCTGAACCTTTAACAAAAGAATTTAATTATAAATATTTATTTAAAATTACCCAAAAAAGAAAAATTTGTATTCATCAATTAATAATGAATAAAAACATTATTTCAGGAATTGGAAATATATACGCTAACGAAAGTTTATTTTTATCAAAAATAATACCATATAGAAAATCTAATTCTTTAACAAAAAAAGAAATAAAAATTTTAACTAAAAAAATTAAATTTATTTTAAATAAATCAATAAAATTAAAAGGAACAATTAAAAGAAATAAAAAATTATTAAACAAAAATAAAGGACTTTTTAAAAAAAAACTAAAAATATACAGAAAAAATAAAAAAAAATGTCCAAAATGTTATAAAAAAATAAAAGTTGTTAAAAATTATGGAAGAAGTTTATATTTTTGTGATTCATGCCAAAAATAAAAAAATTATTCAACAAAAAAATAACAAATAATTTATAATATAAAACGACTCAAATCTTCATTTAAAATCAAACTACTTAATTTATCATTAACATAATTAGCATCAATTAAAAAAGACTTATTTTTATAATCAGTAGCATTATAAGATATATCCTCCATTAATATTTCTAATATTGTATATAATCTTCTTGCACCAATATTTTCTGTAATTTCATTTACCTTCCATGAAACCTCAGCAATACATTTTATAGCTTCATTTGTAAAAACTACTTTTACATTTTCTGTTTTTAACAATTCTTTATATTGAATAGTTATAGAAGCATTTGGTTCAGTTAATATTCTTTCAAAATCTTCTGAAGTTAATGCTTTTAATTCAACCCTAATAGGTAATCTTCCTTGTAATTCAGGTATTAAATCAGAAGGATTACAAAATTGAAATGAACCTGAAGCTATAAACAAAATATGATCAGTTTTAACAACTCCATATTTTGTAGAAACAGTACAACCCTCAACTAAAGGTAATAAATCTCTTTGAACTCCTTCTCTAGATATACCAGCATCAGATAATTCACCTCTTTTACATATTTTATCAATTTCATCAATAAATACTATTCCTTGTTGTTCTACTAAATCTACAGATTTACGTTTTAATTCATCAAAATTAATCAACTTAGATGTTTCTTCATCTACCAATAAATTTATAGCATCTCTTATTTTTAATTTTCTTATTTTTTTTTTATTTTTACTTAAATTATGAATAATAGATTGTAATTGATTAGTCATCTCTTCCATACCAGTAGGAGATATAATCTCTATACCCATGGAATAAGATTTAGATACATTTATTTCAATAAATTTATTATCTAATGAACCTGAACGTAACTGTTTTCTAAAATTTTCTCTAACCAAATAAGACTGAGATAAAACATCTTTTTCATTCCATTTATTATTTTTAGAATTTGGAATCAACACATCTAATACACGTTCCTCCGCTAATTTTTTAGCTTTCACTATATTATGACGTATAGATTTTATTTTTACCATTTTAACCGCATAATCTGTAAGATCTCTTATTATAGAATCAACTTCTTTGCCAACATAACCTACTTCAGTAAACTTAGTTGCTTCAACTTTTATAAATGGAGATCCACTTAATTTAGCTAATCTACGAGCTATTTCAGTTTTTCCTACACCAGTAGGACCTATCATTAATATATTTTTAGGAGTTACTTCATACTTAAGATCATCTTTTAATTGCATTCTTCTCCATCTATTTCTTAAAGCAATAGCAACTGCTTTTTTAGCATTATTTTGACCTACAATAAATTTATCTAATTCAGCCACAATTTTCTGAGGAGTCATTTCAATATACATAAATATTAAACCTTATAAAATTTTAACTTTTAGAATAACATAATTCTTCTATAGTAAAAACATGATTAGTATACAAACAAATATCTGCTGCTATAGACAATGATTTTTTTACTATACTACGAGCATCAAAATCAGTATTTTCAAATAAAGATCTAGCAGAAGATAAAGCAAAAGAACCACCACTACCAATAGCAATTAAATTATTTTCAGGTTGAATAACATCACCATTACCTGTAATTATTAATGAGTATTTATTGTCTACAACAGCTAATAACGCTTCCAATTTTCTTAACATACGATCAGTCCTCCAATCTTTTGCTAACTCAACAGCAGACCTTACAATATTTCCCTGATATAATTCTAATTTTTTTTCAAAATGCTCAAATAAAGCAAAAGAATCAGCAGTACTACCCGCATAACCTATTATTACCTTATTAAAATAAATTTTACGCACTTTTTTAATATTAGACTTCAATATTGTATTACCTAATGTTGCTTGACCATCTCCACCCATAACAACTAAATTATTTTTTCTAACACTTAAAATTGTAGTCACAAAATAATACTCACTATAACAATTAAAATTATTAACAAAATTTTAAAAAAACTAATTATTTTTAAATTGATTCAACAACAAATCTTAATTTTTTCATAGCATTTTTTTCCAACTGCCTAACTCTTTCAGAAGATATACCAAAATAATTTGCTAATTCTTTTAATGTGAATTTCTTATCCACATTTAACCATCTAGAATAAATAATATATTTACTTCTATTATCCAAATAATTAATAGCTATTTTAAGCTTATTTAATATATTTTCTTTATATCTACTTTCTTCATAATTAACAGAAAAATAACTTTTTTGCTCATATAAATAAAAATTATCAATAAAGTATTTATATTTTAATAAATCATTATCTAAAGAAAAATTAAAATATATATCTTTCGAAAACATCCTATGTTTCATTTCATATATATCTTTTATAGAAACATTTAATTTACGTGAAATCATATTTATTTCAAATGTACTAAATACACTTTTATTTTTTACATTTTTTTTTAAATAATAATATATCTTTTTTTGATTTTTTGTAGTTGCCATTTTAACAATACTACAATTTTTCAAAATATAATCATTTATTTCTGCTTTAATCCAATAAACAGCAAAAGAAATTAACCTAACACCTAAAAAAGGATTAAATTTTTTTATAGCTTTCATCAAACCTATATTGCCTTCTTGAATCAAATCATCCTGAGATATTCCACAACCAGAATAATTTTTAGCAATAAAAACAACAAATCTCAAATGTAATAAAATTAAGTTATCAACAGAATCAAAATCATTCAAGTAATAACATTTATCAATAAGTTTTATTTCTTCTTGTAAAGATAATAAAGGCCATGAATTAACAATATATATGTAAGAATTTAAATTACCTAAAGACATTATTTTAAAATCAGAAATAGTAATTGACATATTATGTTTTATTTCATCTAAACAAATTCAAATATTATTTTTTAAAAAATTACATTTTCAAACACCGCAAATTTATTTTATATCTCTAATAAATAATATTAATTTAATCTTTTACTATTTTAGTATTTAAATCAACAATAAAAAATTGTTAATAAAAAATTAACTTAATTACCTCAAAAAAATATATTTAATTTTTCTACATAAAAGAAAAATTAAATTTATTTAAAAATTAAATAAATAATATTATTTTTAATAATTAATTTTGATAAATTAAAATTAAAAAACAATAATAATATATTATCATTAATCATTAAAAATTAAAAATTATATATAAAAATATGAAAATAATTTCAGGAAATTTAAAAGGTATAAAAATAAATATACCTAAAAATTTAAATATAAGACCTACAACTAGTAAAACTAGAAAAATATTATTTGAATGGTTAAATAATTTTATTAAAAATAAAAAATGCTTAGATTGTTTTTGTGGAAGTGGTTCATTAAGTATAGAATCAATATCAAGAAAAGCAAGTCATATAACAATCCTAGAAATTAATTACAAAATAATACAAATTTTAAAAAAAAACTTAAAAAATATAAAAAACAAAAAATTTACTATAATAAAAACAAATACAATCCAATGGATTAAAAAAAATAAAAAAACTGCATTTGATATAATATTTATAGATCCACCATATAATAAAAAAAACATTCTTAATATAACTATAAAATATTTAGAAAAAAACAAACATACCAAAAAAAATTCTTTTATATATATAGAAACATATAAAAAAAATATAACATTAAAAACACCAGAAACATGGATAATATATAAAAAAAAAATAAATAAAAATAACAAACATTTACTATATTTTAAATATATATAAAAAATAATTAAAAAAAAATCAACTAATAAAAATTTTTTAAAAATTACAAAAAATAAATATAAAAAATAATAAATTACTTATTAAATTAATAAAAATATTTATTTTATTTATAAATAATAAATATTTATAAAAAACACTATTAACATAATTAAATTTAATAAAACATTAATTTTTCATTCATAAAATAATATATTTAATCATTTTAAATAAAATTAAAATAAAATAAAATATAAATATAAAAATATTTACATAAAAAATAAAATATACATTATGAAAATAAAAAATAATTTCAATGTACCACCATCATCATTAGAATCAGAAAAATCAGTTCTAGGAGGATTAATGTTAGACAATAATAAATGGGAAAATATATATGAAATAATAAAATACAACGATTTCTTTTATAAATCTCACCAAATAATTTTCATAGAAATGCAAAAATTATTAGAAACATATAAACCAATAGACTTAATTACTTTATCTGAATCATTAAATAAAAACAAAAAATTAAAAATAATTGGAGGTTTCAGTTATTTAGCTGAATTATCTCAAAATATACCTAGTATAGTAAATATAAACTATTATGCAGAAATAATAAAAGAAAAATCAATATTAAGAAAACTTATTAACATATCAAATGAAATAACTTTAATAAGTTATAACCCAGAAGGAAAAAACAGTAAAGATATAATAGATATAGCTGAATCTAAAATCTTCAAAATATCTGAAACAAAATTTAATAAAGAAAACAACCCTAAAAATATTTTCGATATCATTAAAAAAACTAAAAAAAAATTAAAAAAATTATATAAAAATCCATATTTAAAATTAACTGGAGTAGATACAGGTTATGTAGATTTAAACAAAAAAACATTTGGTTTTCAAAAATCAGATCTTATAATAATAGCAGCAAGACCGTCAATGGGTAAAACAACTTTAGCAATTAATATATGTGAAAATATAGCTATATCACAAAAAAAACCAATACTAATCTTTAGTCTTGAAATGCCTTCTGAGCAAATATTAATAAAAATAATATCATCTCTATCAAGAGTAAAACAAACCAAAATAAGAACAGGTAAATTAAATAAAGAAGATTGGATAAGAATAACCAGTAGTATAAATTTATTAGAAAAAAACAAAAATATATTCATAGATGATTCATGTATACTAACACCAACAGATATAAGAACTAGAACAAGAAAAATATATAGAGAAAATGGTGGATTAAGTATAGTTATGATTGATTATTTACAACTAATGAAATCATCATATTATTTAGATAATAGAGCATTAGAAATAGCTGATATATCAAGATCTTTAAAATCATTAGCAAAAGAATTAAAAATACCAATAATTGCATTATCACAATTAAATAGATCATCAGAACAACGTTCTGATAAAAGACCAGTAAACTCAGATTTAAGAGAATCAGGATCAATAGAACAAGATGCAGACTTAATTATTTTTATTTATAGAGATGAAATATATAATAATAATACTGATATGAAAGGTATAGCTGAAATTATTATAAGTAAACAACGTAATGGACCAACCGGAACACTACACTTAATCTTTAACGGAAAAATATCTAGATTTGATAATTATGCGTCCACAGAATATAATTACATAAACACATAATTTTAAAAATTTTATAAAAGATTTTATTTAATAACATTTATTTAATAAATTTAAAAATTTATAAATATTAATTTTCTAATATCAACAGAGATAAAATATGGCTAGCAAAGGTATAAATAAAGTTATATTAATAGGTAATTTAGGACATGACCCAGAAATTAGATATATGTCTAATGGAAACACTGTAACAAATATAACTTTAGCTACTTCAAATATATGGAAAGATAAAAATACAGGAGAAAAAAAAGAAAAAACCGAATGGCATAAAATAGTACTTTTCGGAAAATTAGCTGAAATAGCAGCAGAATATCTACATAAAGGATCACAAATATATATAGAAGGATCTTTGCAAACCAGAAAATGGAAAGATCCAAACGGTAATGAAAGATATACTACAGAAATAGTAGTAAATATGAATGGAACAATGCAAATGCTTGGAGTTAAAAATTGGAATAAAGAATATAACAATAATAAAAAAAATTCTAAAACAAACAAAAAAAAAAAAATTAAAACACAAATAAACAAAAAAGAAAAATTATCTATAAACTTTGACGATATGCCATTTTAAATTTTTATAAAAAAAACAATAAAAATTTAAAATAAAAATAATATATAATAAAAAATATATTTATTTAAAATAACATTTAATTAATCACAACAATCAATGTTATACTTGAAAAAATAAAAAATATTACATATATAAATATAAATTTCATAAAATACATAAATCATGTATAACCTTTAAAAAATAAAAATGACTGAATCTTTTAAACAAATATTTGAAGAATCATTAAAAAATAAAAATATAAAAAATGGTTCTATTATAAAAGCAAAAATTATTAAAATTAACAAAAACAATGTAATAGTAGATGCAAAATTAAAATCAGAATCTCATATACCTATAGATGAATTTAAAGATATTGATAATAATTTAAACATTAAAAAAAATGACATAATAGATGTATTTATAGAAAACATAGAAAATGGATATGGAGAAACAATTTTATCTTATGATAAAGCTAAAAAACATAAATCATGGTTAAATTTAAAAAAAATTTATAAAAAAACAGAAAATATACAAGGAATAATAACCAATAAAGTAAAAGGTGGATTCACAGTAAATTTAGAAGGAATAAAAGCTTTTTTACCTGGATCGTTAGTAGATATAAAACCTATAAAAAACTATTCAGATATAGAAGGAAAAAAACTATTATTTAAAATAATTAAATTAGATAAAAAAAAAAACAACATCGTTGTTTCAAGAAAAGCAGTAATTTTAACTATTAACAATAATGAAAGAGAAAAATTAATTAAAAACATATATGAAGGTATAATTGTTAAAGGAATAGTTAAAAACATAACAGATTATGGAGCATTTATAGATTTAGGAGGTTTAGATGGATTATTACACATAACTGATATGTCTTGGAAAAGAATAAAACATCCAAATGAAATAATTACAATCGGAGAAAAAATAAAAGTAAAAATAATTAAATTTGATAAAAAAAATACTAGAGTATCTTTAGGACTAAAACAACTTTCTGAAGATCCATGGAAAAATATAATAGACAAATACCCAATAAATAGTAAAATAAATGGAACAATAACAAATATTACAGATTATGGTTGTTTCATCAAAATAGAAGAAGGTATAGAAGGTTTAGTCCATATATCAGAAATAAACTGGGTTAACAAAAATATAAATCCCTTCAAAATTTTTAATATAACACAAAAAATAGATGCTATTATTTTAGATATAAATATAGAAAAAAGAAGAATATCTTTGAGTATAAAACAATGTATTCAAAATCCTTGGAAAATTTTTTCAGAAAAATACAAAAAAAACGACAAAATAGATGGAACAATAAAATCTATAACTGATTTTGGAATTTTTTTAAATTTAGAAAATAACATAAATGGATTAATACATACATCAGATATATCATGGAATTCAATAAACACAGAAGATATAAAAAAAATATACTTAAAAGGTAACAAAATAAAAACAGTAATATTACAAATTGATTTACAAAAAGAAAGAATATCATTAGGAATAAAACAACTTTCTGAAGATCCATTAAATAAATTTATATTATTAAACAATAAAAACAACTTAATAAAAGGAAAAATAATTAAAATCAAAAAAAAACATATTTTATTGAAAATAAACAAAAACATAATAGGTAAAATAAAAATAAACGAAAATATAAAAGAAAAATTTAAAAATACAATTAAAAATATTAAAATTGATCAAGAAATAAATACTAAAATAATTAATATAGATAAAAAAAAACGAATCTTAAACTTAACTTTCTATAAAGAAAAAGAAAAAACAAAATTAAACAAAAAATTAATAAAAAAAAATTGTTTTAGCTCAATGATAGAAGCTTTCAAAATAGCAAAAACAAAATAAACAAAAAAACTTTTAACTATATAAAAAATATAAAATTTTCAAAATCATTAAATTTTTTAAATTTACTAAAATATTTTATAGATAAGATTAATCTTTCACGAAAAATAGAAGCTAAACACGAACCTTTAAATATATGTACTACATGTCTTAAAATCAAATTAAGATTAAATTTATTATTTTTTTTTATTTCAGATTTTATATAATAAAAAAGATTATGAAAAATATATTTAATTCTAATATCTAAATTTTGCTTTAAAAAACAAAATTTATTTAAAGTTTTATTTTTTAACAAAAAACGTTTGTTTTTAGCTATTTTTTTAAATAAACATTTATTATACATATAATCATGTATATCAAATAAAATTAAGGGATTAAAATAAATACCTCTACCCAACATAACTCCATCAACAAACTTCAAATGATTATCAATTTCAAATATATTTTTTATCCCACCGTTAAGCACTATATTTAAATACGGTAAATCTTTTTTTAATTTATAAACAAAATCATAATTTACTAAAGGAATATTTAAATTATATTTAACTGATTTATTTAAATAAAAATTCCTAGCATGAATTATAAATAATTTACATTTAGTTTGAAAATAAATATTTCCCACAAAATCTAAAAGAAAATTATAAGATAAATCTTTTTCAAAACAAATACGATGTTTTAAAGTAACTGGTATATCTGTTACTTCCTGTATAGAATTAAAACAACTTATAATTTTATTTACATTTAACATTAAAAATACACCAAATCCTCCTTTATTAGCATTTTCAGATGGACAACCTAAATTAATATTTATTTCTTGAAAATTCAATTTATTTATAATTTTTGCACATTTCTTAAAATCATTTACATTATTACCTGCTAATTGAATAGCTACTGAAACGTTATTCAAATCATTTTTTATAAAACTATTCTTTTTAAAACACATTAAAAAATAAGATGTATGAATCATTCCGGTATATAATTTTATTGAATTTGTAAATAAGCTATAAAAATATCTACAATACTTATCAGTATAATTAAATAAAGGAGCAACTGAAATTTTATTAAACATAACTTAACAAAAATATATCAAAATTAAACAAAACATTTTATATAATGCAAACCATTCATATAATTAATTAAAACATCAGGAATTTTAATTACTCCTTTACTTACTTGATAATTTTCTAATATAGCTATTAATGTCCTACCTACTGCTAAACCAGAACCATTAATAGCATGAACTAATATATTTTTATTTTTTTTCAAATCATAATAACGTGCATTTATACGTCTAGATTGAAAATCAGATGTATTAGAACAAGAAGAAACTTCTAAATAAGTTTCAGTCACAGGAGACCAAACTTCTATATCATAAGTTTTACAAGCACTAAAACTCATTTTGTTAGTACATAACAAAATTTTCCTATAAGGCAAATTTAACATTTTTAAAATACCTTCTGCATCATTAGTTAATTGTTCTAAAGCAAAAAAAGAATTTTCAGGATGAACAATTTGTACCAATTCAACTTTATCAAATTGATGCAATCTAAACAAACCTTTATTTTTTTTACCATAAGAACCAGACTCATATCTAAAACAAGGTGTATTAGCAACTAATTTTATAGGAAAATCACTTTCTTTTAAAATCTTGTTTGTAAATAAATTTACTAAACAAACTTCTGATGTTGGTATTAAAGATAAATTTGACAATCCTTCTTTTTCTTTAAGATAATAAATATCTTCATCAAATTTAGGTAATTGACCTGTACCATATAAAACATTACTTTTCACAATATAAGGAACATAAATTTCACAATAATTACTTTTCCTTATATGTGTATCCAACATAAATTGAGTAATAGCACGATATAAAGAAGCTATATCATCACGCATAACTACAAAATTAGAACCACTTAAAATACCAGAAGAGGTAAAATCTAATTTATTTTTATATTTACCAATTTCTATATGACTCATAAGAGTAAAACTATAATTTTTTTTAATTCCCCAACTATATACAATTTTATTACAATTATCATTAAAACCAAATGGAATATTTTCTTCAGGTATATTAGGTATATAAGATACAATATGATGTAATTTAACACATATTTGTTTCAATATTTTTTTTTTAAAAATAATATTATATCTAATTAATTTCACATAAGTTATTATCTTATCTATTTTTTTTTTTGTTTTTATATATAAATAAATTTTTTTAGTAAAAAATTTACGTTTAAATTGTAAAAATTCTATTTCATACTTTAAAGATCTATATTGATCATATAAAATAATAATATTATTAAAACTAAAATTATTTATACGACTTTGTATTTTTTTCTCAAAAAATGATTTATTACTTAACATCAATTTAATATCTAACATAAAATGTTTTATAAAATTTAAAATTTAAAAACAATAATTTTTATTATACCAAAAATAAATAACAATATTATAAAACTAAATATTCAAACAAAAAAATGAAAACAGAATTACTAATTATAGGTTCCGGACCAGCTGGATATACAGCTGCTATATATGCATCTAGAGCATATTTAAAAACAACATTAATAACTGGGTTAAATGAAGGAGGACAATTAGTAAAATCATTTAATATAGAAAATTGGCCTGGAGAATATAAAGGTATAAATGGTTATAAATTAATGATGAAATTTAAAAAACAAGTCATAAAATTCAAAACAAATATAATATATGATCAAATTATAAAAACAAAATTAAATAATCAATCATTAACAATAATCGGTGAAAAAAAAGTATATTTTCCTAAAACAGTAATTATTGCTACAGGATCATCACCTAAAATACTAAATCTACCAAATATAAAAGATTTATATGGCAATGGTATATCAACATGTGCTACATGTGACGGCTACTTTTATAAAAACAAAAATATAGCCATCATAGGTGGAGGAAATAGTGCTATAGAAGAAACACTTTTTTTATCAAAAAAAGTAAAAAAAATATTCCTTATACATAGAAGAGAAAAATTAACTGCTGAAAAAATATTAATTAAAAAACTAACAACAAAAATAAAACAAAATAAAATAATTTTATTAACAAACTATTACTTAATCAATATAAATAAAAATAAAAATTCAAATTCTATAAAATCAATAGATATAAAATCTACCATAACAAACCATATTAAAAATATTAAAATCGATGGACTATTTATCTATATTGGATATAAACCAAATACCAAAATATTTAAAAAACAAATTCTTTTAGATGAAAAAGGATATATAATTACAAATTATAAAAAAAATATATTCAAAACCATGACTAATATAAATGGAGTTTTCGCTGCAGGAGATGTTACTGATAAAATATATAGACAGGCTATAACATCATCATCATCAGGATGTAAAGCTGCTATAGATGTAAAAAAATATTTAGAAAATTTAAGAAATTAATACAAATATTAATAACAAAATTAATTAAAAAATTAAATAATAATATGAATAAAAAAAATAATTTAGAAATGAATGGTACAGTAATAGAAACTTTACCTAATACTATGTTTCGTGTAAAATTAGACAACAATCATATTTTAATAGCACACATATCAGGAAAAATGAGAAAAAATTACATAAGAATATTAACAGGAGATAAAGTAGTTGTAAAATTAACTCCATATGATCTCAATAAAGGAAGAATTATTTTCAGAAATAGTAAATAATAAATATTAAATTATAAATATTTAATTAATAAAATAATATTTAAATATACATAGGATATTAAATAATTGAATTTTAAAAAAAGAAAAAAATCTCGCGAAACAGCATTACAAATAATATATTCATGGAATATATTGAAAAGTAAAACTATAAAAATAAAAATAAAGGAATTAAAATTACTAAAAACAAATATGTTTAAAAATATTGATTTAATTTATTTAAAAAAAATTACATACGGAGTAACTAAAAATAAAAAGTATTTAAATAAAATAATAAACTTAAATTTAAAAAAAAACACAAAATATATAGGAAAAATAGAAAATATTATATTAAATATTTCTATATATGAATTAAAAAAAAATAAATATATACCACATAAAGTAATAATAAATGAAGGTATTGAATTGGCTAAAAAATTTGGATCACAAAATAGTTATAAATTTATAAATAGTATATTAGATAAAATTAGTTTTAAAACAAAATAAATTAAATTTTAAAAAAATAAACAAACTATTAAATAACAAACATATAAATATTTAAAACATAACTAAAGAATAATAAAAAACTTAAATTATTTCTTTTTAATAAATATAAATTAAATTTATATTATAAATAAATCATTTTACAAAATAAATGAACAAAAATATACTAATACCTTCAATAATAGAAAAAACAATAAATAATGAAAGAATATATGATATATATTCTAAACTACTAAAAGACAGGATAATATTTCTAACTGGAAATATAGAAAATAAATTATCTAACATTATTATTGCTCAATTACTATTCTTAGAATCAAAAAATAATAAACAAGATATTTATATATATATAAATTCCCCTGGTGGATCTGTAAATTCAGGTATGTCTATATATGACACTATGAATTATGTAAAACCAGACATAAATACTATATGTATAGGAGAAGCATATTCTATGGCAGCTTTTCTATTATCATCAGGAAATAAAAATAAACGATTTTGTTTACCTAATTCTAAAATCATGATACATCAACCATTAGGTAGTTTTCATGGTCAAGCAACAGATATAGTCATACAAACAAACGAAATTGTAAAAACAAAAAATAAATTAATAAAAATAATGGCAAAAAACACAAATCAAACTATAGAAACTATAGAAAAAGATACTGAAAGAGATAAATATTTATCTGCTAAAGAAGCACTACAATATGGATTAATAGATAAAATTTTTAAAACAAATAAAAAAAATTCAAATCTTGATAATTAATTGTATGAATATAAACAATAATAACAATATAAATTGTTCTTTTTGTAATAAAAATTACATTAATGTAAACAAAATAATTTCAAACAATAAAAACCACATCTGTAATGAATGCATTTCATTGTACAATAAAATTATAAAAAAAAACACTCACCATAACAATAATTTAAATTTTAAAATAAAAAACCCTCAAAAAATAAAAAAAAAATTAGATAAATATGTAATAGGACAAAACAAAACAAAAAAAATACTATCAGTTTCAATATATAATCATTTCAAAAAAATTATTTATTATGAAAAAAAAAATATCTTATTAAATAAAAACAATATTCTTTTGATTGGTCCTACAGGAAGTGGAAAAACATTATTAGCACAAACAATCGCTAAAATTATCAATATTCCTATTGTAATAACAGATGCTACTACTTTAACAGAAGCAGGATATGTAGGAGAAGATGTGGAAAATATAATATTAAGATTATTACAAAAATGTAATTTCAATGTAGAAAAAACAGAAAAATCTATTATATATATTGATGAAATTGACAAAATCGCCAAAAAAAACAACAATATTTCTATAACAAGAGATGTTTCAGGAGAAGGAGTTCAACAAGCACTATTAAAAATTTTAGAAGGAACTATAGCATCAATACCTCCTTATGGAGGTAGAAAACATCCTCAACAAGAATTTATACCAATAAATACAAAAAATATATTATTTATATGTGGTGGAACATTTAATGGTTTAAATAAAATAATAAAAAACAGATTAAGTAAAACAAATAATATCGGTTTTAATAATAAAAACAACAAACAAAACAAAAATTTAAAAGATATAAAAACACAAGATTTAATTAAATTCGGATTAATACCAGAATTTGTCGGAAGATTACCAATCTTAACTAAATTAAATAAATTAAGTAAATATAATTTACTAGAAATATTAACTAAACCAAAAAATGCTATAATAAAACAATATCAACTTTTATTTAAAATAGAAAATATAGACCTAACTTTTGAAAAAGATGCATTATATGAAATAGCCAAAAAAGCACACAAAAACAAAACAGGAGCTAGAGGACTAAATAATATATTAGAAAATACATTATTAAATTTAATGTATAAAATACCATCTATGAAAGGAATAAAAAAAATAATAATCAATAAATCTGTAATAAACAAAAAAACAAAACCAATTTTAATATCTTCTTAAAAACAAATATTAAAAAATAATTAAAAATAAGAGTTAAATATGCAATTAGAAAAACATAAAAATAACAATATTGAAATACCAATTTTACCATTACGAGATATAGTTGTATACCCACATATGATAATACCATTATTTGTGGGAAGAAAAAAATCAATACGTTGTTTAGAATTAGCTATGAAGAAAAATAAAAAAATCATTCTTGTAGCCCAAAAAAAAGCATCTAAAGATGAACCTAATATTAATGATTTTTTTTCAGTAGGAACTATTTCTTCAATACTACAAATACTAAAATTACCTGATGGTACTGTAAAAGTTTTAGTAGAAGGATTATATAGAGCAAAAATAACAAATATAGAAGATAAAGGAGAATATTTTATAGCATCAACAGAATACTTTAATACATTAAAATTAGAAGAAAAAAAACAAAAAATACTTTCTAGAACAATAATAAATCAATTCGAAACATATATAAAACTAAATAAAAAAATACCACAAGAAATAATATCATCTATAAATAATATAAAAAACACAGAAAAATTAGCTGATACAATATCATCACATATGCCTTTAAAATTAAAAGAAAAACAATATATATTAGAAATACCTAATGTAAATCAAAGATTAGAATATTTAATGACTAAAATAGAATCAGAAATAAATATTCTAAAAATAGAAAAAAAAATAAGAAACAGAATTAAAAACCAAATGGAGAAAAGTCAAAAAGAATATTATTTAAATGAACAAATAAAAGCTATACAAAAAGAATTAAATAATATAGATAATATCAATAATGAATATAATATAATCTTAAAAAAAATAAACTCAATAAAAATGACTAAAGAAGCTGAACAAAAAACAAAAGCTGAATTAGAAAAATTAAAAATGATGTCTCCTATGTCAGCAGAATCAACAGTAATTAGAAGTTATATTGATTGGATGATTCAAATACCATGGAGTAAAAAAACAAAAATAAATAAAAAATTAGATCAAGCTGAAAAAATACTAAATATAGATCATTTTGGATTAAAAGAAATAAAAGAAAGAGTATTAGAATATTTAGCAGTACAAAATAGATCAAAAAAAACAAAAGGACCTATACTATGTTTTATAGGACCACCAGGTGTTGGTAAAACATCATTAGGAAAATCAATATCTAAAGCTACTGGTAGAAAATATATCAGAATGTCTTTAGGAGGAATAAGAGATGAAGCAGAAATAAGAGGTCATAGAAAAACATACATAGGATCTATGCCAGGAAAAATAATTCAAAAAATAATAAAAAGCAAAGTAAAAAACCCTCTTTTTTTATTAGATGAAATAGATAAAATATCTATAGATATGAGAGGTGATCCATCAGCAGCACTACTAGAAATATTAGATCCAGAACAAAATAATTCATTTAATGATCATTACATAGAAGTAAATTACGATTTATCAGATGTAATGTTTATAGCTACCGCAAATACAATACATAATATTCCATTACCACTATTAGATAGAATGGAAATCATAAAATTATTTGGATACACAGAAAATGAAAAAATAAATATTGCTAAAAAACATCTAATAAATAAATTATTAATAACAAACAATCTTCAAAAAAAAGAATTTAGTATCAGTACCAAAGCTATTATAAAAATAATTAGACATTACACAAGAGAATCAGGAGTTAGAAATTTAGAAAAAGAAATATCTAAAATATGTAGAAAAATAGTTAAAATTTTTGCATTAAACAAAAAAATCAAATCAATTAAAATAAACAAAAAAAACATAAAAAAATATTTAGGAATTAAAAAATTCGATTTTGGTAAAATAAATAAATCTAACAAAATTGGACAAGCAACAGGACTAGCATGGACAGATACAGGGGGTGAATTATTAATTATAGAAACAATATGTACACCTGGTAAAGGAAAATTAATATATACAGGATCTTTAGGAAAAATAATGCAAGAATCAATAAAAGCTTCTTTAACAGTAATTAAATCCTTAAGTAAAAAAATAAACATAAAAAAAGAATTCTACACATTTAAAGATATACATATACATATCCCAGAAGGATCTACACCAAAAGACGGACCAAGCGCAGGAATAACTGTATGTACATCACTTTTATCTACTATAACTAATAACCCTATTAAATCAAATATAGCCATGACTGGGGAAATAACATTACATGGAAACATTTTACCTATAGGAGGGTTAAAAGAAAAACTATTAGCAGCATTAAGAGGAGGAGTAAAGGAAGTTATAATACCTTCAAAAAATAAAAAAGAATTAAAAAAAATTGATCTAAAAATAATTAAAAAACTTAAAATACACAGCTTAAATCATATTGAAGATGTTTTTAAAATAGCCTTAGAAAGACCTTATTTATAAATAAATAAATGATATTTCATCATTTAATTTATACATATAATTTACATAAAAATAAATTAAAAAATTAGTTTAATTAAAAAATAAATTCAATATTTATTTAATAAAACAAATTAAAATATAAAACATTATTTATCCAACCACAATATTTACTTGATAAAAATATTTTAAAAAAATAACAATCTTTGTTTTTTTTAATAAAAACTTTAATAACAAAATTACCAAAATATACAAAATAAACATATTTATTATTACGTATAAAAAACATCTTACATAAAAACTTTCAAAAAAACATCATACTCTCTACTTACTAATCCATATAAACTAATCACTAAATTTTTCAAAAACAAAAAATTTAAACTAAATATATAAAATAAAAAAATCAACTCCAAATTAAAAATATTATATATAAATCATAAAACATAAAATTAAAAATTTTAAAATAATAAAACAAAAAAATAAACTTAAAACTATACACGCTCTACAGGATTCGAACCTGTGACCTACAGCTTAGAAGGCTGTTGCTCTATCCACTGAGCTAAGAGCGTAAATAATAAAACAAATACTAACATATGAAGATTACATATATCAATAAATTATTACAAATACCATAAAACAATAAAATAATTAAAAAATCAAAATTTTAAAAACATTTATTTTTAATAAAAAAATTAAATAAAAAATACAATTATAATCATTAATTAAATAAATTTAAAAAAAATTAATAATCATACAAAAAATATACATAAATAAAAAGAAAAAACTACTACTAAATAAAATACCAATCAGTAAAACTATTAATTTTATCATTAACATTAACATTTAAATCAAATAATTTTTTCTTAATTAAATCAGCTTTAACCCAATTTTTTGATTTACGAAATATATGTCTTTTTTTTACTAAATAATTTATTTTTTTTATTAATTTAATATTATCAAAATTAACAGATTTCTTTAAAAAAAAATCAACATCATAACTTAATAAACCAATTATTCTAGCCAAAAATATCATTTTAATACCTATTTTACTTGCTAAACAAAACTTTTTATTCTTAAATTTATTAATTAAATTAGACATATAATTAAATAACTTATAAACACCAGGAATATTTAAATCATCGTTCATCAATTCATTAAAATCATTATCAAAACTTCTCAATGAAACAAAATCATCTTTTGAAAAAATAATATTTAAATTTAAATCTTTTAAACATAAATATAATCTTATCAAAGATAATTTATATTTTTTAAATATAGAATAACTAAAAAGCAAATTCTTTCTATAATGCACAGACATCAAATAATATTTAATTACATCAGAATTATATAATTTTAATAAATCACTTAACAAAAAAAAATCTTTTTTAGACTTAGATATTTTTTTATTTTCAAATAACACCAAACCAGTATGTACCCAATAATTAACATTAAAAAAATTATTAAACAAACACTTAGATTGAAAATATTCATTTTCATGATGAGGAAAAATCAAATCAACACCTCCACCATGTATATCAATTCCATTAGATAAATACTTATTACTTATAACTGAACATTCTATATGCCAACCCGGTCTACCTATACCCCAAGGAGAAATCCAACCATAACTTTTTTGATTTCTATTTAATTTCCATAAAACAAAATCTTTTCCTTTAATTAACTTTAAACTATTTTTAACTTTTAAAAAAACATTTCCATAACGTAAAAATTTTTTAACTGAAAATAACACATCTCCATTAAAAGAAATATAAGCATAATTACATTTTAATAACTTCAATATAGAATTAATTATCAAATCAATATGATCTGTAACTTTAGGTTCACTATTAGGTTTCAATAAACCTAACTTTTCAAAATCATTAAACATAGAATAAATCATAAAAGAAGAAAATTTACTTATATCAAAATTTCCTTTCATTACTGCTTTTTCACATATATCATTATTTATATCAGTAATATTACGCACATAATTACATTTATAACCCAAATAACTTAAGTACCTAATTAAAATATCATAAAAATAAAAAGTTCTACCATGACCAATATGACAAAAATTAGATACAGTTACACCACATACATATATATTAACTATATTACTAAATATATTATTAAAAAATTCTTTTTCACGACTTAAAGTATTAAAAATTTTAAACATTATATATATTTTAAATAAAAAAACACTATTATTTAGTTAATAAAAAATCAACATTAAAAAACAAATTTATTTATTTTGATTTATAAGCCGGATTCTGTTTTTTATTTAAAATAAATAAAAAGACAATCATTTATCTAGGCTAATAATCACTTAAAAGCTCAATCGACTTACCACAGAATAAAAGATAAATATACGGACAAATATATTTTTAAACTAATTATCTAATAAACTAAATTTAGTCTTTCTCCAGGTAGAGTTTACACAAACATATATATTACTATAATATGTAGTATGCTTTTACCATACTTTTTCACCCTTACCTTTTACACAAAGGCGGTTATTTTCTGTTGCACTATTCATAAAAATAAATATATATTTTCTCCAGGAATTATCTGGTACCAAGTCCTACGGAGTCCGGACTTTCCTCTATTTTTATAAAATAGCGATTGTCAAATCAAAAAAATAAATTATTTAATTAATTTTTTAAAAGGATTGAATATTTCTTTAAATTTTAAATTTATTTTCAAACCTAATAAATTTAAATATTTCATATAAAAATTAACTAAATATTGTTTATAAGAATTATTTATTAAATTAATCTTATTACCATGAATTATTATAGTAAAAGGATAATATCCTCCAATATGTGCATACTTTAATTTTACTAAATTACTTAAATTTTTATAATTATAAAAATTTGTTGCTTTAATTAATATTTTAGTTAACTTGGAACTACTTATCTTATTAAAAAATACATTTTTATACATTTTATTAATAAAATAAAACAAACCATTTATAAATTTCTCATTTAATTTTATAGCAGAAATAAAATAAATATATATGTTCTTAATAAAATTATATTTAATAAATAATTTTTCTTTATAGATTTTAATATTTAGTAGTTTTATTTTATCACATTTATTAAAAATTAAAATTAATAATTTACCTTTATTTAAAAACAAATTCAACAAATACAAATCATACTTAGATAAACCTTCATTTATATCAACAACAAATAATATTATTTTAAATAATAAAATTTTACGAAAAAATTCTTTACTTAAAAAATTACCTTTACTATATAAATTTTTATACAAACCAGGAGTATCAACCAAAATATAATTATTATCTTTATAAAAAAAATTAGAAAAAATAAAATCTTTTGTTGTACCAGATATATTAGACACAATAGATATATTATATTTAGAAACAGAATTAAAAAATGTTGATTTTCCTACATTTGGCTTACCAACAATAACTATTTTAAATATATTTCTCAAATTAACACAAAAACTATTTTTATTTATAAAAATATTCTTATCTAAACCAAATAATTTCAAAATAAAATAATAATACCTATTAAGGTTAACACATAAATTTAACATATCAATATATAAAAAAACATTATTATTATTTATAATTACATTATACTTTTTAGATAAAAAAATACTACTAACAAAATCTTTAATTCCAATATTTTGACTAACAGAAATATAATATAAATCTTTTATACCTAAAGAATAAAAATTATAAAAAAAATTATTTATATAATTTTTTTTATCTATCTTATTAACTATAACAACTAAATTATTTTTAGCTAACTTTAAAAATGAATTAGATAAAAACATATCATCAAACAAAACACCAACAGAAGCATCAACTAATAAACAAATCAAATCAACTCTATTTAAAAGAAAAATATATTTTTTTTGAATATTATTTAAAACTGTATTATAATCATTAATATTTTTATTTAAATATTTTAAAAAACATAAATTCAAAAAACTACAAGTATCAATACATATAACAAAACCATCATTAAATGATAATAAACCATAATTAAAATCTACAGTTGAATTTAATTCATTTGAAACTAAAGCATAATTTGTGCTAGTCAAAAAATTAAACAAACTTGTTTTACCTACATTGGCACGACCAACAAGAGCTAAACTAAACATAATCAAAATCTTTTACAAAATAAACCATTTTATTAAACTATTTAAATATCTTAATTCAAATAAATTAAACATTAAAATTTTAAAAATTACTTAAAATAATATTTTACAATAATAAAAACATTACATATAGATAATATGTAATTTAATTAAATAAAAAAATATAAATAATACAAAAATTATTAAATAAAACACTCTTCAACAATTTACTTATTTAAAATAATTAATAAATTTAAAAAAACATAAATTAGTAATTTTAACAAAACTTAAACTTTAAAAACAACAAACTACACTTTATACTATAAACTTTATAAAAAAATTAAATTTGATATTTAAAACGAAAAAATACTAGAAACAACATTATTTATATCATTTTTAGATAACTTAAATAATTTATTTTCATATAAATCCTTCAAAGTAATAAAATCATTATTTAATTCTATTTCTCCAATTATTATCAAAATACGAACATTCATATTTAATACTTTTTTAATTTTATTATTTATATTCTTACAAATATAATCATTATATACATTTAATGTGTTACCACTATAATCTAATAACATTTCTAATATAGAAACACCTAAAGTTTTTGTTTCATCATTAAAAGATGAAATAATATAAATATCAATTTTATTATATAAAATAAAATCCTTTTTTTTTGATAAATTAAATAATATTCCTAATCTCTCTAAACCAATAGCAAAACCTACAGCAGGATAATTAAAATTAGATATGTAACTAACTAAATTATCATATCTACCACCAGCGCAAACTGTTTTATTAAAATCAAATAAATTACTTTTCCATTCAAATACTAAATCATTATAATAATCTAAACCTCTCATTAAATTATAATTAATAACATATTTAAAACCAAAAAAATCTAATTTTGCACACAACAAATTAAAAATAAATAAAGATTTTTTACTTAAAAAATCCTTAATCGTTAAAGAATCTGCAAAAAATTTTTTAATTTTAATATCATTTGAGTTAATTAATTTCAAAGGATTAATAATATGTTTATCAATAATTAATTTTACATTTTTTTTTGTTATATATTCAAACAAGTAATTAATATAACTTTCTCTTTCTTGGATATTGCCTATAAAATTTATTTCTAAATTTAAAAAATCATAAACACCTAAAATATTAAATAATCTTTTTAATATTAACAATAATTCTAAATCAATATTTATATCTTTCAAACCAAATACTTCAACTCCTATTTGATTAAATTGTCTAAATCTTCCTTTTTGAGAATTTTCATATCTAAACATAGGTCCCATATACCATAACTTTAAAAATAAATTCTTAAAAAAAAGATTATTTTCCAAACATAATCTAGTGCAACATATAGTTCCTTCTGGACGTAAACTTATATTTAAACCATTACGATCATCAAAAGAATACATTTCTTTTTTAACAAGATTATTATTTCTACATATATCTTTAAATATAGATGTATTCTCTAATATAGGAAACCTAATTTCATCAAAACAATAATTAATCATTAATTTTTTAAAAACTTTTTCTATATATTGATAAAAATATATATCTTGAGAAAAACAATCATACATTCCTTTCAATGACTTATATTTAAAATTTTTCATATTTTATATTATTTAAAAAATAAATACTAAAAAATAACTAAAAACTTAACCTATAAAAATACTACCAATCACAAAAATAAAAAATTTCAAAAACATAAATATAATTAACAATATATAAAATTAAATTAAATTAATCCTAAACAAAATATTTAATTAATAAAACTAATTATTTATTTTTTATTTATTATAAAAACATCATTATCAAGTTTATTTGTTTTAAAAACATTAAAAAAGAAACAAAATAAACTAAATACAGTAATAAACAAAAATCCTAAAAATATAAATATTCTCCTTATTGATGAATTTCTCTTATTTTCTAAATACAAAACTTTCACATAATTTTTAGTATACAATACATTACAATATTTGTATTCTAACATTAAATCAGATAAATCATCATCTAATATATTAACTAGACGTGCATAAGATCTAATGTAACCCAAAAAAAACACAGGAGCTAAATTAGGTGGCATATTATTTATTTCAATATTACGAATCATCTCTAATTTTAAACACAATTTATCAGCTATATCTTGTTGCGTTAAATTCATAGATTTACGAGCTTCAATCAATCTATTACCTAACGCATTTACTTTTAAATTTTCTGAATTAACAAGTTTAGAATTTTCATTTAAAATTTTTTTTTTTTTCATTATACATTTAATTTATCAAATAAAAATTATGCATTAAATTAAAAATAAAACTTTCAAATATCTTTTAAAAAATATTTTATTTTTATAAAAATAATTATACTAAATTTAACACTTAAATATTATATGTAATTATAAACTAATTTTTTTAAAAAATAAACATACTAAAAAATCAAAAACCACCAATCAATTGACCACAAGAAGCATTAATATCAATTCCTCTAACCTTTCTAATAGTAACAAAAATATTATTTCTTATTAAAATTTTATAAAAACAATAAACTCTATTCAAATCACTATCCAATATTAGTTTATTTTCTCTAAAATTATTAAAAATAATCAAATTAACTTTTACTGAATAATTCTTACATAAATCCACCAACTCATAAGCATTATATTTATAATCATTAATTTTATATAACATAACATATTCTATATATATTTTATTTCTATTAGATTTAGTTTTTTTTATATAAAAACAAACTGATTTAAATAAAGACGAAATATTATACTTAATATTTATAGGAACAATTTTATCACGCAAACTATCATTAGTAGCATGTAAAGATATAACCAAAATAACATCTACAAACTGAACTAATTTATATATATAAGGAACTATACCAGAAGTTGATAAAATTATTTTTCTTTTAGAATAATAAAAACAATATTTATCTAATATAATTTGTATAGAATTAACAACATTCATAAAATTCAATAATGGTTCACCCATTCCCATAAAAACTATATTAGTAATAAATTTACCAAAATTACCTTCTTTATTTTTATTTAAATTTAAAACTAATAATAACTGACCTATTATCTCAGAAACATTTAAATTACGTACAAACTTTTTTTTACCAGTAGCACAAAAAACACAATTAACCAAACATCCAACTTGAGTAGACAAACACAATGTTCTTCTATTAATTTCTGGTATATAAACAGTTTCTATATAATATTCACCAACACCTAATAACCATTTTATTACACCATCATTTGAATTAAATTCTTTAATTATCTTAGGAAATTTTATTTCAGTTGTTTTAGATAAAATATATCTTGTTTTAAAACTTAAATTATTCATTAACATAAAATCAAAACAATACTTTTTATATATCCAATTCATAACCTGAATAAATACAAAATCTTTAAAACCTAAACTAAAAAAAAATTCCCTCATCATTTTTCTATTCAAATCTAATAAATTTATTTTTTTATTCATATCATTAAATACACAAAACACTAATAATATATTATTATATATATTTTAATTAAACAAACAATTATCTAATTTAAATTAAAATAAACAATCAATGAAACAAAATATTATAGCTATAGACATAACCACAGAACTCTGCTCAATAAGCATATTTTACAAAAAAAAAACATTTACCAAATATAAATTTTCTAATCATGAAAATAGCAAATATATAATAAAACTATTAAGTAATATCATTGCTCAAAACAACATTAACTTAAATAATATAAATATAATTGCTTTCAACAATGGACCTGGAAGTAACACAGGAATTAGAATATCTAAATGTATATGTCAAATACTACATTTTAAAATTAATAAAATAAAAATATTTAAAATATCATCATTCAAAATTATATCAGAACAATATTTTTCTAAAAATAAACAAAAAAAAATAATTATTTTCTTTTATCAAAATAAAAACAATATTTATTGGAATAAATTTATTAATAATCAACAAATTAACAAAAACATATCTAATGTTAATATATTTAAAAAAAAAATACTATCTATTAAAAAAAAAACAACTTTAATTACAAATAATTACAAAACAAAAAATATATTTTCACCATTAATAACAAAAAATAAATATATAAATATAAAAACTTATTACCCAAAATCTATACACATAATTAACCTAATTATTGAAAATAATCATAAATAAATTTATCTTTAAAATTAATTTTTAAAAAACATTATTTTCTATTATAAATTTAATGAATCTCTCAAAATATCAACTTTATCAGTTCTTTCCCATGAAAATTCTTCTCTTCCAAAATGACCATAAGAAGCAGTCTTTAAATATATAGGATTTAATAAATCCAAATTTTTTATTATACCTCCAGGACTTAAATCAAAAATATCAAGAACTAAACTACTAAAATTAATTGAAGAATCAATTTCAGTTCCAAATGTTTCTACCATAACAGATACTGGTTTAGACAAACCAATAACATAAGATATTTGTATTTCACATTTTTTAGCTATACCAGCTGCTACTATATTTTTTGCAATATATCTAGCCATATAAGCTCCTGATCTATCAACTTTAGAAGGATCTTTTCCTGAAAAAGCCCCACCCCCATGTCTAGCCATTCCTCCATATGTATCAACAATAATTTTTCGTCCAGTTAAACCACAATCTCCTATAGGACCTCCAATAACAAATCTACCTGTAGGATTTATATAATATTTAGTTCTCTTGTTTAACCATTTTTTTGGCAATACCGGGAAAATAATTTCATCCATAACTGCATCTCTTAAAGATTTATAATCAATATACTCCAAATGTTGTGTAGAAAAAACAACATTATCTATACTAACTATATTATCATTTGAATAACAAAAAGTAATTTGACTCTTTGCATCCGGACACAACCAAGGCAATACACCCCTTTTTCTTAATTCTGATTGTTTATAAACTAAACGATGAGCATACACTATAGGAGCAGGCATCAAAACATCTGTTTCATCTGTAGCATAACCAAACATAAAACCTTGATCACCAGCCCCTAAATGATTTAAATATTTATTATTAACTCCTCTACTAATATCTATAGATTGTTTACCTATCGTGCTTAAAACAGCACAAGAATAAGCATCAAAACCCATACTAGAATCCACATAACCTATATTTTTAATAGTGTTTCTTACTACATATTCAATATCAATCCAAGCAGAAGTAGTTATTTCTCCACCAACTATAACAATCCCTGTTTTCACATAAGTTTCACAAGCCACTCTAGAATATTTATCCTTAATTATTAATTCATCTAATATAGCATCTGAAATTTGATCAGCAATTTTATCAGGATGACCTTCAGATACAGATTCCGAAGTAAAAAGATATGATTTCATATTTATATTTATATTCCTCAATTAAATTAAAACTAAATCAATAAAAACAAAAAAATTATTTCTTTTTTTTTTATAAAAAAATTTATTAAGATAATACATAAATAAATATAAATTTAATATAAAAATTGTAACATAAAATAAATATATTATTTATCAATATTAAAAAAAAATATTAAAATAAATCTATGAACATTAAAAAAAAATTTTTTGATTATAATATTAAACAATGGAGTAAACAATATTTAATTATTAATAAAAAAGGAAATATAAATATATGTATAAAACATAATAAAAAAAATATATATATTGATTTAAATAAATTAATTAATCAAAAATCATTAAAAAAAAACATTTTACCTATAAAATTAAGTTTTCCACAAATAATAAAACAAAAAATAAATAAAATATATTTAAATTTCAAAAAATATATTAAAAAATATAAATATAATGGAAAATATTTATTTATATATCCTATAAAAGTAAATCAACAATCATATCTGATACGATCAATATTAAAAAATATAAAAAATAAAATAGGACTAGAAGCAGGATCAAAATCTGAACTTATGACTATTTTAATAAATAGTAATAAAAACGTTACCATTATATGTAATGGATATAAAGATAAAAAATATATATATTTAGCATTATTAGCATCTAAAATAGGTCATAAAATTTTTTTTGTTATAGAAAAGATAAAAGAAATCAAATTAATCTTAAATGTAAAAATAAAAAATAATTTTTTCATAGGTATTAGATCTAAATTAAATTCATTAGAATTAAATAAAAAAATAAATAAAAATCAAATCAAATTCGGATTAACATCACTACAAATTTTAAAAACCATTAAAATACTTAAAAAAAATAATCTATTAAAAAAACTAAAATTACTACATTGTCATATAAAATCACAAATAAATGATATTAATTACATAAAAATATATTTAAAAGAAATAATAAACATATATATAGATTTAATAAAAATATTTAAAATTAAAATAAAATATTTAGATTTAGGTGGAGGATTAGCTGTAAATTATGCTGAAAAAAATAAAATGAATTATAACATAAAAACATATGCATCTAAAATAATAAAATTAATACAATATATTTGTAAAAAAAACAAAACCAAAACACCAAATATTATAACAGAATCAGGAAGATTTATAACAGCACACCATGAAATATTAATAACAAATATTGTTAATACTGAAAAAAATAACTTTTATAAAATAAAACCATTAAAAAAAAATATCATTACAAATAAAAAAAACATATTAATAATAAAAATTTGGATCATTTGGAATAAAATAAAAAAACTTACAAAAAAAATAAAAAAAAACAAAGAAAAATATATATTTAAATTACTAAATAAAATAAAAATAAATTTTAAATTAGGAATTTATAACCTTAAAATAAAATCATATATAGAAAAAATATATAATAATATATTAAAATATATATATAAAAAAAAATTAATCAAAAATAAAAAAAAATTAAAATATATTAACTTGTATACATCAGATAAAATTCATATAAATATTTCTTTATTCCAATCTTTACCTGATATGTGGGGGGCTAAACAAAAATTCCCTATTTTACCAATAGAAGGCCTAAATAAACCTATTAAAAGATATACTAACATCTCAGATATTACATGTGATTCAGATGGAACTATATACCAATATATAAATAAAAAAAACATAAACAATACACTACCAATACAAAATTTTAAATCAAATAAACCACCTAAAATAGGAATATTTATGATTGGAGCATATCAAAAAACTTTAGGAAACATACATAATTTATTTGGAAACATAAAAACATTAATAATATATACTAGAAAAAATAACAAATTTAAAGAAATATCAATTAACAAAAATGATAATATATCTAATATGTTAAGATATACTAATACAAACAAAAAAAAAATACTTTTATTCTTGAAAAGAAATAAAATACATATTAATAAATTAAATAAATATTTAAAATATAAAACTTACTTAGAATAAAAAATGAATATAACCAAAGATCAATCACTAATATCTAATATATTTAGCTTCATGAGATATCCTTTAATTACTACCAAAAAAAAACTACAAACAAAAAAATATGATTTTGTTATTATAGGAATACCTAACGATATAACTAGTTCAGGAAGATCAGGTAGTAAATTAGCACCAATTAATATAAGAAAATTATCTGGAAATTTAATATGGGAAAAAAAAAAATGGCCATGGAACTTTAATATAAATAAATATTTAAATATTATAGATAATGGAGATTTAATTTATAAATTTGGCAACATAAAAGAACTACAAAAAAAAATAGAAAAAAAAATAAATTTTTTTTTAAACATTAAAAAAAAATTAATTATATTAGGTGGTGATCATTACATAACATTACCTATATTAAGATCATATAAAAATTTTTACAAAGAAATATCATTAATACACTTTGATGCACATACAGATACACATTTTAATGGAAATAAATTTGATCATGGATCTATATTCTATCAAGCAGAAAAAGAAAAATTAATTAATCATAAAAACACTATTCAAATAGGTATAAGAACATACATAAACAAACAAAATAAATTTAAAATAATAACATCAGATAAAATTAATAATACCAACACTGATAAAATAATTTACTCTATACAAAAAATAACACAAAATAAACCCACATATTTAAGTTTCGATATAGACTGCATCGATCCTTCTTACGCACCAGGAACAGGAACTCCAGTAATAAATGGAATAAAAATTAATAAAATTTTAAATATAATTAGAAAACTAACCAATATAAATATTATAGGTATCGACATGGTAGAAGTATCACCACCATACGATAACACTGACATTACATCATTAACTGCAGCTACTATAATATTAGAATTTTTATATTTAGAAGCATATAAAATAAAAATGAATTTAACAAAAAAATAAACATTAACATTATACCTAAATTAAAAATTATGAATAATTACATAAATATAATTTTAAAAAAATTTATAAAAATATAAATTAATAATCAAAAAATAACCTCGTATATATATATTAAAAAATAATAAAAATTACTTAAATAAATATTTAATTAACCAGCTAAATTTGATAAAAATTTCTTTACACGATCAAAAAAACTTTTAGATTTAGGATTATTTTTTCCTCCATTATTATTTCCAGTCAAACTAAATCCTAAATCATATAATAATTTCCTCTGATAATCATTTAAATTAATAGGTGTTTCAACAAAAACTTTACATAATAAATCTCCATAAAAATCATTATTCACAGATTTAACACCTTTATTTTTAATTCTAAATAATCTACCAGTTTGAGTTTCAGGAGGTATTCTTAATTTTAATTTACCATTTAAACTTGGAATCTCTATTTTTCCCCCTAAAGCAGCCATAGAAAAATTAATAGGAACTTCACAATATAAATTATTATCTTCTCTATTAAATATATTATGTTTCTTTACTTTAATTTTTATATATAAATTTCCTGGAAATTTACCAAAATCACCACAATTACCTTCTTTAGATAAACATATTTTATCACCTGTATTTATACCAGCAGGAATTTTAACTAAAAGCTCCTTTAAGGATCTTTCTACACCACTACCATGACAAACATAACATGGATTATCAATTATATAACAAGATCCATTACAATTAGGACATGTTTGTTGAACAGAAAAAAAACCTTGACGCATATGTAAATTACCACTACCATTACATGTACTACATAACTTTCTTTTTGTACCAGATCTAGCACCACTACCATAACAAACACTACATTTTTGCATAATACTAACTTTAATTTTCCTAGAAATACCTTTAACTGCATCTTCTAAATCTAATTCCATATCATAACTTACATCTGAACCTTTACTATCACTAGTTTTTTTTCTAGAACCAAAAATATCTCCAAAAACATCTCCAAAAATATCTCCAAAATCACCAGAACCACTAAAACCTGATGCAAAACCACTATTATCTTGATTAAAAGCATTATGTCCATACTGATCATAAACAGATCGTTTTTTAGGATCACTTAAAACTTCATAAGCTTCTTTAATTTCTTTAAATTTTTCTTCAAAAACTTTATTACCTTTATTTCTATCTGGATGATATTTTATAGCCAAACGTTTATATGCTCTTTTTATATCAAAATTTCCAGCTGTTTTAGAAATACCTAAAATTGTATAATAATCTTTCTTTGACATAAATAATAAATATATTTTAAATATATACGTAAAAATTTATAATTAACTATTCTTTTTTTTATTTACCTCTTCATACTCTGCATCTACAACAGAATCATTATTTCCCTTGAAATTCTTTTCATCACCTTTATTATTATTCATATTTTTATTATCACTGGAAGAATTTAATTTAATTAATTTACTAGATATATGTATAACTTCTTGTATAGATTTTTCTATTTCTTCCTTATTTTCACCTTTAGTCAAAGTCTCCAATTTATTTATTTCATCCTCTAAAGTTTTTTTATCTTCATTAGAAATTTTATTTCCTAAATCTAAAATTTGTTTACGAGTTGTATGTACTAAATGATCAGCTTGATTACGAACCTTAACTAATTCTTCAAATTTAATATCAAGTTCAGAATTTAATTCAGCATCTCTAACCATTTTACTAATTTCATTTTCATTTAATCCAGAAGAAGATCTAATTGTTATTTTTTGTTCTTTTCCACTATTTTTATCTCTAGCAGACACATGCAATATACCATCTGCATCTATATCAAAAGTAACTTCTATCTGAGGAACACCTCTAGGAGCAGGTTGTATACCATCTAAATTAAATTGACCCAAAGATTTATTATCACCAGATCTTTTTCTTTCACCTTGCAACACATGTATAGTAACAGCAGATTGATTATCTTCAGCAGTAGAGAATACTTGACTATGTTTAGTAGGAATAGTAGTATTTTTATTTATGAGAGTAGTCATAATATTACCCATAGTTTCAATTCCTAAAGATAAAGGTGTAACATCTAACAATAAAACATCTTTAACATCACCAGATAATACTCCACCTTGAACAGCAGCACCTATAGCAACAGCTTCATCCGGATTAACATCCTTACGAGGTTCTTTCTTAAAAAAATCAGCTACTTTTTTTTGAACCATAGGCATTCTTGTTTGACCACCTACTAAAATAACATCATTTATTTTGGTAACATCTAAATTAGCATCTTTCAAAGCAATTTTTAAAGGATTTATAGATTTAATTATTATATCTTCAACTAAAGACTCTAATTTAGCTCTTGTTAACTTAATATTTAAATGTTTTGGACCACTACTATCAGCTGTTATATATGGTAAATTAATTTCTGTTTGTTGAGCAGATGATAATTCTATTTTAGCTTTTTCAGAAGAATCTTTTAATCTTTGCATAGCTAAAGCATCATCTGACAAATTAATACCATAATCTTTTTTAAATTCTGATACCAAATAATTAATTATTTTAATATCAAAATCTTCTCCACCTAAATGTGTATCTCCATTAGTTGCTAATACTTCAAATGTTTTTTCACCATCCACATTATCTATTTCAATAATAGAAATATCAAATGTACCTCCTCCTAAATCATAAACAGCAACTATTTTTGTTCCTTGAGCTTTATCTAAACCATAAGCTAAAGCAGCTGCAGTTGGTTCATTAATAATTCTCTTAATATTTAATCCAGCTATACGACCAGAATCTTTTGTTGCTTGTCTTTGAGCATCATTAAAATATGCTGGAACTGTAATAACAGCTTCAGAAACTGATTCACCTAAATAATCTTCTGCTGTTTTTTTCATTTTTTTTAAAATCTCCGCAGAAATTTGAGGAGGAGCTATTCTTTTACCTTCTATTTCAATCCAAGCATCACCATTATTCGCAGAAACTATTTTATAAGGCATTATATTAACATCTCTTTGTACTTCATTATCCTGAAACTTACGACCTATTAATCTTTTAATAGCAAATAATGTATTTTTAGGATTAGTTATAGCTTGACGTTTAGCAGGTTGTCCAACTAAAATTTCATTACCTTTAGTATAAGCAATTATAGAAGGAGTAGTACGATCACCTTCAGAATTTTCTAAAACTTTAGCTTCATTACCATCCATAATTGCAACACAAGAATTAGTAGTACCAAGATCAATACCAATAATTTTACTCATTATAAACAATCTCCAATTAAATTTAATTTAATAAATAAAACAAATATATATATTATATGTACACATACTAAATAATATCAATTAAAAACACAATAAAAAATTATAAACAAAAACATTTTAAAAAATAAAATAAAAAATACATATAATATTAATATTAATTGTTTTAAAAACTAAAATTTTAAAATAAAATAATATCTACATTTTATCTTATTAAAAATAAAAATATAACTATATTATATTAAAAAAAAAAATTAAACAAAAAAATAAAACGTAAAATATGAACAATATTAAAAAAACTATTAATTACAAAAAAACAATAAATTTACCAAAAACAAATTTTCCCATGAAAGCTAATTTAACAAAAAAAGAACCTAAAATAACAAAAAAATGGGAAAAAGAACATTTATATAAAATAATATATCAAAAAAATAAAAATAAAAATAGTTTTATTATCCACGATGGTCCACCATATGCAAATGGTAATATTCATTTAGGTCATATATACAATAAAATCATTAAAGATATTATTTTAAAATTTAAAAATATGATGAATATAAAAACAAAATATAAACCAGGATGGGATTGTCATGGATTACCTATAGAAATAGAAATACATAAGAAAATAAAAAAATCAAACCAAAATATAAATCAAAACAATCCTATTTATTTCAAAAAAAAATGTTTTAATTACGTTAATAAACAAATTAAAACACAAAAAAATGATTTTATGAAATTAGGCTTAATAATAAATTGGAATAAATACTACAAAACTATGGATTTTAAAAATATTGCCAATACCATTAGAACATTTAAAAAAATTATAGAATTAAATTATGTAGAAAGAAAAAAAAAACCAACTAATTGGTGTATAAATTGTAAATCATCTCTAGCAGAAGCAGAAATAATATATGAAAAAAAACAAACATTATCTTTATATATTACATTCAAATTATGTAATAAAAAAAACTTTATAAAAAAAATAAAAATAAAAAATACACACAAAAAAATAAATTTAATTATATGGACAACAACTATATGGAGTATACCTGGAAATTGTGCTTTAACAATACACCCGAATTTTAAATATTCTATATTAGAAACAAAAGAAAATATATATATAATATCAAAAAAAAAATACAAAAAATTATTTAATTTAGCTAACATAAAATATAAAAAAATAAAAACAATATCAGGAAAAAAGCTTATAAATTTATTCGCATACCATCCTATATCAAAAATAAAAACACCAATAATTATAGATATAAATATAAATAAAAAAACTGGCACAGGAATAGTGCATATTGCATCTAAACATGGTGAAAAAGATTATATAATAGCTAAAAAACATAATCTAAAAGGATTAAATGTGATAAATAAAAAAGGAAAATACATAAATTACAAATTTATAAAAAATATTAAAAATAAAAAAATAAAAGAAGCTGAAAAATTAATATTTCAAAAAATTAAACAAAAAAACAGTCTTTTTTTTCAAAAAAGAATATCACATAAATATCCATTTTGTTGGAGACATAAAACACCAATAATATTACGTTCAACACCTCAATGGTTTATAAACATAAATAAAAATGAATTGAGAAAAAAAATGTTAAATACTATTAAAACAGTAGAATGGTTCCCTAAAAAAGGATATCAAAAAATCAAAAAAATGATTACAGATAGACCAAATTGGTGTATATCAAGACAACGTTTATGGGGAACTCCAATGACATTAATAATTAACAAAAAAAATAAAAAAATCCATCCAGAAATGAATTATTTAATGGATAAAATATCTAACAAAATAGAAAAATATGGTCCAAATTATTGGATAAAATTAAAATTAAAAAAAATACTAAAAAATAACCATAAAAAATATGAAAAAGTATTAGATACACTAGATGTATGGTTTGATTCAGGATCAACATGTTTCACTATTATGAATAAAAAATTCATAAACCAAAATAAATACATAGATTTATATTTAGAAGGAATAGATCAATACAGAGGTTGGTTTATGTCATCATTAATAATTCATACAGCTATAAATAATTGCGCTCCCTACAAAAAAGTTTTAGCTCATGGATTTGTGGTAGATGGAAAAGGTAAAAAAATATCTAAATCTCTTAAAAATTTCATCAATCCAAACATTTTAATTAATAAGTTAGGAGCTGACATAATAAGATTATGGGCATCATCATCAAACTATGCCAAAAATATACATATATCAAATGAAATTATACTAAGAACTGTAGAATCTTATAGAAAAATAAGAAACACAATAAAATTCTTAGCATCTAATATAGATGAATTTAATCCAGTAAAAAACAAAATAAAAAAAAATCACATGATTTTAATAGATAAATGGATAATACATATAACCAAAAAATATCAAACAAAAATAATTTATTTATATAATAATTTTGAATTTCATAAAGTAACAAAAAAAATTATTCATTTTTGTACAAATAAATTAAGTAATTTATATTTAGATATAATAAAAGATAGAAAATATACTATAAAAAAATATTCCATACCATATTATAGTGCACAAACAACAATGTGGATGTTAATAGAAACAATAACAAAATGGATAGCACCTATATTACCATTTACTACAGAAGAAATATGGAATTACATACCAAGAAAAAAAAACAAATATATATATACTGAAACACTATTTAATCAATTATTTTACATAGAAAAAAATGAAAAAATTAATATAAACACATGGAAAAAACTTTTATTTATAAAAAACATAATAAATAAAAAAATAGAAAATAAAAGACAAAAAAAAATAATTAATTCATCATTAGAATCAAAAATAGTTCTATATGTTAATGAAAAATTATTTAACAAAATAAAATATATAAAAAAAGAATTAAAATTCTTCTTTATAGTTTCTAAACTAGTTTTAAAAAAACAAAAAAACAACAAAAATTCATCATATAAAATAAAATTTTACAAAATGAAAGGTGTAAAATGTCTTAGATGTTGGCATATCGTTAAAAAAATTAAAGATAATAATAAATTTCAAAATATTTGTAAAAGATGTATTACCAATATTAATGGTGTTGGAGAAAAAAGAATATTTGCATAATAAAAAAAATTATTATCAAATAAATAATTTATTAAATTCCTCATAATAAATAAATTAAGAAAACATTGAATAAAACATCTTAACAAAAATTGAAAAAGAAATATTATGTATTAATTGATAAAACAAATATACTTCTAAAACAAAAAATAAAGCTAACAATGATTTTATTCCATTCAAATTAATATCAAATATTAATATTTTCTTTTTATGTAAAATATCATGATACATATACCAATAATATAACAAATAAACTGAAAATATAATTAATAAAATAAAAGAAAACAAATGAAAACAAAATATTTTACTATTAGGAATATTAGCTACTATTCCTGCAAACACACCAGGAACAAAATAAAACAATGGCCATATAGCAACACCAAGTATCTCAGGAACTAATATTTTTCTTACAGGTATTAATAACATTCCTGACAAAAATAAAATAAAAGGTCGTATAAACCCTAAAAAACGACCAAACAAAAATGTAATAAAAATATTACTTTTAAATAAACAAAATACTTTATTAATAACATAACTATATTTCAAAAATATTTTATCTACATAAAAAGAATAATTTTTAGAACATTTTCCTAAATAATAAGATATAACATCACCCAATAAACAACCTAAACAACTCACTAAATAAGAAATATATAAGTTCATATATTTCTTGCCTATTAAAAATCCAATAAAAAACATTATTACACTACTAGGCAAAAACAAACCTATTATAAATAATGATTCTAAAAATGCAATTAAAAAAACAAAAAAATAAATCAAAAATTTATAATTCAAAATTATATTTTCTAAATATCGTATCATGAAAAACATAAAAACCAACAAATATTAAATAATTAATAAAAAATAAAAAATAAATAAAATTATTATCTATATATATAGTAATTTACTATGCTAAAATATAAATATATTGATAAATATTTTTAAAATTTAATAATATAATAACAAAATTTTAAAAAAATAACATTATTTTAATAATAAAATTAAATATTAAAATTTTTATAAATAATATCTTTTATATAAATTGATTTATCTGAAAAATAATAAAATGTTTAATAAAAAAAATGAATTAGGACAAAACTTTCTTACTAATAAATATTATTTACTTAAAATTGTAAAACTCATAAATCCTAAAAAAAAACAAATACTTCTTGAAATAGGAGGAGGTAAAGGTGAAATTACAAAAAATATAATTAAATACTCTAAAAATCTAATAGTAACAGAAATAGATCCATACTTAATTCAAATTTTAAAAAAAAATATTAAAAAACAAGCACAAATTATAAATAAAGATTTTCTAAAAATTAATTTATTTAAAATATTTAATTTATATAAAAAAAAAATACGTATATTCGGAAATATACCTTATAATATATCAAAAAAAATAATATTTAAACTTATAAAATATAAAAAAATAATTTATGATATTCATATAATGGTACAAAAAGAATTTGCTTATTCTTTAATTTCAAAAAAAGGAGAAAAAAAATATTCTAAAACAACAATTTTAACAAATTTATTCTATAAAACAAAAATACTTATGTATGTTGATAAAAAAAACTTTTATCCAATTCCAAAAATAAACTCTGTATTTATATCAATGAAACCTAAAAAAAATAAATATAAACTTAATACACTAAAAACAAAACAATTTGTTCATATATTAAATAATTCATTTATAAAAAGAAGAAAAAAAATAAAAAATAGCTTAAAAAACATCATAAATATTAAAGTTCTACAAAAAAATGGTATAGATACAAATTTAAGAGCGGATAATTTATCTATAAATCAATACTGTTTAATAACAAATTTATACAACAAAATAACTTTAAAAAAACAAAATAAAATAATACAATGAGCACATACATAATAGGAGATATACATGGATGTTATGATGAACTAAAATTACTTTTAAATAAAGTTAAATTTAATTACTCTAAAGACAAATTATGGATTACAGGAGATTTAATTTTCAGAGGACCTAAATCAATAAAAATATTAACATTTTTATATTCAATTAAAAAAAATATAAAAATAGTACTAGGAAATAATGATATTTCTTTTCTAAAATATAATTACTTTCATAAAAATAAAACATTAAATAATTTATTTAATGAAAAATTTTTAAATTTTTTAAATACAAAAAAAGCAAAAAAAATATTAAATTGGATTAAAAAACAAAAATTAGTAAGAATATGTACTAAAAAAAAAATAATTATGGTTCATGCTGGAATTCCAATAGAATGGAATATGAAAACTATTTTAAAAGAATGCAAAAGAACTCAAAAAGTCATAAAAAATATACAAAAATATCCTCTTATTTTTAATAAAATTTATGAAAATAATAAAATAAATAGATGGTCTAAAAAAATGAGTTCTATTAATAAAATTTCATTTACATTAAATTCATTTACCAGAATGAGATATTATAGTAATGATAAAACTTTGATGTTAAATTACAACTTTAAAAATTCACCAAATAATATAAAATATAAAAATATTATTCCATGGTACAAATTAAAAAACAAAAACATACCCAAAGACTATCATATAATATTTGGTCATTGGGCTTCAATAAGAAACGAAAAATTACCCGAAAAAATAATATGCATAGATAAAGGATGTTGTTGGGGAGGACATTTAAGTTTAATTAAATGGAATAACAAAAAAATATATAAACAAAAATCACTAATAAAAAATATTATTAGTTATTAACATAAAAAAATTATTTTAATTTATTTATTAAAAAACACAATCTAGATTTACATCTAGAAGATTTATTTCTATGTATTATTCCTTTTGTAACTAAATTGTCTAAAATTGACTGTAATTTTCTATAAAATTTAATATAATTAATTTTATCATTTATAGACACATAATATCTAACTAATCTTACATAAGTTTTAAATTTAGATTTCTTACTAACATTTATTTTATTTCTAATTCTATTAGTTAAAATTCTTTTTTTTGAAGATTTTTTATTTGCCATATATTTTTATTTTTACCAATTAATATATTTTATTTAAATTTTGTATTAAAATAATTTACTAATCCATCAGTGGATTTATCTAAATTTGAATTTTTTTTATGCAATAAATTTTGAAATATCAATGAAGATATATTTTTACCTAATTCTACTCCCCACTGATCAAAACTAAAAATATTTAAAATAATACCTTGAGTAAATATTTTATGTTCATATAAAGAAATAATACTACCTAATGTATAAGGAGTTATTTTTTTTACTAAAATAGTATTACTAGGTTTATTTCCTTTAAAAACTTTAAATTTATTTAAAAAATTATATTTACCTTTTGAAAAATGTTTTTTTAGTTTAATATCACCAAAAGCTAAAGAATGAGTCTGTGCAAAAAAATTAGACATTAATTTAAAATGAGAATTATCTATATTATTATCAGAACATATTTCTGCAATAAAATCACATGGTATACATTTAGTTCCTTGATGTAAAAACTGAAAAAAAGAATGCTGTACATCAGTACCAACACCTCCTAAAAGAACAGAAGAAGTAAAATAATCTTTAATATAATTACCATTACGATCTACATTTTTACCATTAGATTCCATTAACAATTGTTGTAAATATAAAGGAATATACGATAAATTATTTTTATATACTAAAATAGATTCAACATCAAATTTAAAAAAATTATTATACCAAATACTAATTATAGAAAAAATTACCGGTATATTTTTAGATAAATCGCAACTAAAAAAATGTACATCCATATCATGAAAACCATCTAATAATTGTAAAAAATTATCAAAACCTATAGACAAACAAATAGATAAACCAACCGAAGAACATAAAGAAAAACGTCCTCCAACCCAATCAAACATAAAAAAAATATTATTCACATTTATGCCAAATTTTTTAGCTTCTCTTAAATTATTTGTAACAGCAACAAAATGATTAGAAATAGATGACTCATTTCTATCATAAAAATTAATTACAAAATCACGAACTATTTTTGCATTAGATATAGTTTCTAAAGTAGTAAATGTTTTTGAACAAACTATAAAAAGAGTATTTTCTATATTTACTTTATTTAAAACATTTTTTAAATCAGAAACATCTATATTAGAAATAAAATAAATATTTAAATAATTTTTATAATCACTTAAAGCATTAATAACCATCCTAGAACCCAAATCAGATCCACCTATACCAATATTCACAATATTTAAAATTTTTTTACCCGAAAAACCAGTTAATTCACCTTTTAAAATTGAATTTGTAAATAACTCCATTTTTTTTAAATTATTTTCAACATCTTCTTTTATTTTAGAAAAATTATTCCCTTCATTAAAAAAAAAATTATTTCTATCACGTAAAGCAACATGTAAAACTGATCTATTTTCTGTTACATTAATTTTACCACCTAATAACATAAACTTTAAATAATTAGAAAAATTAATTTCCTTTAATAAATTAACAAATAAATTTATTGTATGTAACGTTATAATATTTTTAGAATAATCAAAAATAATTTGATCTTTAAAAATAAAAGACAATTCTTTAAATCTAAATTTATTATGCAAAAATAAATCAAACATTTTAACATCTTTCATATATGAAAAATGTTCATTTAAATACATCCAATTTTTAGTACTTACAGGATTAATATTTAACATAAAAATACCTTATCAAAAAAAACTTTTTTACGATATAATATTTTATATCTATCTTTAAAAATAGAAGTAGTATAAATATTTATTTATATATAATTTAATAATTACCAATTAATAATCAAAAAATAAAAAATTAAAAATTAAAAATTATTATTAAAATAATAGCATGATATCAAATAAAAACAAAAAAATTAAAAATAAAAAAATAAAAAAAAAAATATACTTTTTTTATTTTTTTCATAATAACTTTATTAAGTTTAATTTTAATAAATACATATAAACTACAAATTACAAATTTCGAAAAAAACTATAAACTATCAGAAAAAAATTACATAAAAAATATACCAATCATTCCATTAAGAGGAATAATTTTTGATAGAAATAATATACCATTAGCACTAAATTATAATTCATATAATTTAGAGTATTTAACTTACAAAACTCAAAATTTTCCTATTTTAATTGAAAAATTAAAAAAAATAATAAATATTAACAATAATAAAATAGACATTATTTTAGATAAAATTAAAACAAAAAGCAAATTAAAAAACAAAATAACAATCAAAAAAAACATTAATTTCACTGAAATAAATAATTTTCTCTTAAATAAAACCTCATTTCCTAACTTTTACATAAAAAAATATAAATATAGATATTACCCTTATGGCAAAATATTATCATCAGTTATAGGTTGTGTTATCAAAAAAACAAATAAAATTAAAATTAATAATCTATATTTTCATAATATAAAAAATTATACAGGTATATCAGGAATTGAAAAATACTATGATAAAATTATACAAGGTAAATATGGATATAAAAAGATATACATAAACAATAAAAAAAAAATAATAAACCAAAAAATAATAAAAAAACCAATACCAGGTTTAAATATTTATTTAAATATAAATATAAAACTACAAGAATTTATATTTAAATTAACATCAGATATATTATCAACAATTATAATATCAAATATTAATAATGGAGAAATATTATCCTTAATATCAACACCTAGTTTTAACAATAATTTTTTCATCAAAGGTTTATCACAAAAAAATTTAAATAAATTACTAAATTATAGTATTCTTTTAAATAAAACAATCCAAGGATTATATCCACCTGCTTCTACAATAAAACCATATATTGCATTATCATCATTACAAGAAAAAATAATAAATAAAAAATTCATTATATATGATAAAAAAGGATGGTGGAAAATACCTAAAACAGAATATAAATTCTATGATTGGAAAAAATCAGGACATGGAACAATAAATATAATAAAATCAATAGAAGAATCATCAGATATATATTATTATGTCATATCTTACAAAGAAGGATTAAATAATATTATAAAATGGATGAAAAAATTCGGTTATGGATATAAAACTGGAATAGACTTGCCTTACGAAAAATCAAATCCATTACCAACAAAAAAATGGAAAAACAAAACACATAAACATTCATGGTATATAGGAGATACTATTTCAATAGGAATTGGACAAAGTTATTGGGCTATATCTCCTATACAAATGAATAAATCTTTTATAAATCTTATAAATAACGGTGCAACAAATACCCCACAAATATTAAAAAAAATAAGTAATGAAAAATTTACTTTTTTAAGAAATAAAACCATTAATTTCAAAAAATTAAACAAAACATATACAAATATAATAAAATTTAGCATGAAAGGAGTTGCATTAAAAAAAAACGGAACAGCTTATAAAAATTTTAAAAATATTAAATATAAAATAGCTGTAAAATCAGGAACAGCACAATTATTTTCACTAAAAAATAAATATAACAATAAAAATTTAACAAAAAATTTAACAGATCATACATTAATGAATCTATTTATACCATACGAAAAACCTAAAATTGCTATAACTATTATATTAGAACATGGAGAAAGTATGAAAATAGGTAATATTATGAGAAAAATAACAGATTTTATAGTAAAAAATAAATTAATTTAAAAAAATAACATTTTATGAAAAAAAAAATAAAAAAATTTTTTTCAAATATAGACTTTATCTCATTAATTTACATACTTACATTATTAATGTATAGCTTATTAGCATTATGGAGTTCAGGAGAAAAAAACACCAATTTAATTTACAAAAGATTAGGACATATATTAATAGGTATAATCACTATATCAATAGCAGCACAAATAAATACTAATATATATAAAAAATATATCTATACTATTTATATAATAAGTAATTTAATATTAATTATAGTAAATACATTTGGGTTAATTAGTAAAGGAGCAAGAAGATGGATAAATATAGGATTATTACAATTTCAACCATCAGAAATAATAAAAATTATATTACCAATAACTATATCAAAAATAATAGATCAAAAACACTTAACATATAATGTAACAATATTAATTTCCATCATTGCAATAATGATACCTGGTTTATTAGTATTAATTCAACCTGATCTAGGAACATCAATATTAATTATAATTTCAGGTTTAACTATGTTAATATTTAAGAGAATAAAAAAAAAAACAATATTATTGTTAACAATTATATATATTTCATTAATCCCTCCTACATGAATATTCATTCTACATAATTATCAAAAACAAAGAATACTAGTTTTATTTCAAAATGATGAATCCTCATTACATAAAAAATATCATTCAATACAATCTAAAATAGCTATAGGTTCAGGTGGAATATATGGAAAAGGATTTTTACAAAATACTCAATCAAATTTAAATTTTATACCAGAAAAAAAAACAGATTTTATATTTTCATTAATATCAGAAGAAACTGGATTAATAGGAATTTATATACTAATAATTACATATATTTTATTAATATACAGAAATATAACTATAACTATTAACAATAAAAATAAATTTAACAAAGAACTAAACTTAAATTTCATTTTTAATTTTTCTATTAACATATGTATAAATATTTTAATGGTTAATGGTATACTACCAATAGTTGGAATACCTTTACCTTTAATTAGTTACGGCGGATCTTCATTAATAAGTAATATGTTCATTTTTGGAATTATTATGGCTTCAAAAAATAAAAAAATTATTTAATTTATAAAAATATAAAAAATGAATTTTAATACAATTAAAAAATATATAATTATTTTTCAAATATTTATAAACTTAAATATATATTCTAAAACTGAATTCAATAACATAAATTCTAAATCATACATATTAGTTGAACATAATTCTGGAAAAATTTTATTACAAAAAAATGCCAATATTAAATTAGCACCAGCTAGTTTAACAAAAATAATGACTAGTTACATATTAGGAAAATTAATTAAAAAAAAATTAATTAATATAAATAATAAAATAAAAATAAAAGAAGAAATATATGATAAAAATAATCCAAAATTCAAAAATTCATCACTAATGTTTCTAAAAATAGGAAATAGTGTAAAAATAAAAGATTTAAACAAAGGAATTATAATACAGTCTGGAAATGATGCGTGTATCATTATTGCTAAACATATAATCTACAATGAAAATAACTTTATTTCATTAATGAATAAATATGCAAAAAAAATGAATTTAAAAAATACTATCTTTGAAACAGTACATGGCTTAGATTCAGACAATCAATATACCACCGCTAAAGATATGTCCATTCTTAGTAGATTTTTAATAAAAAATTTACCAACAGAATATAAATTATATAAAGAGAAAGAATTTACTTTTAATAAAATAAAACAAAAAAACAGAAATAAACTACTTTGGCAAAAAAACATTCATATAGATGGTATTAAAACAGGACATACAGATGGAGCAGGTTACAATTTAATAACATCAGCAACTAAAAAAAAAACCAGATTAATATTAGTTACATTAGGAGCAAAATCAACATTTGATAGAGAACAAGACAGTAAAACTATACTAAAATGGGGGTTAAATAATTTTAAAACCAAAAAAATAATTAAAAAAAAACAAATTATAAAATACGAAAAAATTTGGTTTGGACATACAGACAAAATACCTATAGGAACATTACAGGATATATATATAACTTACCCTAAAAAAAAAACATTTAAATTTATAAAAATAAATTATAAATATATTCATAAAAAAATATTAGCACCAATTAAAAAATATCAAATTATAGGTAAATTATACTTATTAACAAAAAATAAAAAAATAATAAAAAATTATCCTTTAATATCATTAATTGAAATAAAAAAAATAAATTTAATAAAATCTTTTATAAAATTCATAAAAACAAAATTATTATTTTTTTACAATAAAAAATCATCATGATTATAAAAAAATTAGGATTAAGAAAATGGACAGAAATAAACGAAAAAATGCAAACATTTACAAATAAAAGAACAAACAACACAGAAGATGAAATATGGTTACTTGAACATCATTCAACTTATATTTTAGGAAAAAAAGAAAAAACATTTAAAAAAAAATACATCAAAAATATACCAGTATATAAAAGTAATAGAGGAGGTAAAATAACATACCATGGACCAGGTCAAAAAATATTTTATTTATTACTAAATATAAAAATAATCAAAATAAAAAAATTAATAAATGTTATTCATGAAACTATAATAAAAACATTAAAAACATATAATATAAAATCATACTTTAAAAAAAATAACCCTGGTATTTATATAAAACAAAAAAAAATATGTTTTATTGGATTAAACATAAAAAAAGGATACTCTACACATGGTTTCTCAATAAATATTTCAACTAACCTAAAATTTTTCAATTACATACATCCATGTGGAAACAAGAAAATAAAAATAACAAATCTAAATACATTTAAATCTTTTCAAACAAAAAAAAAAAAAATAAGTATAAATAATATAATTTTAAAAAATTTTATTAATACTTACAAAAAAATACAAAAAAAATAAACATGAAAAAAATAAATTCAATAAAATTACCTAAAAATATAAAAAATAATATTATTTTTTATAAATACTTAAAAAAACATAATTTAAATACAATATGTGAAAAACTACTATGTCCTAATATATATAAATGTTTTAATAATAAAACAGCTGCATTCATGATTTTAGGAAAAATATGTACTAGAAAATGTCCATTTTGCAACATTAAAAAAGGTAAACCAAATAATGAAATTGATAAAAATGAAATTAAAAATATTTTAAAAACAATAATTCACATGAAATTAAAATATGTTACCATAACATCTGTAACAAGAGATGATTTAAAAGACGAAGGTTTATATTATTTTAATAAATGTATATCAGAAATTAAAAGAAAATGTCCAAAAACAAAAATAGAACTATTAGTACCAGATTTTAAAAAAAATATTAACTTAGCTATAAAAATATTTTCTCAAAATCCTCCATTTATATTTAATCATAACCTAGAAACTATAAAAAGATTACATAATTTAATAAAACCAAATTCAAATTTTAATTCATCAATAAATTTACTGAAAAAAATAAAACAAAATAACCCTAACATAATTACTAAATCTGGAATAATATTAGGTTTAGGTGAACATAAACAAGAAATCATTCAATTACTTAAAAAATTAAAAAAAATTAAAGTAAACATAATAACATTAGGACAATATTTACAACCAACAAAAAAACATTTAAAAGTTAAAAAATATTTAACTAAAAAAGAATTCAAATATTTAAAATATAAAGCATACAAAATAGGATTTAAATACGTATATTCTGGAACCTTAATAAGATCATCTTATTATAAGATAAACTTAATTTAATTAAAAAAATGAAAATACTAAAAATAAATAAAGTCATCATGAGTATTTCTGGAGGAGTAGATTCAGCAGTAGCAGCATGGATATTAAAAATACTAGGATATAAAATAAAATGTGTTTTTATTAAATGTTGGGAACACAATGATAAAAAAAAATTCTGTAATTCAAAAAAAGATTACGAAGATTGTATACAAATATGTAAATTTCTTCAAGTGAAATTAATAAAAATAAATTTTTCATACGAATATTGGCATAAAGTATTCATGATCTATTTAAAAAAATTAAAACAAGCAAAAACTCCAAATCCAGATATTTTATGTAATAAAAAAATAAAATTTAATTTATTTTTAAAATTTTCTTTAAAAACATTAAAAGGAAATTATATATCTACAGGACATTATGTAAGAAAACAAAAAATTAATAAAAATAATTTTATTTTACTAAAAGGAAAAGATAAAAAAAAAGATCAAAGTTATTTTTTACATCTAATAAATCAAAAACAAATCAAAAAATGTTTGTTTCCAATAGGAAGATTCAAAAAAAAAACAATAAGAAAAATTGCTTCTAATCTTAACTTAATTAATGCTAAAAAAAAAGATTCCACTGGAATATGTTTTATAGGAAAAAGAAATTATTTTGATTTCATAGGAAAATATATAAAAAACAAACCTGGAAATATTATAAATATAAAAAATAAAATACTAGGAAAACATAAAGGATTTTTTTACTATACAATAGGTCAAAGAAAAAATTTAAATATAGGTGGAGGTTATAAAATTCCATATTATGTATCTAAAAAAAATCAAACCACAAATGAACTAACAATAGTAAAAGGAAAAAATAACAAATTACTATTTTCTATAGGTATATATATTAAAAAAATACATTTTATATATAAAAAAAAATTAAAAACACCATTTAATTGTCAAATAAAAACTAGATATCAACAAAAAATATCATCATGTACTTTATATATTAAAAAAAAAAAAAATCATCAAAAATATTACAAAATTATTTTTAAAAATAAAATATTTGCAGTAACTCCAGGACAATCAGCAGTTTTATACATAAAACATATATGTTTAGGAGGTGGAGAAATTTACAAAAATATACCTATTTATAAAAAACAGAAAAATCAATAAACTTTAAAAATAATTTATCTAAATAACTTAATAAACATAATCTATTATTTCTCAACAAATCATTATTTGAATTTATTTTAACATTATCAAAGAAATTTTCAACTTTATTTAAAGAAAGTAACATAAAATTAATTAATTCACCACAATTTAAATCCAAATAATATTGTTTTATTTTTTTGTTTAAAATAAACAAATAATTATATAATATTATTTCTTCTTTTTTCTTTAAATATAAAATATTAAAATTGTCTTTTAGTAAAATAAATTTACTTTTTTTATAAAGAATATTTTTTATTCTTTTACTAATATTTAACAAACTAAAAAATTTATTACTATTTTTAATTTTATTTATAAAAATAATCCTATTATTAATATCTAAAATATTAAAAATATTTAAATTCATAAAAGAATTAACTATATTTTTTTCATAACCTAAACGAATAAAATAATTAAATAAACGTTTATAAAAAAAATTAAATATATAATTAAAATAATCAAATTTATATTTATTTTTTTTAAACATAATTTTAAATAAAAAAACTGAAAACTTAACTAAAAAAAACAAATTTAAATCAAATTTATTAAATAAAATTATTTTCAATATTATCGAAGATAATTTTTTTATCCCATATAAATCATTACTATTTTTTAATTTATATTCAAAAATATGATTTTTATCATATAAATAAAAATTACCCAATAACAAACCTACAACTGTATCAAGTTTATCACATAAAGAAATCACTTTTCCATAAAAACTAGAAGGCATAATATCATTAAAATTTCTCGGATAATAATGTTCTTTAATTATCAAAGATATATCTAACAATTCTTTATCTAATAAAGCATAATACATACCAATAATACCTTTAAAATTCATATATTCTTTACATAAAGAAGTAACTAAATCACATTTTATTAAACTAATAGAACGATTCAAGATATTAAAATCATATTCTTTATTTAATAATTTAAACACTTTCATAGATAAAATTTTTAATCTTCTAACTTTATCATATAAAGTACCTAAATTATCATAAAAAACAATATTTTTTAATTTCAATAAATAACTAAATAAACTAATTTTCCTATCATTTAAATATAAATTATTTATATTAAACAACTTATACTCAATATTTCTCCTATAATTAAATTTTACATCTAAAAAAACATGTTCATTTACTTCAGAAACTATCAAAAAATAATTAGTTAAATTACATTTATTATCAAATATAGGAAAACATTTATATAAATCTTCAATAACATACAACAATAATTTCCTAGGAATAAACAAAAATTTACTAGAAAACTTAGATATTATAAAAACAGGATATTCAACCATAGATGAAATCATATTTAAAAATAAATCACTATATCTAAAAATATATTTTTTTCTTAAAGACAATACTTTTAAAAATCTAATAATTTTATTTTTTCGATCATTAAATGATAAAATAATTTTTCCATAATCATACAAATAAGAAACATAATTCTGCACATGATTAATTATAACACGTGGACATCCAATAAATTTATTTCCATAAGATATATCAGTAGATATTAAATTAAATATATTTAAATCAATTAATTTATCATTAAATAAAATAATAATATTTTTCATGGGACGCAAAAACTTAAAATTAAAATCTCCCCATTTAAACAAAACAAAATCCTTTACTAATTTAGTTAAAAAAAATAACAAAAAATTTTTAACAAAAGTACAAATATCTGTAAAAGATTTTTCTTCATCTATATTTAACAAATATAATTCATTTTTATATTTAACATTACTAATAATAAAAGATATTCTTCTCAAAGAGACATAAAACTCTATATTTGAATAAATAAACAAACTACTATTTAATTTTTTTTTTTTAATTTTTGAAAAATTATTTTGTAATTTACATACATATATAGATGGTAATTCTTCAACAATTATTTCTATTAACAAAAAATTATTTTTAATCATGTAAATATTAAATTTTATTATTAAATAAATATAAACTAGCTATTCTATTAAATAAATTTCTAGTACGTAAAATTAAATTTTGTCTTTTAATGTCAGATAAACAATTTCTTGAATCTAGCAAATTAAAACAATTTACCATTTTCACAACAAATTCATATGATTGATTTAAAAAAAAATTATCAAAACTTAATAATTTTTTAGATTGTGATTCATAAGAATTAAAACTAGAAAATAAAAAATTTATATCAGAACTTTGCAAATTATAATTAGATTTCTCTAATTCATTCCCTAAAAAAATATCTCCATATTTCAAAACACCAAAAAAATCATTTTCATCCCATATGATATCATAAATACTATTTTTTTTCTGCAAATATAAAGACAATCTTTCTAAACCATAAGTTATTTCAGCAAAAATATATTTACAATGTATACCAGCCATCTGTTTCAAATAAGTAAATTGAGTTATTTCCATTCCATCTAACCATATTTCCCAACCTACTCCATAAGCACCTAAAGTTGGATTATTCCAATTATCTTCAATAAAACGTAATTCACAAACATTAAAATCTATACCTATATACCTCAAAGAATTTAAAAAAAGTTCTTGTAAATTACTAACAGAAGGTTTAATAATAACTTGAAATTGATAATACTGTTGTAATTTATCATTATTTATATTCATATGACTATCAGATGGTCTTCTACATAACTGAACATACGAATAAAAAATTTTTTTATCATTAAAAAAATTAAAAAAAGTTATAGGATGAAAAGTAGCTGCACCTACCTCTATATCAAATGCTTGAACAATATTAGAACCTACATTAGACCAATATTTTTGTAAAACAAAAATTAATTTCTGAAAAGTAATCATTACAACAAATAATAAAAAATTTTTTTAATTAAATATTTACTAATTTAAAATTAACTCTACTATGATTAATAGAACACATTAAATGATAATTAACAGTATTTGCTAATTTCGCTATTGTATCAATACAAATATTCCCCCCCCACAATTCAACTTTAGAACCAACATAAACATCTTTATTATCTAACAAATCCACCATCATCATATCCATAACAACAGCAATAACATGACATTTAAAACAATTATCTATTAATACAAAAGAATTATTAGACAACTGCCTAGGATAACCATCAGCATAACCACAAGCAACTATACCAATTAATCTATTTCTATCAGAAATATAATTATTACCATATCCTATAGTTTGACCACATTTTACTTTTTGAATACAAATTATCTCACTTCTAAAAGTCATAACAGGTTTAAAACCATAATTAATTATGTCACTATAATTATTAGTTGGAGAAGATCCATATAATATTATTCCAGCTCTTACCCAATCATTATTTAAATCATTTAAATGCCATATTATACCAGCTGAACTAAAAAGTGAAATATTTTTAAATCTTAATAAAGATAAATCTATCAATGATTTATATCTATGAAAAACCTCATTAAAATTAACAAATTTATCTGAATTAGAAAAATGTAATATTAAAGATATATATTGAACATTATTAATAGACTGTAAGATATAAAAATTTTTCTTAATTTCTTTAAAATTAAAACCCAATCTATTTAAATTAAAATTAAACTTTAAATAAATACTTAACTTTTCTGTAAAAGATAATTTCTTAATTAAACTTATTTGTGTAACATTATATACAACGATAATAAAATTATATTCAACACATAACTTTAATTCCTCTAAATCAAAAAATCCTCCTAATAATAATATAGATTTTGTAAAACCTAAATTACGTAAAAACAAAGCTTCACTAACATTTAACACAGCTAAACCATCAATACTACCAAATAAATTGCAATAAATATTTTTTAAACCATGTCCATACGCATTAGATTTTAAAACTAACCATATTTTCTTTTTTACACAAAAATTACGAATTAAATTTAAATTATTATTTAAATTATTAATATTTATATCAACATATACAGGTCTCATAAAACAAAAAACAAATAAATTTAAATAAACAATTACTTACTATTTCTACAATAAGTGGAAAAAAAATTTCTTATTTTTGTTGAACATTCTTTTTTCAAAAACCCAGAATAAACATTTAATTTTTTATTTAAAAAATTTGTTTTCAAAAAAGAACTAACACAAAAATTATTATTTTTAGCACCAAAATAAAGATTACTTATTCTACTATGTAAAATTGCCCCCAAACACATTAGACACGGTTCTAATGTAACATAAATATCAAAATTAAACAAACGATAATTATTAACTAACAAATTAGCTTTTCTAATAGCTATTATTTCAGCATGTGAAGTAACATCATTATTTGTTACAGATTTATTCCAACCTTCAGAAATTAAAATTCCATTATTTACTATTACAGAACCTACAGGTATCTCAAGAATACTGTAAGATTTGTCAGCTAATAATAAAGAACGTTTCATCCAATATAAATGTTTTTTATATTTACTCATAAAAAATTAATTAATTTAAATTATATTTATCTATATACAATAAAAAATAATATTATTTATCATTTATATTTCTATCTAAAATTTCAACATATGATAATAACGCATTATCACCATTCCTAAAACCACATTTTATTATCCGAGTATAACCTCCAAAACGATCCAAAAATCTAGGACCTAAAATATCAAATAATTTTTTTATAGTTCTCCTACTACCAATCATTGAATACAATAAACGTTTATTAGATAAATTATTTTTTTTAGAAACATTTATGACAAATTCTAATAATTTTTTCAATTCTTTCGCTTTAGGTAAAGTTGTTTTAATAATTTCATAATCAATTACTGACTTTAACATATTTTTAAACATAGCTTTTCTATGACTGCTATCACGATTTAATTTACGACCACATTTTCTATGACGCATTTTATTCCTTAATAAATTAATAAATTACTCTTCGTTAAAAATTGGAGGCCAATTTTCTAACTTCATCCCCAAAGTCAAACCTTTAGCTGCTAAAATATCTTTAATTTCAGTTAAAGATTTTTTTCCTAAATTAGGTGTTTTAAGCAATTCAACTTCAGTTTTTTGAACTAAATCACCTATATAATTTATAGATTCAGCTTTTAAACAATTTGCAGATCTTACTGTTAACTCCAAATCATCTACTGAACACAATAAAATATTATTAAATTCAGGTTTATCTTCAATAATTTTAGGTTTATCAACATTTTTTAAATATATAAAAGTTTCTAATTGATCAGCTAATATAGTAGCTGATTGACGTATAGCATCTTCAGGATCTAATGTTCCATTAGTTTCTATTTCTATAATTAATTTATCTAAATCTGTACGTTGTTCAACACGAGCAGATTCAACTTTATAAGATATACGTTCTACTGGACTATATAATGCATCAACTAATAATTTTCCCAACAAAATATTATCATTTATTTTTCTAGAATTATTAACCCTTGAATAAGCAGAAATATAACCTCTTCCATATTGAACTTTTACTTTCATATTAATAGAAGAACTAACATCTGTTAAATGGCATATAATATGTTTATGATTTATTATTTCTATATCTTGATCACAAACAAAATCAGAAGCTATAACAGGACCAATTCCTGACTTATTTAAAAATAAAATAATCTCATCTTTATTACTATTAGACTTAATAGCTAATCTTTTCAAATTTAAAATAATTTCCACAACATCTTCCAATATTCCTTCCTTTATACTATATTCATGTAAAACACCATCAATTTCTACTTCAGTAACAGCATAACCTGACATTGAAGACAACAAAATTCGTCTCAACGCATTACCCAATGTATAACCAAAACCTCTTTCTAAAGGTTCTAATATAACTCTAGAAAAAGTAGATGTTATACGATCAACAGATATTAATTTCGGTCTAAGAAATTCTAACATTGAATTATACATATAAAAACCTTAATATTTATTTTGAATATAATTCTATTATAAGATGTTCATTTATATCAGATAAAAAAAGACTTCTATCTGGAATAAATTTAAATACCCCTTTCATATTTTCAATATCAACATCTAACCATGCAGGAATTTCACGTTTTTTGAATAATTCTATAGAATATTTAATTCTAATTTGATTTTTAAATTTAACACCTACTTTAATAACATCATTTTGAGAAACTAACAAAGAAGGTATATTTACAACGTGATCATTAACTAAAATAGATTTATGAACAACCAATTGACGAGCTTCAGAACGAGTAGAACCAAAACCCATTCTATAAACAACATTATCTAATCTTCTCTCTAAAAATTGCAACAATAATTCTCCAGTATTTCCTTTTTTACAAATTGCTTTTTTATAATAACTCCAAAATTGTCTTTCTAAAACCCCATATATACGACGCAATTTCTGTTTTTCACGTAATTGAATACCATAACTAGATAATCTTGTTTTTCTAAACCCATGTTGACCTGGTAAACGTTCAATTTTACATTTTTCTTCAATATCACGTGAACCTGACTTTAAAAACAAATCAAAACCTTCACGACGACTCAATTTTAATTTAGGACCTAAATATCTTGACATTTTTATAAATACTACTAAATTTATTAAATTTTCTTTAAAAATTAAACTCTTCTTTTTTTAGGAGGTCGACAACCATTATGAGGTATAGGAGTAACATCACTAATATTAGTAATATTAAAACCTGCTACATTTAAAGCTCTTATACTAGATTCTCTACCAGGACCAGGACCACTCACCACCACTTCTAAATTTTTTACACCATATTTTTTAACTAATTCTGCACATTTTTCAGTAGCAATTTGAGCGGCAAAAGGGGTAGATTTCCTAGAACCTCTAAAACCAGAACCACCAGAAGTACTCCACCCCAATACATTTCCTTTAAGATCAGTAATACTTACAATAGTATTATTAAATGAAGCATGTATATGAGCCACACCATCAATTACTAATTTTTTGTTTTTATTTTTTATTTTACGTTTAAACATAAAATTCACCTTAAATATATTAAAAACTATTTAAAATTTTTTCTTAATTTTTTACAAGTTTTAGAATTAGTTTTGGTTCTTTGCCCTCTAACTGGTAATCCCTTTTTATGCCTTAAACCTCTATAACAATTAATATCCATTAATCTCTTTATATTCAACATCACTTCTCTTCTAAGATCACCTTCTAAAGTCAAATTTTTAACATTATTTCGAACTAATTCTAATTGTTTTTCATTTAATTCACTCATTTTAATATAAAAATTTATATTACTCAAATTACATATTAATTTAGCTTTAGATATACCTATACCATAAATATAAGTTAAAGCAATTAAAATTATTTTTTTATAAGGAACATCAACCCCATATATTCTAACCATCTTACATACCTAAAAAATTTAACCTTGACGTTGTTTATGCTTAGGATCATTGGTACAAACAACACGAATTATACCTTTCCTTTTAACTATTTTACAAAAATTACACATTTTTCTTACAGAAGCTCTAACTTTCATATTTATAAACACAACAAAAACAATACTCTATTTTTTTAAAAAAAATAAATATTTATTAGACATAATTAATGTTTGAACTTGAGAAACAATATCTACAATAACTACAACAACAATTAATAATGACGTACCACTAAAATAAATTGAAATACCTATAATTTCATGAATAAATTCAGGAATCAAACAAACTATACAAACATAAAACGAACCAAACAAAATTAAACGTAAAACTATTTTATGAATATATTCAGCAGTATTAATACCAGGACGTACCCCTGGTATATATGCACTAGATTTATGTAAAGTATCAGAAATATCTTTTGAATTAAAAATCAACATAGTATAAAAAAAACAAAAAAATATAATAAGAAATAAATAAAAAGATAAATATACAAATTGCTCATGATGCAAAAACTCAACAAACAATTTTATTTCTTTAACTTTTAAAATACTTGACATCCAAATCAAAAAAGATGATAAAAAAACCATAACACTGGAAGAAAATATAGCAGGAATAACACCAGAAATATTAATTTTTAAAGGTAAAAATGTATCTTGTGATAAAAATAAAAAAAAAGACCTATTCTTTCTTTGTCTTCTAGATGCATATTGAACTAAAATTTTTCTCTGCGCTCTTTCTACTAAAACAATAAATAAAGTAATACAACAAACAACTATTATTACTATAAATAATTTTAATAAAACAAAAAAATCCAAAGAAATACTTTTAATTAATAAATATAAAGAATTAGGTAAACTAGATATTATATTAACAAAAATAATCATAGAAATTCCATTTCCCAAACTATTATCAGTAATTTGCTCCCCTAACCACATTAAAAACATAGTTCCAGAAACCAAACTACACAAAGTAACAACATGAAAAATTATAATTTTGTTAATATATATATTATGTAAATTATTAAAATTAACAAACATTAAAGAAACAAATAAAGATTGAAAAAAAGATAAAAACAAAGTTAAATATCTGGTATATTTATTTATTAAATATCTACCACTTGAACCTTCTTTTCTTAACTCAACAAAATTTGGATGAATAGAAGTTAATAATTGAATAATTATAGATGATGATATATAAGGCATAATTCCTAAAGTAAAAATAGAAGCATGAAATAAAGAACCTCCAGAAAATAAATTAAACATATCCCAAAACGTACCATAATTTTTACTTAACAAATTAGATAATAAATATAAATTTACACCAGGAATAGGAATAAATACACCAATACGAAAAATAAAAACATAAATTAATAAAAAAAATAATCTTTGTTTTAATTCATTTAAACTATAACTTATACCAGTAAATAATATTTTCTTTATATTCATATTTTCCAATATTAAATTTTTTCATTTAATAACTCTATAATTTTTCTAGAACCCAAAGAAACTTTAATATTTTTATCACATATATTAACAAATTTATTTAATTTACCAACCAATATTAGTTTAACTAAATTAATTTTAGATGAAATTAATTTATTTTTTTTTAATACATCAATAGTAATATCACTATCACTTAATTTATTTAAATTATACAAACCTAATTCTTGTACTTTTTTTCTATTTTTGTTTTTAAAACCAAATTTAGGTATACGTCTATAAAATGGAGTTTGTCCACCTTCAAAACCACGTCTAATTTTTCCCCCAGATCTAGATTTTTGACCTTTATGACCTTTACCGCATGTTTTTCCTAAACCAGTCCCTCTACCTCTTCCTAAACGTTTACATTTAAATTTAGATTTTTTATTAGGATATAAACTATTTAAAAATAATATCATAAACTTTGATCATATGTATAACTTTGTTAATCATTCCTCTAATAGAAGAAATGTCATTATGTATAACTGATGAACCTATACCAAACAAACCTAATCCTTTTAAAGTGCATTTTTGTTTTAAATTACATCCAATTGAACTTTTTATTTGTAAAACTTTTATCTTTTTTTTCATATACAATATTAATACATAATTATTTTAATGTAAATATACTCCTAATAGATTTACCTCTCTTCAAAGAAACACAATATGGAGATTGAATACTCAATAAAGCATTAATAGTTGCTTTAACCATATTAATAGGATTAGTAGAACCATAAGATTTTGCTAAAACATTTTTAATACCAACTGCTTCAAATATAGATCTCATAGCTCCACCTGCTATTATTCCAGTGCCTTGAACAGCTGGTTTTATAAAAACAATAGAACTAATATATTTACCGGTTATAGAATAACTCAAAGTATTTTTCTTGCTCAAATAAATTTTAACCATATTATTACGAGATTTATCAAGAGCTTTCTGAATAGCTAAAGGAACCTCACGTGCTTTTCCATATCCATAACCCACTCTACCTTTACCATCACCTACTACAGTTAAAACAGCAAAAGAAAAAACTCTACCACCTTTAACAGTTTTCGAAACTCTATTTACAGATACCAATTTTTCAATAAAATCAATATTTTCTAATTTATTAATATTCATCTTAATTTTAAAAATAATTAAAATAATAAACCATTATCACGAGCAGATTCCGCCAATGATTTTATAACACCATGATATTTATAACCAGAACGATCAAACACAACACTAACTACACCTTTCTTTTTAGCTCTTTTAGCCACTATTTTACCAACTAATTTTGCAGCAATAATATTACCAGTAGATTTTAAATTTATACATATATCTTTTTCTAAAGTAGAACATGAAACTATAATATTACCATTTAAAGAAATAATTTGAGCATAAACATGATTAGATGTTTTATACACCACTAAACGTATTTTACTCATTCTTCTATAATTTAAACGCATTTTAATGGATCTACGAAATCTACCATTTTTTTTATTAAACATAAAATTAATTACCCAAAAATTATTCTCTTTTTTATTTAACTTTTTTCTTATTTTCTTTAATACGAACATTTTCATTTAAATAACGTATTCCTTTACCTTTTTTATAAGATTCAGGAGGTTTAATCAATCTTATTTTAGCAGCTGTCTGCCCAACTAATTGCTTATCATAACCAAATATGACTATTTCAGTTTGAGAAATACAATTTATTTTTATAAATTTAGGAATTAAAAATTGAACTACATGAGAAAAACCTAAATTTAATTTCAAAATATTACCTTCTACCAATGCTTTATAACCAACACCTACAAGACATAAATGTTTCTTAAATTCTTTATTCATACCTATAATAATATTATTTATTATAGAACGATATGTTCCTACACACGATTTCATTTTTAAAAAACAATTTTTTTTATTCAAACTAAAATAAATTTTATTTTTAATAAGACTTAAAACAACTGAACAATGAATATTTCTTTTAACAATTAAATCACCTTTAGAAATTGATATTTCATTTTTATTAATTAATACTAAAATATTATCAGGAATAATAACAGGTTTTTTACCCACACGAAACATTTAATATAAATCCTTCTAATTAAAATTTATTTTTCAAGATATGTAACAAATTATTTCACCACCAATACGTAAAACACGTGCTTCTTTATCTGACAAAACTCCTTTTGAAGTTGATAAAATTACCACACCTAACCCAGACATTATAAATGGTATCAATTTATAAGATTTATATACACGTAAACCTGGTTTGCTTACTCTTACAAGACTAGAAATCACAGGTTTTCCTGAAAAATATTTTAAACCAATACAAATATTTTTATAACTACCTTTTGAAATCAATTTATAGTTACTTATAAAACCTTCATATTTAAATATTTTTAAAATAGATTCTTTAAATTTTGAATAACTTACAAATAACGTTGATTTTCCTGAAATCTGATAATTTTTTATGTTAACCAACATATCTGATATAGGATCTTGCATGCTCATAATATATTAACCACCTTTTAACATTATTTACCAACTTGATTTTCTTAAACCAGGTATATCACCTTTAACTGCTAATTCACGAAATTTTATTCTACTCAAACCAAATTTACGTAAATAACCTCTAGATCTACCTGTTTGTAAACACCTGTTACGATGACGACACATACTAGAATTTCTAGGTAAATTTTGCAATTTTACATTAGCTAACCATTTTTCTTCATCAGAAAATTTATTACTAGATATTATTTTTTTTAATTTCTTCCTAATCAAAAAATACTTATTAATAAGAAAAAACCTCTTTCTTTCACGAACTATAATAGATTTTTTTGTCATATATATAACTTACAATTAATTTTATTTACAAAATGGAAAAAAAAGATAAGTTAAAAAAACAAAAGATTCATTCACACAACCAGATAAAATATTAATAGAAATATCTAATCCATGCAAAAATCCAGATTTTTCATAATCTATTTCTGGAAAAATAGTATGCTCTTTAACACCTATATTAAAATTACCTTGTTTATCAAAAGATTTTTTATTAAATCCTCTAAAATCTCTAATTCTAGGTATAGATATAAAAATTAATTTTTCTAAAAAATTCCACATTAACTTTCTACGTAAAGTAACTTTACAACCAACAGGAAATCCTCGTCTAATTTTGAAATTAGAAATAGATTTACGAGAACAAGTAATAATTGGTTTTTGACCAGATATTAAACTAATATTCTCTATAACCTTATTAAACTTTTTTTTATCATAATTAGCAGAACCAAAACCAACATTTACAACTATTTTAATTAATCTAGGAACTTCCATTACAGAACTATACTTAAATTCTTTCATCATTTTATTTACAAGAACATTTTTATATAAATCTAATAATACACTCATATAATAAAATTAAACCATCAAATTATTCTTTTTTAAATAACGTATTTTTTTATTATTTTCATACCTAAAACCAACTTTAGATAAAATTAAAGATGGACATTTACAAAAATGACTAATATTAGAAATATCTATTAAAGATTCTTTTAAAAGAATACCTCCTGAACCACTAACATTTTTATTTGGTTTCTGATGTTTATGAACCAAATTAATTTTATTAACAATAACCTTATTTAATTTAACAAACACTTTGCTAATTATACCTTTTTTACCTTTATCTCTACCAGATATAACTATTACTTCATCATTAACATGAAATCTAAAAGACATAAAAACACCAAATATATTAAAAAATAAATACTACAAAACTTCCGGAGCCAAAGATAATATTTTCATAAATTTTTCAGAACGTAATTCTCTAGTAACAGGACCAAAAATCCTAGTACCCAAAGGTTGTTCTGTTGCATCATTTAACAAAACACAAGCATTATCATCAAACCTAATTAAAGAACCATCCGATCTATTAACACCATATCTACTACGAACAATAACTGCTTTTAAAACATCTCCTTTATTTACTTTTCCTTTAGATTGAATTATTTTTACTGCAACCTTAATTATATCTCCTATATATGCATATCTACGATTAGTACCTCCTAAAACTTTAATACACATAACTATCTTTGCACCAGTATTATCAGCTACTAATAATAAAGATCGTTCTTGAATCATTTCAAACACCATAAAATAATTATATTATAATATCTTGCATAAAATCCATGATTTATGTTTAGATAAAGGACGACACTGTTTTATCTCCACATAATCATTAACTTTACATATATTTTTTTCATCATGAACATGAAGTTTAATAGTTTTTTTTACAAATTTGCCATAAATCTTATGTTTCAATAAACGTAAAATAGACACAACAATAGTTTTATCCATCTTATTACTTATGACATAACCTTTTAATGACACTTTACTCATTTTTATCTTTTTTTTTCTGCATTTTTTTTTCATAAATAACTGTTTTTAACAAAGAAATACTCCTTTTATATTTCCTAATAATATGATTTTGTTTAAATTGATTCAAAGATAATTTCATACGTAAATTAAAATATTTCTGTTTTAATAAAAACAAATCATTATTTAATTCGCTAATTTTTTTTCTTCTAAATAAATTGACATCTTTCATAATTAATCTTTAATAACAAAAACAGTTTTAACAGATAATTTATCACCAGCCAACTTAAATGTCTTTCTAGCTATATTTTCATCAACTCCTTTTATTTCATATAATATTTTTCCTGGCTTTATAACCGCTACCCAATATTCCACATTACCTTTCCCTTTCCCCATCCTCACTTCCAATGGTTTTCTGGTCATTGGTTTATCTGGAAAAATTCTAATCCAAATTAAACCTTGATGTTTCATTGTTCTAGTTATAACACGTCTAGCAGCTTCAATTTGCTTCGAAGATATATAACCTCTAGTAATTGCTTTTAAAGCATATATACCAAAAACAATATTACTATTTCGTGCATAACCTTTATTACGACCTTTTTGAACTTTACGATATTTTGTTTGTCTGGGTTGCAACATTCTTCTTATTCCTTAAAGAAAAATTTCTATGATACTTTTTTTTATAATATTTTTTTCTATCCAAAACAACATTTTTATTAACTAACTTACTTGAATATAAATTATCTAATATTTCACCTTTGAAAATCCAAACCTTAACTCCTATAACTCCATAAGTAGTATACGCATTAGATGTTCCATAATCAATATCAGCTCTTAATGTATGTAAAGGAATTCTTCCTTCTTTATACCATTCTGTTCTAGCTATTTCAGCACCACCTAATCTGCCTTTAATTTTTATTTTTATACCTTTAGCTCCAAAACGCATAGCATTAGATATAGATCTCTTCATCACTCTCCTAAACATAATACGTTTTTCTAATTGCAAAGATACATTTTTAGCCACTAATATTGCATCTATTTCTGGTTTACGAATCTCAAATATATTAATTTGAGAAGGAACTCCTGTCATATCCATGATAATTTTTCTTAATTTTTCTATATCTTCCCCTTTCCTACCAATAATCACTCCTGGTCTAGATGTATAAATAATAATTTTTATACTTTTAGTAGGTCTTTCAATAATAATCTTAGAAACAGAAGCATTAATCAATTTCTCACTTAAATACTTCCTTACTTTAAAATCATTTTCTAAATAAATAGAAAAATTTTTACTATTAGTAAACCAAACAGAATTCCATAATTTAACTATACCTAAACGAATAACATTAGGATTTACTTTTTGACCCATTTATGATTCTTACCTTTAAATTAAAATTAACTAACATTAGAAACAAAAATAGTAATATGACTAGTACGTTTTAAAATACGATCTGCTTTACCTTTAGCTCTAGTAATCATTCTTTTTATTGATGAAGCACCATCAATATATATTTTAGATACAACTAAATCCTCAATACTTAAACCATTATTATGTTTAGCATTTGATGCAGCTGACATCAAAACTTTTTTAATCAAAAAAGAAGCTTTTTTGCGAACAAAAATCAAAATATTTACAGCCAAAACTACTCTTTTACCTCTTATTAAATCAGCAACTAAACGCAATTTTTGAGCAGATGATCTAGCATAACAATGTTTTGCAAAAACTTCAACCATATTAATTTACCTATCCGTATCTTTAGTTTTGATTATTTTTTTTATTTTTTTGTCAGAAGAAACATGTCCTTTATAAGTTCTAGTAGGAGAAAATTCTCCCAATTTATGACCAACCATTTCTTCTGTAATATATACTGGAATATGATATCTTCCATTATATACAGATATAGTTAATCCTAACATATTTGGTAAAATTGTAGAACGTCTAGACCAAGTACGTAATATTTTATTATCTTTATTTAAAATAGCTTTTTCAACCTTTTTCAATAAATGTATATCTATAAATGGACCCTTTTTTAAAGAACGAGACATATAAAACCTCCAATACTATAAAAAATTCAACTTAATTTTTTACCTTTTTATAATAAACTTATTCGTGCGTTTATTTCTACGAGTTTTTTTACCTTTAGTTTGCCACCCCCAAGGACTAACAGGATGTTTTCCAAAATTTCTACCTTCACCTCCACCATGAGGATGATCAACAGGATTCATAGCCGTACCTCTTACAGTAGGTCTAATTCCTAACCAACGAGAACAACCTGCTTTTCCCAAACTACGTAACATATGCTCTGAATTACCAACTTCACCTAAAGTAGCTCTACAATATAAACTCACTTTACGCATTTCACCTGAACGTAATCTCAAAACAATAAACTCTTTTTCTTTAACTACTATTTGAGAATAAGATCCAGCAGATCTAGATAATTGACCTCCTTTCCCAGGTATTAACTCTACATTATGCACCAAAGAACCAACAGGAATATTTATCATTGGTAAACAATTACCAATTTTTATATCTACATTTAGACCTGACTCCACTTTATCACCTATATTTAATCCTTTAGGATAAATAATATATCTTCTCTCACCATCTTTATATAATAATAATATTATATAAGAAGATCTATTAGGATCGTATTCTATAGTTTCGACTATAGCTGATATATTATCTTTATTTCTCTTAAAATCTAAAATTCTATATTTCTTTTTATGACCCCCTCCAATATGTCTCACTGTTATACGACCTAAATTATTACGACCTCCAGTATTTTTTTTTTTAAAAATTAAAGATGACTTTGGTTTTCCTTTAAATAATTGAAAATTAACAACTTTTACTTTATGTCTTCTACCAGAAGAAGTAGGTTTACATTTAATTACCACCATATTTATAAAATCCTATATTTCTAAATAACGACTTAAATCAAATTTTTGATTTTTTTCTAAAATAATATAAGCTTTTTTTAAAAAATTAACACGATACTTATTTCTTTTTTTATCTATAACTTTACATTTAAATAATAAAGTTCTTACTTTTATAACTTTTACTTTAAATATTTTCTCAAAAACAGAAGATATTTGTAATTTATTAACATATTTATTAACAATAAAAACCACAACATTATTATTAAAATTTATAAAAGAAACTTTACCAGAAAAATACGGTCTATTTAAAACATCCAAAAAATTATTTTTACATATCATTTTAATTTTCCTTCTATAAACCTTATCGAATCCAAAGTAAAAATAGTATTTTTATAATTAATTAAATCAACTAATTTAATATGATTAACATGACAAATATTAACTTTATATAAATTCCTAGAAGATAAAAATAAAAAACGATTTATTTTAGTTACAACTATTAATGATTCTGTCAAATTAAATGAATTTAATTTTTTCAAAAGTAATTTTGTTTTATAAGACTCAACATTAAATTCACTAAAAATATGCAACCTTGAATTCTGTACCAAATAAGACAAAACACCTTTTAAAACCTTGTTATATACCTTTCTATTTATCTTGGAATAATAATTTAAATATTTAGAAGCAAATGTTACTCCACCTGAACGCCACAAAGGACTCTTTACTGAACCAGATCTAGCTCTACCAGTTCCTTTTTGTTTCCAAGGTTTTCTATTAGAACCTGAAACTAAAGATCTAGATTTTTGAACTGAACAACCCTGACGTTTATTAATAAAATAGGAATTTACTACTTGATGAGTCAAATTTATATCTAAAATCTCATTAAATACTCTATCAGATAAATTAACCATATCATTACTGTCTTTTAACAAAATTTCCATAACATACACTCTACTATTTTATTACTTTTTAATAGAAGATTTAATAATTAAACTACTATTATTAAAACCAGGAACAGAACCTTTTAATAATAAACAACTATTAACTTTATCAACTTTTATAACACTTAACTTTTGAATGGTAACTTTATCACCACCCATATGACCAGACATTTTTTTACCCTTAAATACTCTACCTGGAGTTTGATTTTGACCAATAGATCCTGGTGCTCTATGCGACAAAGAATTACCATGAGTATTATCTTGTGATTTAAAATTCCACCTTTTAATAGTTCCACAAAAACCTTTCCCTTTAGAAACACCCACAACATCAACTTTCTTTACATTTTCAAACACACTTATATCAACAGATTGACCTATTTTAAAATGTATATTTTTATTATATTCTACTTCCCATAAACCTATACCAGGAGTAATATTTAATTTAGAAAAATAAAATAATTTAGATTTATTCAACTTTTTTTTATACCCTGTTGTTAATTGAACAGAGCAATAACCGTGATCTCTTTTATTTTTAATACATGTAATAATATTATTCAAAATTTCTACAACAGTAACTGAAATAATAATACCATTATTATCATATATTTGAGTCATACCAATTTTTTTACCAATTAAAGTAATCATTTTTATCAAAATATAAAATAACAAAAAATAATTTATCCTAAACTAATTTGAACATCAACACCTGCAGCTAAATCTAATTTCATTAAAGCATCCACAGTTTTATCAGTAGGATCTACTATATCAATTAAACGTTTATGAATTCTAATTTCATATTGATCTCTAGCATCCTTATCAATATTTGGAGATGTTAATACTGTAAAACGCTCTATTACAGTCGGCAAAGGTACCGGACCATAAACTTGAGCTCCAGTTTTCTTCGCAGTACTAACTATTTCACATGTAGATATATCTATTAAACGATGATCAAAAGCTTTTAATTTTATACGAATTCTTTGACTTTCCATAAAAATCTTATCACTTTATTATTAAACATTTTTTTAAGAAATATCCCAAACAAAACACAAATATCATTAAACTTTAAATGTTTTAAAATTATATTTACAATTTTTATTTCAAAATTTCAATAACCACTCCAGCTCCTACAGTACGCCCACCTTCTCTAATAGCAAAACGCAAACCATTATCCATAGCTATAGGATTTAACAAAGTAACAATTATTTTAACATTATCGCCTGGCATTACCATCTCAACTCCTTCAGATAATTTTATATTACCGGTAACATCAGTAGTTCTAAAATAAAATTGAGGTTTATAACCTGTAAAAAATGGAGTATGTCTACCACCTTCTTCTTTAGATAAAATATATACTTCTGAAGTAAACATAGTATAAGGTTTTATAGAACCAGGTTTAGCTAAAACTTGTCCTCTTTCTATATCTTCTCTTTTAATACCTCTTAATAAAATACCAACATTTTCACCAGCCCTTCCCTCATCCAATAATTTTCTAAACATTTCTATTCCAGTACAAGTTGTTTTTATAGTATCTTTTATACCTACAACTTCTACTTCCTCATTAACTTTAACCACCCCTCTATCTATTCGACCTGTAACTACAGTCCCTCTACCAGAAATAGAAAAAACATCTTCTATAGGCAATAAAAAAGGTAAATCTAAAACCCTTTTAGGATCAGGAATATATGTATCTAAACAATTAGATAACTCAATAATTTTATCTTCCCAAACTTTAACACCTTCCAAAGCTTTTAAAGCAGATCCTCTAATTATAGGAGTTGTATTACCTGGAAAATCATATTGAGATAATATATCTTTTACTTCCATTTCCACTAACTCTAATAATTCCTCATCATCAACCATATCACATTTATTTAAAAAAACTATAATATAAGGCACTCCAACCTGACGTGCTAATAAAATATGCTCCCTTGTTTGAGGCATAGGACCATCTGTGGCTGAAACAACCAATACCGCACCATCCATTTGAGCAGCACCAGTTATCATATTTTTTACATAATCAGCATGACCGGGACAATCCACATGAGCGTAATGTCTTATTTCTGTATCATACTCAACATGAGACGTATTTATAGTAATACCTCTTTCTTTTTCCTCAGGTGCATTATCTATTTGTTCAAAAGAACGAGCCTCTCCACCATATTTTTTTGACAAAACAGTAGTAATAGCTGAAGTTAATGTAGTTTTACCATGATCAACATGACCTATAGTTCCAACATTTATATGAACTTTACTACGATTAAATCTTACCTTAGACATTATAATAACCTTAAAATATTACAATATTAATAAATTTATTTACCACGCAACTCTAATATATTTTTACAAATATAATCTGGTGTTTCAACATATTTATAAAATTCCATAGAATACACAGCTCTACCTTTAGTTTGTGATCTTAAATCAGTAGCATAACCAAACATTTCAGATAAAGGAATAACCACTTTTATTAATTTTCCTAAATTAATATCTTTTATTTCATTAATTATACCTCTACGTCTATTAATATCTCCTATTACATCACCAATATAATCCTCTGGAGTTTCAATCTGAACATTCATTACCGGTTCCAATAAAACAGGATTAGCTTTTAAAAAAGCTTTTTTGAAAGCTATAGAAGAAGCCATTTTAAACGCAATCTCAGATGAATCTACATCATGATAAGATCCATAAATTAAAACAACTTTTATATTAACCACTGGATAAGAAGCTAATGGACCACATTTTAATTGTTCACATATACCTTTATTTACTGCTGGTATATATTCATTAGGAATAACTCCACCTTTTATTTTATTAATAAATAAAAATCCATCTTTAGCTAATAAAAATTCATTAGGCAATAATGGATATATATTTAAAACAACATGACCATACTGTCCTCTACCCCCTGTTTGTTTAATATATTTCCCTTCAATATTTTCAATACTATTAATAATAGTTTCTCTGTAAGCTACTTCAGGTTTTCCAACATTGGAACTTACATTAAATTCTCTTTTCATTCTATCAACAATAATTTCTAAATGTAATTCCCCCATACCAGAAATTATTGTTTGATTAGACTCTTGATCAAAATAACTCTTAAAAGATGGATCTTCTTTCAATAAACGAGATAAAGCTATACTAATTTTATCTTGATCATCTTTAGTTTTAGGTTCTAAAGCTATAGATATAACTGGACTAGGAAAATCTATTTTTTCTAAAATTATAGGATTACATACAGAAGATAAAGTATCACCAGTAACAACATTTTTTAACCCTATAGCAGCAGCTATATCACCAGAAAAAACTTCTTTAATTTCTTCTCTTTTATTAGCATGCATTTGAACTATACGACCAACTCTTTCTTTTTGATTTTTAGTGGAATTCAATACAACATCACCAGATTTAATATATCCAGAATAAACTCTTAAAAAAGTCAAATTACCAACAAAAGGATCATTCGCCACTTTAAATGCTAAAGCTGAAAAAAATTCATCATCTTTCAATGAACGATTAACAAATTCATTATTTAAATTTAAACCTTTTATTTCAACCAAATCTGTAGGAGATGGTAAATAATAAATAACTGAATCTAATAATAATTGAACTCCCTTATTTTTAAAAGCAGAACCACATGTAACTAACAAAACTTCATTTTTTAAAACTTTTTCTCTTAAAACGAATCTAATATCATTAACAGAAATATTTAAACCATTTATATATTTAGACATTAACTCATCAGAATAATCAGCAACTAATTCCAATAATTTTTGATTCCAAAAACAAGCTAACTCATAATATTCATCTGGTATTTTATCTACTTTAAAACATAAACCATCATCATTTTCATTCCAATAAACAGACTCCATTGAAATTAAATCTATTAAACCAACAAAAGATTTTTCTGAACCAATAGGTATTTGAATAGGAATAGTACTAATATTTAAATACTTATTTATTTGATCTATAACTTTGAAAAAATCAGCACCAATACGATCCATTTTATTTATAAAAGCAATACGAGGAACATTATATTTATTAACTTGTCTCCAAACAGTTTCAGATTGAGATTGAACCCCACCAACAGAACAATAAACCATTATAGCTCCATCTAATACCCTCATAGAACGTTCAACTTCAACAGTAAAATCAACATGACCAGGAGTATCAATAATATTTATACGATGAGAATTAAATTGATTAAACATTCCAGACCAAAAAGCAGTTGTAGCTGCAGAAGTTATAGTTATTCCTCTCTCTTGCTCTTGTTCCATCCAATCCATTGTTGCTGTTCCATAATGAACCTCACCTAATTTGTAATTAACTCCTGTATAATATAAAATACGTTCAGTAAGAGTTGTTTTACCAGCATCAATATGAGCACTAATACCAATATTTCTATAATAATTAATAGGAGTTATTCTAATCATTTGTTTAACCTATAAAAACAAAAAACAATTAAACATGAAATATATATTTATTTACCATCTGTAATGAGCAAAAGCTTTATTTGATTCTGCCATACGATGAACATCATCTCTTCTTTTTACAGCAAAACCTCTTCCATTTAAAGCATCAATTAATTCATTTGATAATGAAAAAACTATATTTTTCACACTTCTTTTCTTAGCACCTACTATTATCCATCGTATAGCCAATGTACTTCCTCTAGCAGGTCTAACTTCTGTAGGAATTTGATAAGTAGTTCCACCAACTCTACGAGATTTAACTTCAACAACAGGTCTAACATTATTTATAGACTTCTCCAATAAACTTAATTTATCATTTTCATTTAATTGATTACTCATTTTATCTAAAGATAAATAAAAAATATTCTGAGCTATAGATTTTTTACCATTAACCATTAACAAATTAATAAATTTACTTACTAATTCTGAATTATATATAGAATCAGGAATAACTTTTCTTTTTATTATTACATTACGACGAGACATTCATTAATTACTCCAAAACAAAAAATACATTTTACTAAATTATTATTTTTTTTTAACTCCATATTTGGAACGTGATTTTCTCCTATCTTTAACTCCAGAACAATCTAAAGATCCTCTAATTACATGATAACGAACTCCAGGTAAATCTTTAACTCTTCCACCTCTAATTAAAACAACAGAATGTTCTTGTAAATTATGACCTATACCACCAATATAAGCAGTTACTTCTAATCCGTTTGTTAAACGAACTCTACATACTTTTCTTAAAGCTGAATTAGGTTTTTTAGGAGTAATAGTATAAACTTTTATACACACACCTTTTTTTTGAGGACAACTATTTAATGCAGGTACATTATTTTTAAATATTTTACGAGAACGAGATTTTCTAACTAATTGATTAATTGTTGACATAAACTAACCTAAAATTTAAAACATTTCACTTATACAATAAGTAATAAAATTAATATAATAATATACTATTAAATTATTTAAAAATTTAAAACAAAAATATAAATACAAAATTTTATTTTTAATAAATATATAAAAATTATAAATAATAATTTTACTAATATTTTTATTTATTAAAAAAACAAAATTAAAAATAAATTTTTTTATTCCAAAAATCATTATAATATGATTATAATATTATTTATTATATAATAAATAATAATTTAATTAAATATAAATTTTTACAAATATTATAAACATCAATATACATCAATTTATATATATAAAATAAATATAAAACGGCGTGTTGACAGACAGGTTTATGTAGTGGATTGCAAATCCATTTAACTCGGTTCAATTCCGAGACACGCCTTAAATTAAATTTATATAAACCCAGGTGGTGGAACAGGTAGACACAAGGGACTTAAAATCCCTCAGTTTATTATTAACTATGCGGGTTCGAATCCCGCCTTGGGTATAAAATTAAAAAACATAAAAATGTCAATACTTAAAATATTGATTTACCCTCACAAAAATTTAAGAAAAAAAACAAAATCTGTTAAAAATTTTGATTTCAACTTAAAAAAAAATATTAAAAATATGTTCGAAACAATGAATTATAATAAAGGTATAGGATTAGCAGCAATACAAGTAAATATACATAAATCAATAATTGTTATAGATAAATCAATAAACAGAAACAAAAAATTAATTTTAATAAATCCTAAAATAATTAAAAAAAAAGGAACATTAAAATTAACAGAATCTTGCTTATCAATACCTAATTTTCATCTAAAAATAAATAGATTCAAATATATAATAATAGAAACTTTAAACACAAAAGGGAAAAAACTTTTTTTAAACGCACAAGGATTATTATCAATTTGTATACAACATGAAATTGATCATTTAAATGGTAAATTATTTATTGATTATATAAAAAACAATTTTTATGCATAAACAAAAAAATACAAAAAAAATAAATATTTTATTTATTGGAACATCAGAATTAGCTTCTTTTAACTTATTAAAAATCATAAAAAGTAAAAAATATAATTTAAAAGGAATAATAACTAAAAAAATTAATAAAAAAATAAAAAATTCAGTGGAAAATATATCCAAAAAATACAATATAAAAAATATATTTACACCTAATTCAAAAAAAAAATTATCAAAACTAAAAAAAAAAATTAAAAGACTAAATATAGATCTAATATTAGTTATATCATACGGATTTAAAATACCTGAAAAAATTATTGATATACCAAAATACAAAAGTATAAACTTGCATGCTTCACTATTACCAAGATGGAGAGGATCTTCACCAATACAAAATTCAATACTATCAGGAGATAAAAAAACTGGTATATCTATAATTGAAATAAATAATAAATTAGACTCAGGAGATATTTTACTACAAAAAAAATACTATATTAAAAAAAAAGATACATATAAAACAATACTTAAAGAACTTAAAAAAATGGGAATTAAATATTTATTTAAAACTATAGATAAAATAATTAATAATAATAATATAACTACATTAAAACAAAATAACAAATATATTACTTATGCAAAAAAAATAAAAAAAATAGATGGTTTAATCAATTGGAATAATCATGCTATCTATATTAAAAGACAAATAAAAGCATATTATATATGGCCTAAAACATTTTTTTTTTATAAAAAACAAAGAATAATAATTTGGTCAGTAAAAATAATTGAATCTATAAAAAAAAACGAAACACCAGGAAAAATTTTAAAATATAATAAAAATGACGGTTTAGAAATTGCAACAAGTAAAAACATTTTATCTATAAAAAAAATACAATTAAGTAATAGAAATAAAATAAAAATCAAAGAACTAATAAAATCTAAACCAAACTTATTTAAAGTAAATGATATTATTTAAAATACAAAAAATATTAAGAATAATTTCTTTGTCTTAATATTTCAAACAAAAAAATACCATTAGACACAGAAATATTTAATGAATTACAATTATTTAACATAGGTATTTTAATCAAACAATCACTTTTATCTTGAATACTTTTTTTAACCCCTTTTTCTTCCGAACCAAATATAATAGCTAATAAATTATAATTTTTAAAATTAAAATTAAATAATGTATATTTACTATTTAATATAGTGGTACTAACAACAAAAAAATTATAATCGTGCAATACTTTAATTATTTTACATAAATTAACAACTTCCAAAATAAATATTTTATATATTGCACCAGTAGATACTTTATGAACTATATTATTTTTTAAAGAAACAGTATTATGTTTACTTATAATCAATATATTCACTCCAGCAGCTACAGCTGTTCTAATACAAGAACCTAAATTATAAGGATCATTAATTCTATCTAAAATTAAAATAAAATTATTTGGTTTAATTAATAAATTCAAAAAATCATCCTTCGTTCTACTAAAACTTATATTTTTTTTCACTAAAACTACAACTCCTTGATGATTAATCTTATATTTACTTTTAATTAAATTATTAAGAATATTATTATTAACAAACTCAATTACTAAAAATTTTAATTTAGCTAAATAAATTACTTTTCTTAATTTATCATCTTTCCTTGTATATAAAACAAATAACTTTTTTATAAATTTATATTTATATTTTATTATATTTATAATGGTATATATACCATAAAATTTATAACACATAAAACGTATAATCAAACTAAAATATTATTAATTTTTCAATAAAAGGATATTTTTTTAAAAATTTTAAAAAATCAATTTTAGTTAATAAAATTTTAAAATAAACATCTATACCATTTGTACTATATTCATATTTAACAAAATTATTTCCATACAAAAATCTTCTAATTTTATTAGTCAAATCCATAGGAATACATATTAAATATTCTTTTTTAATTACTGAAAAATAATTACATATTATTTTCAAAATAAAATTTATACCTCTTTTATATTTAGATGAAACCCATATTCTATAAGGAAAATTATTTTTATCAAATTCAATTTTTTCCGTACAACCTTTTATTTTATCTATTTTATTCATTATTTGAATAATTGGAATATGATTTAATATATTCATTAAACTTAAAGTTTTATTAACAATATTAATATTTCTTTGAAAATATAAATTAGATACATCAATGATATGTAAAATTAATTGTGAATCATTTATTTCATTCAAAGTTGATCTAAAAGCATTAATAATATCAAAAGGTAAATTATTTATAAATCCTACTGTATCAGATAATAATATAGATTCATCACAATCAAATAACTTTATTTTTTTTATAAATGTATCTAAAGTAGAAAAATACTTCTTTTCTACTAAAACATTAGATTCAGTTAATAAATTAAATAATGTTGATTTACCTGAATTAGTATAACCAATTAATGATACAACAGGAATATTATATTTATTCCTTAATTTACTACTTTTACTTCTTTGTAAAAATATTTTACATAAAGAAGTATTTACTTTCTTTATTTTTTTTTTAATTAATCTTCTATCTATTTCTAATTGTTTTTCTCCAGGACCAGAAATATACTTAAATCCACCTTTTTGCCTTTCCAAATGATCCCATTTTCTTACTAAACGTGTACTTAAATAATTTAAATAAGCTAACTCTACTTGTAACTTACCTAAATAAGTATTAGTTCTTTGTTTAAATATATTTAATATCAAACCAGTTCTATCTAAAACATCACATTTTAAAAAATATTTTATATTATATTCTTGAGATCCTTTTAACCCAATATTTAAAACCAATAAAGAACATTTTAAATGTTTTATATATTTATTTATTTCATTTAATTTACCAATCCCTAAATAATATTTATTATTCGGAAATTTTATATTTATTTTTAACAAATCAACAATTAATATACTAGAAGAATATATTAATTTTTTAAATTCTTTTATATCCAAATAAATACTATTTATATTAAATATATTATATATGAACAAAGCTAAAACATTATTTTTACATTTAAAATTTTTAAAAGACAAAATAATTACCTTAAAATATTTAAAATTAAATCATAAATTTGATTAACACAATCTCTATAATTATCTAAAACAAAAAAATGACAATTTTTCCATTTATTTAACCATGTAAATTGTTTTTTAACCAAACATAAATTATCGTTAATAGTATTATCAATCATTTTATCATATGTAATTTTTCCATCAATGTATAACCACATCTGTTTATAACCAATACATTTCATAGATGGCATATTTATATTCAAATCTCTACGAGAATACAAATTATATACCTCTTCTTCAAAACCACAAGATAACATTTTATAAAACCTATTTCTTATATTATTTACTAAAATATCTTTATTTTTAGGTAAAATTACAATCTTATGAAAATTATAATTTAATTTACGTATATACATATTTTTCAAATATGAAATTTTATATCCTGTAACTAAAAAAACTTCTAAAGCCCTAACAAGTCTATATCTATCATTAAAATGAATATTTTTTGCTGATAAATAATCTAATTTACATAAAATATTATGAACATATTTAGAACCAAATAAATCAATTAAAACACAAATATATTCACGTATTTTCATATTTCTTTCTGGTAAAATATATAAACCATTAAATAAAATATGATAATACATCATTGTACCACCAACTAATAAAGGTACTTTATGAAAAATATTCACAGAATATTCAATCTCACGTTTTACATCTAAAAAAAAATTATTAACTGAATAATATTCTTTAGGATCTATTAAATTAATTAATTTATGAGAATAAGTTTCTAATTCTTTAATCGTTGGTTTAGCAGTACCGATATCCATATATTTATATATTAAAGCAGAATCTACACTAATTATTTGACAAGATAATAACTTATTTAACTCTATAGAAATAAAACTTTTTCCTACTGATGTAGGACCTAAAATACAAAAAACTTCCTTATTAATTAATTTATTAATTATCATATAAAGACAAAACAAAAGAAATTTTATTCAAATTAATTATTTTATATATATTTTCTCTTAAATTAAAATAAACAGATATCTTATAAAACTTAGACAATAATACAATAACTTCATTATTATCATAATTACAAAAATTTATCATATAATCAGACAACCAATATAAAATTTTAATTTCAAGATTAATATTTTTATTATTGAAAAATATAAAAAAATTAATAAATATTTTTTTCAAATCTTTATTAAATAATTCTAAAGGAACATGTTTTATGTTAACAAAATTATCTTTTATAACTAAATTAATACCTAATTTAAATAAGATATTTTTAATATCACTATTAATAATTAAGTTATCTAACTTAAATTTTACTGGAAATAATAATTTCTTACTTTTTATTAATTTAAATAAATTAAATTTTAAAATATAATAATTTAAATAATAATATGCATAAAATAAATCAGTAATAATAATATTATTTTTTTTAAAAGTAAATAAAAAACGTTTATTAAATACATTTATTATATTTCCAAAGTTCTTTAAAAAATATTGCAAATAATCACTCTTAAATAAATTACTTATTTTTAAATGTTTTTTATTAACATTACTTGATTCTTTTATTTTTTTCTGAAAATAATGTATATTATTAAATATCTTAGTTTTAGTAAGAAAAAATAATAAATTATTATATACCTTATTACATATTAATACAGAATTAACAAATTCTATTTTTCTTTTATCAGGATTTACATTAATATTAATTAATTTACAATTAATCTTGAAAAACAAAATATAAGAATATTTGAATTTAGATAAACAATCTACTAAAAATTTATCAACTATATTAAATAATATATTATCTCTAGATAATATTCTTTTATTCAAAAAAATAATTTTTATATTTTTATTTACTTTAGATGAAGAAAAAAATCCATGAAAAGAAATATAATTATCATCATTTTCTACATAAACAGAATTATTATAAAATTCATTTCCATAAATATTCTTAATACGATAAATAATATTTTCTTTAACATTTCTTAAAACATTAAATCTTTTATACAAAAAATCATTATTATATATAATAAAATGAACTTTGCTATTAGCTAAAACAAAATAATTTATCATTTTCTTTAATAACAACCATTCATTATAACTACCAGAACATAATATTTTTCTTCTAATAGGAAAATTAAAAAAAACATCTTTAACTATAACAATAGTTCCAACATTATGAACTATAGGTGAAATTTTAAAAACAGATACTTTATCTTTATTATTACAAATTAACCAACCATATTCATAATCTTTAATTCTAGATGATATACTAAAAAAAGATACAGAACTTATACTAGATAAAGCTTCACCTCTAAAACCAAAACTTTTCAATTTTTTTAAATCATCAAAATAAAAAATTTTACTAGTAGTATGTCTTTTTATAGACATAAATAAATTTTCTTTAGAAATACCATAACCATTATCATGCACTTTTATTAAATTTAATCCACCATCTAAAATATCTATTCTAATCACAGAAGAATTAGCATCTAAACTATTCTCTAATAATTCTTTTAAAATAGAATACGGTCTGTTAATAAACTCCCCAGCAGATATTTTTCTAATAGTCTCTTCAGGTAACAACTTAATAAAATACATAACTAAAAAAATTTATTTTTTTTTGAAAGATAAACCAACATATTTATTAATAAAATTATTTATTCCAATATAAATATATTTAGCTATTTTATCTTGATATATTTTACTACTTAATTTTTTTTCCTCAAAAAAATTACTAATATAACCAGTTTCTATTAATATTGAAGGTATATCAAAAGAAGATAAAATAATTAAATTACTATATTGAGGAACAAATTTACGTAAAGAAATAACATTATGTAATTCATTGATTATATTTAAAGCAATATTATAACTAATATAACTTGAAAAACTAACCCAATGACCTAAACAACAAACAGAAGAATTTAATATATTTGAATTTAAAAAAAAATAATTATTTAAATTAACATTTTTATTATAAATTTTTTTTACCTCATTTATATAATTCATTTTAAATCCATGATCACTCACCCATACAGATGCTCCATAAACTTTTCTATTTGACACTGAATCTGTATGTATAGATATAATAAAATCTGCATTTTTTTTACGAGCTATATAAAACCTTTTTCTAAAAGACACATAATAATCACTATTTCTAATTAAAAAAGCATGATATTTTTTATCAACATTTATCAAATTTAACAATTTATTTGATATAGATAAAACAATATTCTTTTCTTTTATACCACTAACCCCTACAGCTCCAGGATCAAAACCACCATGACCAGGATCGATAGCTATATTAAATTTAAATTTATTGATCCTTTTTTTCTTAATTAATAATAACTTTTTTCCACCCCAAAATAACTTTTTAGAAAAAAAAATATTTAAACATGTTTCTGAAAAATAATTTTTCACTAAAATATAATTTACTCTGAAATTAAAATTTAAATCAAAAAATAAAACAAATTTACTAAAATTTTTATATTTTATATTACTAAAATAAATCAACTTAATCAAGTTATTCTTTTCGAAAGAAAAAAATAATTTTTTAAATTTATTAATAATATTTAAATTATTCAATATAAATATTAATTTTAATTTATTTAAATTAAACAAATAATAATAATTATATATTATTTTAATTTTTTTATCAAAACAAAAATTATATAAAATATTTTCCTTCTTTTTACTACTTAAAATATTTATTTTTTTCAAAAAAACAGAACTAGATAAAGATATATTATGTATAATAAACGATATCAAACAAAAAAAATAAACTAAATATACTTTTTTTCCTTCTTTAAACATCATACATTAAAAATACTTATATTTACATTAAATATCAATATTAAAATTTAATAAAAAATAAGAAATAAACTTAAAAAGTTTAAACACACTATTTAAACAAAAAAAATAGGCGGAAAACGAGACTCGAACTCGCGACCCTAACCTTGGCAAGGTTATACTCTACCATCTGAGCTATTTCCGCAAAAAATAAACAAAATCAATACTGAATTACCTTTTTGAAAAAATATTTTTTATAATATAACAATTCTCTAACAGATTCTTTAACATCAAATAACGCATTATGTTTATTTTTTTTATTATAAACAAATAAATTATTTGAATACCATATCTTAATTAATTCCTTTATTGTACTAACATCTATACACCTATAAAAAAAATAAGATTCCAAATTAGGCATATATTTAAATAAAAATCTTCTATCATGAAAAACTGTACTTCCACACATAGGAGAAACATTACATGGAACCCATTTTTTTAAAAATTTAATCGTTAATAATTCAGCTTTACTTTCATCTATCAAACTTTCTTTGACTTTATCTACCAAACCACTACCATTATGAATTAATTTATTCCATTTATTCATATTAATTAAATATTTATTTTTTTGATATATAAATAAATTTGGACCTTCCGCTAGAATATTTAAATTAATATCTGTAATCAATGTAGCTATTTCTAATATCCTATCTTGATTAGGATTCAAACCAGTCATTTCTAAATCTATCCAAATCAAATTTCTTTTACAAACATTCATATAAATATTTAACAAATTTTCTAAATCAATATTTTAATATTATGCAACATAAATATATTAAAAAAACAACGGTACGAACGGGATTCGAACCCGTGACCCCCAGCGTGACAGGCTGGTATTCTAACCTACTGAACTACCGCACCAAAAATAATTATCATATTAACCTGGCAATGTCTTACTCTCACATAAGATAACCTTATACTACCATCAGCGCTATGACATTTAACTTCTGAGTTCGAAATGGTTTCAGGTTGTTCTATCATGCTATTTTTACCAGATTAATATACAAAACATTTTTAGTGTTGCAAAGTTAGGACTCACGAGCTATTAGTATCAGTAAGCTCAACATATCACTATGCTTACACACCTGACCTATCAACGTTGTAGTCTACAACGACTCTTTAGGAAAAAAAATATTTTTCTGGGAAACCTAATCTTAAGGTAAGTTTCGCGCTTATATGCTTTCAGCACTTATCTTTTCTGTACTTAGCTACCGGGCAATGCTATTGGCATAACAACCCGAACACCATAGGTACACCCACTTCGGTCCTCTCGTACTAGAAGCAGATCCTCTCAAGTTTCCAACGCCTACGGCAGATAGGGACCGAACTGTCTCACGACGTTCTAAACCCAGCTCGCGTACCACTTTAAATGGCGAACAGCCATACCCTTGGGACCTACTTCAGCCCCAGGATGTGATGAGCCGACATCGAGGTGCCAAACACCGCCGTCGATATGAACTCTTGGGCGATATCAGCCTGTTATCCCCGGAGTACCTTTTATCCGTTGAGCGATAGCCTTTCCACACAGAACTACCGGATCATTAAGACCTGCTTTCGCATCTGCTTGCATTGTCATGCTTGCAGTTAAGCTAGCTTATGCCTTTATACTAAAAATTACGATTTCCAACCGTAATTAGCTAACCTTTGTACTCCTCCGTTACTCTTTGGGAGGAGACCGCCCCAGTCAAACTACCCGCCAGACACTGTCCCAATTCCGGATAACGGAACATGGTTAGAACACTAAAAATTAAAGGGTGGTATTTCAAGGTCAACTCCATAAAAACTTGCGTTTTCACTTCATAGTTTCCCACCTATCCTACACATCAACCATCAATATTCAATATCAAGTTATAGTAAAGGTTCACGGGGTCTTTCCGTCTTGCCGCAGGTACACTGCATCTTCACAGCAATTTCAATTTCACTGAGTCTCGGGTAGAGACAGTCTGGCCATCATTATGCCATTCGTGCAGGTCGGAACTTACCCGACAAGGAATTTCGCTACCTTAGGACCGTTATAGTTACGGCCGCCGTTTACCGGGGCTTCAATCAAAAGCTTCAAATATAAATTTTAACCTTCTCAATTAACCTTCCGGCACCGAGCAGGCATCACACCGTATACTTCCACTTGCGTGTTTGCACAGTGCTGTGTTTTTAATAAACAGTTGCAGCCAGCCATTATCTTAGACTGATTTCAGCTAAAAAAGTAAATTCTTTCACTTAATATCAGCGTGCCTTCTCCCGAAGTTACGACACTATTTTGCCTAGTTCCTTTACCCGAGTTCTCTCAAGCGCCTTAGTATACTCTACCTAACCACCTGTGTCGGTTTATAGTACGAATTGATATTATCTTGAGCTTAGAAGTTTTTCTTGAAAACAGGTATCAATTACTTCGATTTTTTCAAATCTAATCATCATGTCTCGATACTGTAATATTCGGATTTGCCTAAATATTTATCTACACACTTAAACTAGGAATATCCAACACCTAGATAACCTAACCCATTCTGTTACTCCATCGCAATAATAACAAGTACAGGAATATTAACCTGTTTACCATCGACTACGCTTTTCAGCCTCGCCTTAGGACCCGACTTACCCTGCTCCGATTAACGTTGAACAGGAAACCTTAGTTTTTCGGCGAATAGGTTTTTCACCTATTTTATCGTTACTTATGTCAGCATTCGCACTTCTGATACCTCCAATATATCTTACAATACATCTTCACAGGCTTACAGAACGCTCCCCTACCCAATAATAAAAAAATTATTGCCGCAGCTTCGGTATATAATTTGAGCCCCGTTAAATCTTCCGCGCAAAATAACTAAACCAGTGAGCTATTACGCTTTCTTTAAATGATGGCTGCTTCTAAGCCAACATCCTGGCTGTCTATGTCTTTTCACATCGTTTCCCACTTAATTATAATTTAGGGACCTTAGCTTGCGATCTGGGCTGTTTCCCTTTCCACACTGGACCTTATCACCCAATGTGTGTCTCCTATGATAATATTCTTCCGTATTCGGAGTTTGCATCAGATTGGTAGATTCGGAAAAATCCCCTAACTGAAACAGTGCTCTACCCCAGAAGATAAATTCATAAGGCACTACCTAAATAGTTTTCGGGGAGAACCAGCTATCTCCTGGTTTGATTGGCCTTTCACCCCTAACCACAAGTCATCCGCTGATTTTTCAACATCAGTCAGTTCAGTCCTCCAATCAGTTTTACCTAATCTTCAACTTGCTCATGGTTAGATCACCAGGTTTCGGGTCTATATCTTGCAACTAACGCCCTATAAAGACTCGGTTTCCCTACGGCTCCCTTATTTCTAATAAGTTAACCTTGCTACAAAATATAACTCGCTGACCCATTATGCAAAAGGTACGCAGTCACATTTTAAAAATGAAAATGCTCCTACTGCTTATACGTATACGGTTTCAGGTTCTATTTCACTCCCCTAGCCGGGGTTCTTTTCACCTTTCCCTCACGGTACTAGTTCACTATCGGTCAACCAGTAGTATTTAGCCTTAGAGGATGGTCCCCCTAAATTCAAACAAGATTACACGTGTCTCGCTCTACTCATCGAGTAAATAAATAAATATATTTTCATATACAGGACTATCACCTTGTATCGTTAATTTTTCCAAATTATTCTATTAATATAAATAAATATAAACATAACTCTGGGCTTTTCCCTTTTCGCTCGCCACTACTAAGGGAATCTCAATTGATTTATTTTCCTCAAGATACTTAGATGTTTCAATTCTCTTGGTTTGCTTTGTTAATCTATTTATTCAATCAACAATAATATAGTATTTACCTATATTAGGTTACCCCATTCGGAAATCACCGATTATAACGCTTCTTATCAGCTTATCGATACTTTTCGCAGATTAGCACGTCCTTCATAGCCTCTGGTTGCCAAGGCATCCACCATATACGCTTAATTACCTAACTTTACAACCTAAAAATGTTTTAAAAATTCAATTTTCAAAGAACTAACATAAAAATTTTCAACATCCCCTAGGGGATTCGAACCCCTGTTGCCGCCGTGAAAGAGCGATGTCCTGGACCTCTAGACGAAGAGGACCAATAATAATCAATATAACACATCAAATCTTAAAACTTAAAAAAATTATGTGAATACTTACAGAAAATATATCTTTAAATTAAGGAGGTGATCCAACCGCAGGTTCCCCTACGGTTACCTTGTTACGACTTCACCCCAGTCATGAATCACAAAGTGGTAAATGCCCTCCCAAAAGGGTTAAACATCTTACTTCTTTTGCAACACACTCCCATGGTGTGACGGGCGGTGTGTACAAGGCCCGGGAACGTATTCACCGTGGCATTCTGATCCACGATTACTAGCGATTCCGACTTCATGAAGTCGAGTTGCAGACTTCAATCCGAATTAAGACGTACTTTGATGAGATCTGCTCACCTTTACAGGATTGCTACCCTTTGTATACGCCATTGTAGCACGTGTGTAGCCCTGGTCGTAAGGGCCATGATGACTTGACGTCGTCCCCACCTTCCTCTAATTTATCACTAGCAGTATCCTTTGAGTTCCCAGCTTTACCTGATGGCAACAAAGGAAAAGGGTTGCGCTCGTTATAGGACTTAACCCAACATTTCACAACACGAGCTGACGACAGCCATGCAGCACCTGTCTCAGCGCTCCCAAAGGCACTTTCACATTTCTGCAAAATTCGCTGGATGTCAAGACCAGGTAAGGTTCTTCGCGTTGCATCGAATTAAACCACATGCTCCACCGCTTGTGCGGGCCCCCGTCAATTCATTTGAGTTTTAACCTTGCGGTCGTACTCCCCAGGCGGTCAACTTAACGCGTTAGCTACGAAAGCCATATAAAAAAAACTACAACCTTCAAGTCGACATCGTTTACAGCATGGACTACCAGGGTATCTAATCCTGTTTGCTCCCCATGCTTTCGCACTTAAGTGTCAGTATCCGTCTAGGAGGCCGCCTTCGCCACTGATATTCCTCCAGATATCTACGCATTTCACCGCTACACCTGGAATTCCACCTCCCTCTACGAAACTCTAGTTTATCAGTTTCAAACACAATTTTTAAGTTAAGCTCAAACATTTCACATTTGACACAATAAACCACCTACATGCTCTTTACGCCCAGTAATTCCGATTAACGCTAGCATCCTCCGTATTACCGCGGCTGCTGGCACGGAGTTAGCCGATGCTTCTTTTGTAAGTAACGTCAAACACAAATAATATTAATATCTATATCTTCTTCCCTACTGAAAGTACTTTACAACCCTAAGGCCTTCTTCATACACGCGGCATAGCTGCATCAAGGTTTCCCTCATTGTGCAATATTCCCCACTGCTGCCTCCCGTAGGAGTCTGGACCGTATCTCAATTCCAGTGTGGCTGTTCATCCTCTCAGACCAGCTAAGGATCGTAACCTAGGTAAGCCATTACCTTACCTACTAGCTAATCCTATTTAAGCTCATCTAAAGACATGAGGTCTTATTAAAGATCCCCCACTTTAATTGTTATAAAAATAACAACATTATGCGGTATTAGCTATCGTTTCCAATAGTTATCCCCCTTCTAAAGGTAGATTCCTAAACATTACTCACCCGTTCGCTACTCGCCATCAAAAAGTAAACTTTTCATGTTGCCGTTCAACTTGCATGTGTTAAGCTTGCCGCCAGCGTTCAATCTGAGCCATGATCAAACTCTTATAATTAAAACTATAAATTATTTTATAAAAATAAAATAATTACAAAACATTCAGAATCTAAAAAAAATTCTAAATTCCTAATAGATATAAAATTACTGTAAGCATCCACATAAATATAATTTTTTAAAGAACAAACAAAAAAAATAACAAAAAATATAATTAAATATACTACAAATTACAATTATATCAATAAAAAAAAATAAATCAAATTTTCTTCAAAAATAAAAAATAATAATAAACATAAACAAACAAAAAAACAAAAAACAAAAAATAACCAAAAATACATTAAAATTTATATAATACAAAAAAATAAAAAATATTCACTTAATATATCATACATTTAGCGGTAATATCTTTAAAACAAAATCAATTACATTAACCTTATTTATAATTATCTTTAAATCATACACACCTAAATACTTAAAACACTTACTAGACAAAGTAATACACCTTTTAGGTACATTAAAACCTAATTTCTCAGAAAATATTTTACATATACTCACTACATTAATAGAACCAAACAACTTACCATTTTTTCTACATCTAGATTTTACCACTAAAGGAGATAAACAAAATATCTTCTTAGATAATTTTTCATATTCTTTATTCTTTAATTTCAATTCATCTACAACATATAATTCTTTTTTATTAAAATTATTAACATTATCTTCAGTAGCATATATAGCTTCACCATAAGGAACAAGATAATTCCTTGCATAACCTGATTTAACATCTAAAACACTACCAATATCACCTAAAAAAGATTTTTTTAAAATAATTACTTTCATAAATATAAATAATAAATATATTACTAATGTAAATCAGTATACGGAATTAAAGCTAAATATCTAGCTCTTTTTATAGCTAAAGATAATTTTCTTTGATATTTAGATGAAATACCAGTAATTCTTCCTGGTATAATTTTATTACACTCAGTAATATAATTTTTTAAAATATCAATATTTTTATAATCTATCTCTTTAATATTTTTAGAAGAAAAATAACAACATTTTTTTCTTCTAGAAAAAAAATACATAAAAACCTCCTTTAAAACACAAAAACTATACTAAAATATAAATATATTTTAAATTTTATCTTTCAACAACAACATTATCATTTTTATTTAACATCATAACAGAAGAAAAACTCTCTATTTTTTTCCTCCTTATTATAAGAAATCTAATCACTTTATCATCCATATTAAAACTCTTCTCTAATTTATTAACCAAACTACAATTTATTTCAACATTCATTAATATATAATAAGCTTTACATAAATTATTTATATTATATGCTAAATATTTTAAACCCCAATTTTCTAACCTGTGTATTTTACCATAATCAGAAAAAATAATTTCAGAATAATAATTAATTATATTAACCACATTAACACTCTCATTAGGAGTAATCAAAAAAATTATTTCATAATGACGCATTATTTAAGACCTTTTTTATTTATTAAATTTTCACCAAATATATAATTTCCATTAACAAATTTTTTCAAAATCTTTAATTCATCAATCAATTCTAAAATAGATAAATTCTTATTAATAAAATTAATTTTATCAATTAAAATTTTATACCTATTACATAAATATAAATAATCATCATTTTTTAAACAATAATTAAAACATTTATACATAAAATTTAATTCTTTCAACTTTTTAAAAGCTATATCTATAATAGATTTTGGTATACCTGACTTATATGCTACATTTAAACCATAACTTTTATTACACACACCTTTTTTTAATTTATATAACAAAATTAATTTTTTATTCACATATATATAATCAAAATAAACATTTTCTATACCTAAAACAAAACATTTCATTTTAGTTAACTCTAAATAATGAGTAGAAAACAAAGTAAATGATTTAACTATAGTAGATATATACTCTAAACAAGCCCAAGCCAAAGATATTCCATCATTAATAGAAGTTCCTCTACCCATCTCATCAATCAAAACTAAACTATCTTTAGAAGAAAGATGAATTATGTTAGCTATATCCATCATTTCAATCATAAAAGTAGATTTTCCAGAAACTATATCATCAGTAAAACCAATTCTAGTTAATATTTTATCTATAGGACCTATAGTAGCACTGTCCGCAGGAACATAACAACCTATATAAGCCATAACACATATTAAAGCTACCTGCCTCATATAAGTACTCTTTCCAGCCATATTAGGACCAGTTATAAGCAATAACCTAACATTTTCATCCAAAAATAAATCATTACAAACAAAATCAAGATCTAAATTATTTTCTAACACAGGATGTCTACCATTAATTATATTAATTATAGAAGTAGAAACAAAAACTGGTTTTTTATAATTTAAATTAATAGATCTATCAACAAAACTAGACAAAACATCTAATTGCGATATATAATCAAAAACATTTTTTAAAATATCTACATTTAATATAATGTTATCTAATATATTATTTAATATATTTTTCTCTACAGAAAATAATTTTCGTTTTAAATTAATCAACTCACTTTCATACTTATTTAACTCAGGTATAGTATATCTAATATGATTTTTTAAACTTCTATAACATATATAATAATCAGGAATTAAATCAACATCACTTCGTCTAATCTGTAAATAATAACCATGAATTTTATTATATTTTAAACATAAACTTTTTATACCAGTAAGTTTTTTCTCTTTTTCTTCAATAAAACTTAAATTTAATTGACTATCAATAATTAACTTACGTAAATTATCTAAAACAACACTATAACCATCCAATATAAAACTATCTAAACCATTAACATCCATATCACCAACATCAACCTTAATAGATTCATTGATTAAATCAATTATGACATTAAAAACACCTACATTAGATAATATATAATCAAAAATATACAAACTAGATTTTTTCTTTAAATAAAAAGTCAACTTAACTACCAACTTAAGATAATTCTTAAAATTAATTAAATCCTTTACCTTAACATTCTTTAACACAATTCTACCTAAAATTCTTTCTAAATCTCCTATTCCACATAATATATCTCTAATATTATAAACATCAGAACTAATAATATCCATTATATTATGACGTCTATTTATCTCAAATAAATCATTTAATGGAGACAAAATCCATCTCTTTAACATACGACAACCCATTGGAGTAAGAGTATTATTTAACACATAAAATAAAGTATTTTTATTAACACCAAACAAAGAATCAACAAGCTCTAAATTTTTAATAGTTGAATAATCCATAAATATACTATTATTAGAATCACTTAACTCTATTCTATTTATATGAGATAAATCAATAAATTGAGTATGCTTAACATAATCTAATAAAAAACCAGCAGGTCTAATACCTAAATGATTTACATTTATACCAAAACAACAAAGATCTAAAATTTTAAAATGATTCAACAAAAAAGAATAAGTTTTTTTGAATCCAAACTCACATACAGAAAAAGATTTTATACAATTAAACTTTTTAAAAACATCAAGCCTAAAAAAATTATCAGGATAAAGTATTTCAACAGGATTAGTACGTAATAATTCAGTTTTTAATTCATGCAAATTTTTTAACTCATAAACACAAAATCTGCCAGAAATAACATCTAATACAGAATAACCATAAACATCTTCTTTACCTCTTGACCAAACAGAAGAAATAACATTATCATTATGTTCCTTTAAATAAATATCATCACTTATTGTACCAGGAGTTATTATACGTACAACTTTTCTATCTATTAACTTCTTTTTTACACAATTATTAATAACAAAATTATTAACTTGATCACAAATTACTACAGATTCACCTAAATTAATTAATTTTAATACATAATAATCAACTGAATTAACTGGTACACCAGCCATAGGAACATTCTCATGCTTTACAAAATTTTTATTAGTTAAAGTTAAATTTAATAAAACAGATATCTTCCTTGCATCATCATAAAAAAGTTCATAAAAATCACCTATTTGATAAAACAAAAAAAAATTCGAATATTTACTTTTAATACTCAAATATTGTTTCATGATCGGTGAAAATTTATCAAATACCATACATAAACTTGTAACAATTAAAAATTAACGTTTCGAAAACTGAGGTTTACGACGAGATTTTTTGAAACCAAATTTTTTCCTTTCCACTTTTCTAGAATCACGTGTTATTAAACCATTTGATTTTAATAAAAAAGAAAAATCATTATTATACTTTATCAAAGATCTGCTAATACCATGACATATAGCAGAAGCTTGACCACAAATACCTCCACCAGACACAGTAACATAAATATCTATATCTTTTAAAACAACATCACCTACAATTTTAAACGGTTTCAACACTATTAATCTATTCATCTCTGAAACAAAATATTTTTCAAATTTTAATTTATTTACAAACACTTTTCCTTCGCCAGAATATATAAAAACCCTAGCAGAAGAAGTTTTTCGTCTACCAGTACTATATATATAATTTTTCATTTTACAAACCACATTAAATATCAACTAAAACAGGTTTATGAACATTATGTATATGATAATTATTAGAATAAATTTTTAATCTCTTTAACATTAAACGAGCTAAACGATTTTTAGGCAACATACCTTTAATAGATTGTCTAATAATACGTCGAGAATCTTTAATTAACATATCCTCAAACGTAAAAGATTTTATACCACCAATATAACCGCTATGATAATGATATTTTTTTTTTTTAAATTTATTACCAGTAACTAAAATTTTATCAGAATTTATGATTATAACATAATCACCAATATTTAAATAAGGATAATACTCAAATTTATTTTTACCACTTAAATAAAAAACTACTTTTGTAGATAATCTACCTAAAATTTTATCTTTAGCATCAAATAAATACCAATTAGAAACAAACTTTTTCTTTTTAAAAAAACTATTAACCATAAATTTAATCCTATATTTATATTAAAAAATAAAAATAATCAAAAAATTAATCTATACCACCAACTATCATAGAATCTATTTTTATACTAGGTTGACCAACACTAACTGGAATACTTTGACCATCTTTACAACATGTTCCTAATCCATCATCAAACTTTAAATCATTTCCTACCATACTAATTTTATTCATAACATCTATACCAGTACCTATCAAAGTAACTCCTTTAACAGAATTTTTTATTTTTCCACTTTTAATAACATAAGCTTCTGAAATAGTAAAAACAAATTTACCAGAAATAATATCAACTTGTCCACTACCTAAAGATACAATATATAAACCATAATCAATACTACTTATCATATCATTTAAAGTATCATTACCTGATAACAAATAAGTACTAGTCATTCTAGGAATAGGTAAAGATAAATAAGATTCCCTTCTAGAATTACCAGTAGAAACTACACCCATCAAATTAGCATTTAATTTATCAAACATATAAGATCTTAAAATACCATTTTCTATCAATATATTTTTTTTAGTAAATACACCTTCATCATCTATATTCAATGTTCCTCTATTACCAATAATAGTGCCGTTATCAATAACGGTACATAAATCAGAAGCAACCTTACAACCTATACTGTCTTTAAAACAAGAAACACCTTTACGATTAAAATCTCCTTCCAAACCATGCCCAACCGCTTCATGTAATAATATACCAGGAGATCCAGAACCTAAAACAACAGGAACATTACCAAAATATGGACAAATAGCACCTAAATTATTAACAGCTACCCTTACTGCTTCATTTGCCCAATATTCAACAATAGGATTATTTAACATTCGTTTCTTCATTAAATCATCAAAAGAATAACGACCTCCACCACCACTATAACCAAACTCTCTACATCCATCTTTTTCCACCTGAACTTTAATTAATAACTTAACTAAAGGTCTTATATCACCTATAAACATACCATCTGTAGAAACAACTAAAACAAATTCATAGTTATTAAATAACTCAACAGATACATAATTAATACGATTATCAATTTTTCTAATAAAATTATCTAAATAAAATAATAAATCAACCTTTTCTTTAACTAATAAATTATTTACAGAAACTACTGAACCATAAAAATTATTAGAAATAACATTACTCAATAATTTACAATTACAACCACCATTACCTGAAAAAAATAAACTACTTTTAGTTACATCAACTAAACTCAATATAGAATTAACATTAATTTCATTTGAACAAGAAAAAATAGTTTTGTCTAAAAAAACAACCCTCAAACTAACACCTTTAATATTATTAAAAACATTAAATTTTATTTCTCTATTCTCTAACAACCACGTTTCACAACTACAATCTTGAAAATAAATATCACCATAATTTATTTTTTTAAAAGACAAATCTTCTAAAATATTAAACAAAAAACTTTTAGTTATACCATTTTTATTTAATATATTTTCACAGATAACATTAAAATTCATAAAACCTCCTTTTCAATAAAATATAACTTATCACTAAAATTGAAAAAAACTTACATATATAAATATATGATATTTTTTATACTAAAAAAATACAAAACATTTAAAAACAAAACAATCAAACAACATTCATTAATTAAACATTACCAAATAATTTAAACTATCAAACTTAACAAACGACTTAACTGTTACTACTTTACATAAACATGATTCATCCCAATAAATATTATTAACCATAGCCACAGGATAACCAAAAGGATAAAAAGAATTAATATCATAAGTAACAATAATATCACCTATCTTTATATCTAAATTTAAAGGTAAATCATTAATACTCATACTATTAGAACAACCATTACCTGACATTAAAAAACTAATACCATTCCTTAAAATCTTAACTAATAAAACATTATTTAAGCTACAAATTAATTTAACTTTACTAACATTGTTTTTTACCAATACAATATGACCAACTAAACCATCATAATTAAATAATAATTTACCTAAAGAAACTTTATCAACTGAACCTTTATCAATATAAACATGATCTCTATTAAACAAACCAGAAGAAATTACTTTAACAAGAACATAATCACTTAATTTATTAACAGGTAAAAATAAAAATTTACGATAAATATTATTTTGATAAATTAATCTATTCAAAAACAATAATTTCATACGAATAATATATATCTTTTTCTTCAAAGACAAATTATCTCTATAAACTTTATTAATAAAAGGACTTAAATAAACACCATTTTGTTTAAACAAAAATGAAAAATCATGTTTTCTGTTACTAAAAAAAAAATTTAAATTATTTAAATAATATTTAACATTAGAAATTAAACTACTTTTAAAAAATAAAAACAACAAAAAAAACAACAAACAAAATTTCTTTAACAAAAAACAAAAAAACCATCTCTGTTTCTTTATAAATTTCATAAAAATATAAAACAAAAAAATTATTCTTCCACAAACAACTCACCACAATGAATATCTATCATTTCTAATGCTCTACCTCCACCTCTTACAACACAAGTTAAAGGATCATCAGCTATAATAACTGGTATACTTGTTTCTTCTATTAAAAGTCTATCTATATTTTTTAATAAAGCACCACCACCTGTTAACATAATACCTCTTTCAGAAATATCAGAAGATAATTCCGGAGGACATTGTTCTAAAGCTTGAATAACAGAACTAACAATACCATTCAAAGGTTCCTGTATAGATTCTAAAATCTCATTAGAATTCAAAACAAAACTTCTCGGTATACCTTCAACTATATTTCTACCTCTAACTTCTATTTCAGAAATAAAAGAACTAGGATAAGCTGATCCTATTTCATGTTTAATCCTTTCAGCAGTAACTTCACCTATTAAAGATCCATAATTACGTTTTATATAATTAATAATATATTCATTAAATTTATCACCACCCATTTTAATTGAAGAAGAATAAACTACACCATTTAAAGAAATAACTGCTATTTCAGTAGTTCCACCACCAATATCTATTACCATAGAACCTGTTGCCTCAGAAACAGGTAAACCTGCACCTATAGCAGCAGCAATAGGTTCTTCAATCAAATAAACTTTGCTAGCACCAACACCAAAAATAGATTCTTTAATAGCTCTTCTTTCTACTTGAGTAGCTCCAACAGGAACACATACTAACACTCTAGGACTAGGTTTGAAAAAAAAACTATCTTTATAAATTAATTTTATAAAATATTGTAACATTTTTTCAGTTATAAAAAAATCATCTATAACTCCATTTTTCATAGGCCTAATTGTCATTATATTACCAGGAGTACGACCCAACATTTGTTTGGCATGATGACCAACAGCTACAACACTTTCTGAAAAACCTATTTTTTCCTGCCTAACAGCAACAATAGAAGGTTCATTTAATATAATACCTTGATCTTTAACATAAATTAAAGTATTAGCAGTGCCTAAATCAATAGATAAATCATTAGAAAAAATACCCCAAATTCTTTTAAATATCATATATTATATTACCTACTCACTATATAAACTATAAAATTTCAAAAAAAATCAATCATTACCAAAAAATTATCTTTTTATAAAATAAAATTGACTTATATATAAAATACTTATAAATTAATACTAATTATATCTTTTATATATAATAAAAATAAACAAACATTACAATAAATTTACATATAAAATTAACACATAAACTATTTTTAGTTTAAATAATCCAAAAAAATAAAAACAATAAATTAAATTATTTAAAATAATTTAAACATATTTATTAATATACAAAAAATTAAATAAATTAAATTAACTATTACAATATAAACACATTTAACTATCATAATAATATAAAAAATATTTTATTTCTTTAAAAAAGGACAATATATGTATGCAATAATTTCAAATGGTGGAAAACAATACAAAATAAAAAAAGGGGAAGAAATTACAATAGAAAAAATAAATAAACCAATTGGTCAAAACATTAAATTAAAAAAAATAATTACCATCTTTAATAAAAAAGTTATCTTTTTTAAAAAAAAACATTTAAACTTATTTGAAATAAAAGCCAAAATTATATCACACACAAAAAACAAAAAAATAAAAATAATAAAATTCAAAAGAAGAAAAAATTATACTAAAACACAAGGACACAGACAAAAATTAACCATAATAAAAATTATATCAATATCTAAAAAGGAAACAACAAATGGCACATAAAAAAGCTGGTGGATCAAGTAGAAATGGAAGAGATTCTCATTCTAAAAGATTAGGAATAAAACATTTCGGGGGTGAATTTGTAAATATCGGAAACATAATAGTTAAACAAAGAGGAACAAAATTCCATGCAGGAATAAATGTAAAATGCGGAAAAGATCATACTTTATATGCAATAAAAAAAGGAATCGTTGAATTTAAAAATAAAGGAATAAAAAAAAAAATTTACATTAATATAATTAATTAATCAAAAATTGAAAAAAAAAATTAAAAACACAAAAAAATATATACATACAACAAAACTAACATTAATATCAGGAAATGGAGGAGATGGACATATCAGTTTTTACAGAAACAAATTTAATTATAAAGGAGGTCCAGATGGAGGAAATGGAGGAAATGGAGGCAATATATATATAATAGCAAATAAAAACATAGACAATTTAAACCATTTCAGATACAAAGAAAAAATAATAGCAGAAAATGGAAAAAAAGGACAAAAAAAAAATTGCACAGGAAAAAACGGAAAAAATAAATATCTAAATGTACCAATAGGATCCATAATAAAAAATCAAAAAAATAACAAATTAATATGTCAATTAAAAAAAGAAAAAGAAACTTATTTGATCTGCAAAGGAGGAAAACATGGTATAGGAAACAACAAATTTAAATCATCAATAAACAGAACACCCAAACAATACACTAAAGGAAAAAAAGGAGAAAAAACAAAAATCAAAATAATATTAACATACTATATAGATATAATTATCATAGGATTACCAAATACAGGAAAATCCAGCTTATTAAAAATATTATCAAACTCAAAACCTAAAATTAATAATTATCCCTTCACTACACTATACCCTAACATTGGTATTCTTGTATATAAAAAAAAAAAAACAAATTACAAAATCATAGACATACCAAATATTATTAAAAAAAAAAAAAAAAAAACTTCACATTTAAAATTCCTTAAATTCATTAATTACAAAAAATGTAAAATAATTCTTCATGTTGTAGAATTAAATGAAAATATACACAATATTTTTCATAACATAAAAACAATATTATATGAATTATATAATTATAAAAACACATTTTATAAAAAAAAACATTGGATTATTTTCAATAAACTAGACTTAAATTTATACTCAAAAATAAATATAAAAAAAAAAATAAATCACTGGAAAAAAAAATTAAAATGGACAAAACATTACATAATTTCTATAACAAAAAAATCCAATGTAAAAAAACTTAAAAAAAAACTTCACCAATACTTAACTAAAATTAATCAAAAAAATAAATTTTAAAAAAAAAACAAATAATTACTCACTAATATAAAAATTGTATAAATAAAAAGGACAATACACATGAAACATGTACCTATGACCATAGAAGGTGAAAAAAAATTACGCAAAAAACTAGAAAATTTAAAAAATAAAAAAAGAAAACAAATAACAAATTCTATATCAGAAGCAAGAAAATTTGGGGATTTAAAAGAAAATGCAGAATATCATGCAGCAAAAGAAGAACAAATATTATGTGAAAAAAAAATAAGAGATATAGAAAATAAATTAATACATGCCTTAATAATAGATATATCAAAAATAAATAAAAAAAAACAAATAACATTTGGATCCACAATTACCATATTAAATTTAAACAATAAAAATATCTCAAAATACTGTATTGTAGGAGATGACGAATCAAATATTAAAAAAAAACTAATTTCTATAAGTTGTCCTTTAGCAAGAGGATTAATTGGAAAAAAAATAAACGATATCACTAAAATAAAAACTCCAAAAGGAAATATAAAATACAAAATAATAAACATCGAATAAAATTACATTAAATAACTAACATTAAATATTAATTTTTTCACAAACATCATTTAAACCAAATATTTATAAATTTATACACAAAAATATATAAATAATGATCAAAAAAAAATGGTTAAAAATACATTTAAACGACAAATACATAAAACAAGCAAAAAAATTCAATATAAGATCAAGATCATGGTTTAAATTAGAAGAAATACAAAAACAAGATAAAATTATCAAAAAAAACGACAATATTATAGAACTAGGATCATACCCAGGTGGATGGTCACAATTTATAGCAAAAATAATTAAAAAAAAAAACAAAATATTTAGTTGTGATTTATTACCTATGAAAAAAATAAAATATATAAATTTCACCCAAGGAAATATATGTCAAAAAAAAACAATTAAAAAAATACTTAAAAAAACTAAATATCATAATATACAAGTAATTTTATCAGACATATCACCTAACTTAACAGGTATAAAAGAAATAGATAACATTAAATATATGAAAATATTTAAAAAAATAATCTATCTATGTAAAAAAAAATTACACTTAAATGGAAATTTTGTTATTAAAACATTCTTAGGATTAAATTTTACTAAAATAACTAAAAAAATTAAACCTTTATTTAAAACAATTAAAATTAGAAAACCAAAATCATCTTATACTTTCTCAAAAGAAATATATATAATAGCAATAGGATACAAAAAAAATAAATATTAATTAAAAAAAATTAAATATATATAAACAAACTGCATCTAACTAAATATAATTATATTTTAATAATATGCTAAAAAATTTCATTATTTGGTTAACTATAATAATAATATTAACATCTACATTTCAAAATATAGAACAAAAACAATACAATGTTAGAACAAATTATTCTAATTTTTTACAAGATATAAAAAATAATAAAGTAAAAGAAGTTAAAATAATTGGTAAAAAAATAGATGTTATACAAATAAATAATAAAAAATATAAAACATACATGCCTATAAATGATTCATCATTAATTGATAAATTAGAAAATAAAAATATAAAAATTATAAGCATGCCTGCAAATCAAAGTAATTTAATGCTATCACTATTTATCTCATGGTTTCCCATGATATTATTAATATCTATATGGCTATTCTTTATAAAACAACTACAATCAGGAGGAGGACAAGGATCTTTCTTTTTAGGAAAAAATAAAGCAAAAATGTCTGACAAAACTGAAAATAAAATAACATTTAAAGATATAGCTGGATGTGATGAAGCAAAAGAAGAAGTAAGTGAAGTAGTTGAATTTTTAAAAACACCTGAAAAATTTAACAAATTAGGAGGAAAAATACCCAAAGGTATTTTAATGATAGGACCACCAGGAACAGGTAAAACATTACTTGCTAAAGCAATATCAGGTGAAGCTAAAGTACCATTTTATACTATTTCAGGATCAGATTTCGTGGAAATGTTCGTAGGAGTAGGTGCTTCAAGAGTAAGAAATATGTTTGAACAAGCTAAAAAAACAGCACCATGTATAATTTTTATTGATGAAATAGATGCTGTAGGAAGAAAAAGAAACGCAGGAATAGGAGGAGGACATGAAGAAAGAGAACAAACATTAAATCAAATGTTAGTAGAAATGGATGGATTTAACAGCAACCAAAACATTATCATTATAGCAGCTACAAATAGACCTGATATACTGGATCCAGCACTACTAAGACCAGGAAGATTTGATAGACAAGTAATAGTAGATTTACCAGATATAAAAGGAAGAGAAGAAATCATTAAAATACATATTAAAAAAAAACCACTACACAAAAATGTAGACCTTAAAATAATAGCAAAAAGTACTCCAGGATTTTCAGGAGCAGATTTAGCAAATTTAATTAATGAAGCAGCATTATATGCAGCTAAAAAAAATCTAGAAAATATATCCATGAAAGAACTAGAACAAGCTAGAGATAAAATAACCATGGGAACAGAAAGAAAATCTCTAATTATGAGTAATTCAGAAAAAGAAATCACTGCATATCATGAAGCTGGACATACTATAGTAGGATATTTAGTACCAGAACATGATCCGGTACATAAAGTTACTATAATACCAAGAGGAAAATCTTTAGGACTAACCTTTTTCTTACCTGAAAAAGATTATTTAAATATAAGTAAAAAAAAACTAGAAAGTAAAATATCTACTCTATACGGTGGTAGATTAGCTGAAGAAATAATATACGGAAAAGAAAATATATCCACCGGTGCAACAAATGACATAAAAATAGCTACAACTATAGCTGAAAATATGGTGACCCAATGGGGTTTTTCTAATAAAGTAGGACCTCTTTTATACAAAACAAACAACGAAGATATATTTATAAATACATCAATATCAAAAAATAATTATATATCAGAACACACTGCAAAAATAATAGATAAAGAAATTAAAAAAATAATAGATAAAAATTATAAAAGAGCTCAATCTATACTACTAAACAATATAAATATATTACATGACATGAAAAATGAACTAATTAAATATGAAACTTTAAGTTCAAAAAAAATAAATAATATCATGTCTAGAAATAAAATTTCTAAAAATTAAAAAAATATCTTTTATAAAAAATAAATCCAATATTAAAAGGTAATAAATCACATGTATGAATTATTTTCTTTAATTTTATGTATAATTTCAATTCTACTAATAACACTCATTACAATCAATCCAAGCAAAAATAATATTATAGAGTCAGAAATAAACTTAAATAACAACCATTGTACTATCATGACTCCAAAATATTTAAAAAAAAAATTAAACTATACTATAACTATATTAGCAATACTATTATACTTAACAGTACTAATATTAAATATGATAAATAACATTCATTTAAATAAATTTAATAAATATAATCTTTTTTAAAAAACTGAATAATAAATAATTCATACCGAGATGGTGAAAAAGGTAAACACACTACCTTGAGGTGGTAGCTTCTTATTAAGAAAATACGGGTTCGAATCCCGTTCTCGGTATTAAAAAACATCATATTATCAATTAACATATAAACTTAAAAATAATTCATATTTATGTATGTCTCATATATAATTAAACTAAAATACAAACTTACAATAATAAAAGATTTAATTTAAAAATTTTTTAATAAATAATACTTAATAAATATCTTATATCTAAAATATACATTTTATGTATATATAAAAAATAAACAATTTACAAATTATATAAATAAAATAAAAAAATTTTAAAAATTATTTATATAACTTAGTACCTTATTTTTTAAAACATTTTAAATTGAGGAATACTAGGATGAATAAAAAAATTTTAACAGTAGCAGAAACTGTATCTAATGAAAAATCTTTACCAAGAGAAAAAATATTTGAAGCTCTAGAAAGTGCATTAGAAACTGCTACAAAAAAAAAATACGAACAAGAAATAGATGTTAGAGTAAGTATAAACAGAAATAACGGATGTTTCTATACATATAGAAGATGGATGGTAGTAAAAAAAGTAAAAAAACCAACTAAAGAAATAACTTTAGACGCTGCTAATTATAAATACAAAAACATAAAATTAGGTGATTTTATTGAATATAAAATAAAATCTATAATATTTGATAGAATAACCACACAAACAGCAAAACAAGTTATTGTACAAAAAATGAGAGAAGCAAAAAAATTAATGATATTAGAAAAATTAAAAAAAAAGATAGGATACATTATAAATGGAACAATTAAAAAAATAAACAAAGAAAATTTAATTATAGATATAGGATATAATACAGAAGCATTAATTAATAAAAAAAATATCATATATAAAGAAAAATTCAAACTAGGAGATAAAATAAAAAGTATTTTATATAAAATAAAAAGAAACAACAACAAATATCAAATATTATTAAGTAGATCTAAAACAGAAATGCTTATAGAATTATTGAAAATAGAAATTCCTGAAATAAATGAACAAATTATACAAATAATGTCTATTGCAAGAGAACCAGGTTTAAGATCAAAAATAGCAGTAAAAACTAAAGATAAAAGAATAGATCCAATAGGAGCATGTATAGGTATTAGAGGATCTAGAATACAAGCAGTTTCCAATGAATTATTCGGAGAAAAAATAGATATAATATTATGGGATAAAAAACCTGAAAAATTTGTAATAAATGCCATGGCTCCAGCAAAAATATTATCAATAAACACTATAAAAAACAAAAATATAATTAATGTATCAGTTGAAGAAAACAATTTAGCTAAAGCAATAGGTAAACATGGTCAAAATGTAAAATTAGCCTCTCAATTAACAGGATGGGAAATAAATATAATAACTAAAAATGAAATTTCAAAAAAATTGAATAATTAAAAAAAAATCTTAAATAAAAAATAAAAATATTGAAATAAACCTTTAATTTTAAAAAAACTTAATATTAAACAAATAACTAAAAAAACAAATCAATTAACAATTGATAAACAAAAAAATTAAAATATAAAAAATTTTACTTTCTTTGAAAATAAAAACATTTTTTATTTACTTTAAAAGTAAAGTAAAATAAAACATTTATAAAAATTAAATATGAAAACAACAAAAAACAAAAACAATAAAAACAAATTCAAAAAAAATTACTTTAAAAAAAAAAACATTTTTTTTAAAAAAACAAAAAAAAAAAAAAAAAATAAAAAAAAATATAACAAAAACATTAAACAATATAAAAAAACAAAAAACAATAAAATAAAAAAAGCTAAAAACAAAAACTACACACAAATTAACAAAAAAAACAAAATACACAAAAAAAAACTAACAAATTTTAAAATCAAAAAAAATAAAAAAATATTAATTAATAATCAAAATACAACACTAAATTTATCTAAATCAACATATATAGAAAAAAATAAAACAATAAAAAATATAAAAAAAATTAATCAAAATATAAATACAAAAAAATATATAACTTCTAAAAAAACACCTAAAACAAAAAAATTATTAACAACAAAAATAAAAAAAAATAAAAATATATATCTAAAAAAATATTTCATAAAAAATGAACCAAAAGATGAAAAACAACCTATAGTTACTATAATGGGTCATGTAAATCAAGGAAAAACATCTTTATTAAATTATATAAGATTAAAAAAAATCAAAAATAATGAATACGGAAATATTACTCAACAAATAAAAGCATACCAAATAAAAACAAAAAATAAAAAAATCACCTTTATAGATACCCCTGGACACTCATCATTTATTAACATGAGAATAAGAGGTATAAAAATAACAGACATTATAATTTTATTAATATCTATAGATGATGGTATTATGCCTCAAACTATAGAAATAATAAAATATGCCAAAAAAAACAATGTACCTATAATAATAGTAATAAATAAAATAGATAAAAAAGAATACATCAATAATATTGATCTCATAAAAAAAGAAATAAGTAAATATGGAATTATTCCTAAAGAATGGGGAGGAGAAAATATATTTATAGAAATTTCTGTAAAACTAGGTCTAGGGATAAATAAGTTAATAAAATCAATAATATTATTATCTGAAAAAATGAAATTAAAAACCAATACAAAAGATTTAGCATCAGGTATTGTTATAGAATCTAAAATAAACAAAAACAAAGGACTAATGACTAACATATTAATACAAAACGGAACATTAAAAATAGGAGATATAATTTTATGTGGTTATAAATATGGAAGAATTAAATCTATACATAACGACCTAGGAAATAAAATAAAATCAGCCACTCCATCAACACCTGTAACTATATTAGGTTTATACGGAAATATAACATCCGGAGAAAAATTTTATATTATACAAAACATAAAAAAAGCCAAAAAAATATCAAAATACATAAAAAAAAAATTAAATAATAAAGAAATAAAAAATAAAAAAACACAAAATATAGAAAAAATATTTTCTGATTTAAAAAAAAATAAAAAAAATAAAATAAACATCATAATAAAAACAAACACATACGGATCAATAGATGCAATATTAGAATCAATTAAAAATTTACCATCAAGCAAAATAAAAATTAACATAATATCATCAGGAATAGGAAATATTAACAAAACAGATATAAATCTTGCTAAAACATCAAAATCAACAATAATTGGATTTAACACCTATTTAAATAATTATCTAAAAAAAAATATATCAAACAATAAAATAACAATTTACACTTTTAAAAAAATATACGATTTAATTAAAAAATTAAAAAAAATAATATCATTTAAAACCAAAAAAAATAACAACATAAAAATAATAGGAAAAGCAAAAATAAAAAACATATTTAAACTATCTAAATTTAATTCAATTGCAGGATGTATAGTATTAGAAGGAAATATAAAAAAAACTAAACCTATAAGAATATTAAGAAATAATGATATAATTTATGAAGGAAAACTAAAATCATTAAGAAGATATAAAAAAAATGTCCATTCTATATCAAAGGGAATAGAATGTGGTATAGAAATAAAAAATTACTCTAAAATTAATATAGGAGATATAATAGAAACACTAGACAATAAACAAAATGAATAACAAAATAAAACACAATAAAATAACTAAAGAAATTAAAAAAAATATTACCTTAATTATTTTAAAAAAATTTCATCACATATTTAATAATAATACTATTATTGGTATATCATATGTAAAATTATCAAAAGACTATTCTAAAATAAATATATATATCAATTTTATAAATCAAAAAAATATAAATATTATAAAAAACAATATTTATATTTTACAAAAATCTGAAAATTATATTAAAAATATATTAAAAAATAAAATTTATATAAAACATATACCTAAAATAAACTTTAAATATGATAACTTCTATAAATATGAAAATCATATATCTAATTTAATTAATAAAGCTAACAAAAAAACAAAAAACAGGTAATTTTATGAAAAAACTAATTATTATTAGACATGGCGAAAGTTTATGGAATAAAAAAAACATATTCACAGGATGGATAGATATAGACTTATCTAAAAAAGGATTAGAAGAAGCTATAAACGCAGGAAAATCAATCAAAAAAAAAAATATATCATTTGATTACGCATATACCTCTGTGTTAAAAAGATCTATAAATACACTATGGAAAATATTAAAAATAACTAACCTACAATGGATTAATGTTTTTAAAACATGGAAATTAAACGAAAGACATTACGGATCACTACAAGGATTAAACAAAGAAGAAACAGCAAAAAAATATGGTGAAAAACAAGTTTTAGAATGGAGAAGAGGATTTAAAACATCACCTCCTAAAATAGACATAAATCACAATACCTATCCAGGAAATGAAATTAAATACAAAAATCTAAAAAAAAAAGACATACCATTAGGTGAAAGTTTATTAGATACATATAATAGAGTAATCCCATTTTGGAAAAAAAAAATTGTTCCAAAAATAAAAAAAAATAACAATATAATTATAGTAGCACATGGAAACTCATTAAGAGCATTAATTAAACATATAGAAAAAATATCAGACGAAAACATCATAAATATTAATGTACCAACAGGTATACCAATAGTTTATAAACTAAATAACAATTTAAATATTGAAAAAAAATACTTTTTATATTAAAACATATAATGTTAAAAGTTTATTTTTCTAAAAATAAAAAATAAAAGAAAATTTATATTACATAAATTAATTTATTAAAAATTAAATTTAAAATATTTACTTTTAAATGGCCCTTAATGGATTCGAACCAATGACCAAACGATTATGAGTCGTCTGCTCTACCTCTGAGCTAAAGGGCCTTTATAAAACAACAATAATTTTATCAAATTAATTTTTAAATTACAAATAAATATATTAACTATCTTTTCTATATTTTAAAACTTTCACCATAGCAGGTCTTAACAAACGATCATGCATAACATAACCATCCAATAATATTTCAATAACCATATTATCATCACTAATTTTATTTTTATCTTTAAATTCTAAAACAGACATAGCCTGATGATAATTAGGATCAAAAATAACATTTATCTCATTAATTACACTTATACCAAATTTTTTAATAACAAATAAAAAATTTTTCAAAGTCAACTCTATACCTTTATATGTAACATCATTTTTATTAATTATTTTAAGTGCATCTTTTAAATTATCAATAACAGGTAATAAACCTATTGCAAATTTCTCTATAGAATACTTATAAAGTTTATCCAAATCTTTAATATTACGTTTACGAATATTTTCAACTTCAGCTTTACAACGCAAACTAATATCTATTATTGTTTTATCTAAACTTAATATCTTATTTTCTAAATCAAATATAATTCCATCTTTCAATTTTAATTCCAATTTTAAAACATTTATTTTATTTTTTTTTTTATCATCAACAGATAAATAATCTAAATTTTCTTTAATATTATTCTCATTAACAACATCATCTTTAATAAGATTATCATCTTTAACTAAATTATTTACTATTTTTCTCTCATCATTAATCATAAACACCTCTAAACAAACATTAATAAAACCTTAAATAACTCAAAAAAACTAAAATTAATCTTAAATAAATTCTTAATATTTATGTATAATATTTAATATCATATATACATAAAACATAAATATCTATCAAAATCACACAAAACATATTTTTATAAAAACTTACAAAAAAAATAAAAACAATGAAAAAAAACAAAAACATAAAACACAATACTATTCTATATAACAAAAATATACAATTTAATTACACAATAAAAAAACAATTTATAGCAGGAATAATATTAAAAGGATGGGAAGTAAAATTAATAAAATTCAAAAACATAAACATAAAAAACAGCTTCATAAAAATAAATAACAATAAAGAAATTTATATAAAAAATATAATATTCAATATAAAAAAAAATATAAATGATAAACAAAAAAAAAGAAAAATAAAAATACTTCTTAAAAAAGAAGAAATAAATTATTTATATAAAAAATCTAACATAAAAGGATATACATTATCAGTTCTATCAATAATTAAAAAAAAATGGTACAAACTAATATTAGTTCTATGTAAAGGAAAAAAAAAATATGATAAAAGAAAAGAAATAAAAAACAAACAATGGAAAATTAGAAAAAATAAAATATTAAAATACAAAAAAATTGACTTTTAAGAAATTATATATATATAATATGTAAATACGGGGTTGTTTTGGATTTGACATAATATATAAATTTTAATGTGCATGTCGAGGTAACGGTAGGCCGCGTTAAAAACCGTATTTTTTTAAATGCAAAAAATAGTAACCATGCTTTAGCAGCTTAAAACTGCAAAGTTCGTTTTTTATAATTTGTTCTCTACAAAATATATATAAACGTCATTTTAAAAGAGATAGCAATATGAATTGTCTAAATTCGTGTTGTGAAATTAAATAGACTACTTAATTAAAATTCTTGTTTATTCTAAATTAATTAATAAACAACAGAATAAAATAAACATGTAATATCAAAAAAACTAATTATTATGGAAACGGGTTCGAATCCCGTCAACTCCATTAAAAATTTATTTAAAGGTGATTAGCTCAGATGGTAGAGCATCTCTTTTACAAGGAGAAGGTCAATGGTTCAAATCCATTATCACCTAATATTCTTTATTTCTTTTAAAAAATATTTTTTTAAACCAAATTTTCTTATTTAAGTAAATAAAATTATTAATATTTTTTCTGTTAATTAAAATTCCAGAACTTATTTTAAAAGTGCAATATTTGTTATATAACCTAAAATATAAAATATCATTAAATTTAATATTTAAATAACTAACTATTATCTTTCTAACTTTATTAGAACTTAAATTATAAGATTTACCTATACCTACTTTATAATAAATTAATTTACTCTTTCTATTTCCTTTTATTGCTAATTTTTTATCAACAACAAATATATTATCATTTTTTAAAATAAATGAACCAAAACATTTTTTATAAAGAATACCAAACAAAGAAATACTTATTTCCTCATTACTTAAATTAGTTAACTTAACCACATCCTGAAACATCTCTTTCAAAAAAAACTCAAAACTTCTATCTACATCAAAATTAGTCATAATCAATTTACTTAACCTAAGTAAACGAGTTTTCTTCAATAATAAATTATTAGGTATATCAAAATTATTAATCTTAGATTTAGTAAATTTCAATAAAGAATTTAAAAATTTTTTGTCCCTATTCTCTAATAACAATATAGTTTTACCAACATTACCAGCACGACCAGTTCTTCCTACTCTATGTATATAAGACCCAACATCCAATGGAACATCATAATTTATTATTAAATTCACATTAACTATATCTAAACCTCTAGAAGCAACATCAGTTGCTACCAAAATTTTCAATTTACCACTACGAAATTTACGAATTATATTTTCTCTTAAATATTGATTCATATCACCATTTAAAGGTGAACATAAATAACCTTTACTTTCTATTATCGAAGATAATTCAATTGTATAACTTTTAGTACGAACAAATATAATTACTAATTTAAAAAATTCAACCTCTAAAATTCTCAATAAAACATCAACTTTAGATATATTAAAAACTAAACAATAATATTGTTTAATATTACAAGGAATATAACTTTCTTCAAAAACGCTTATTTCCTTAGGATTATTCATAAATTTAACAGCTATTTTTCTTATTAAAACAGGCATAGTTGCTGAAAATAAAGCTATTTGACGTTTACTATTAATCATGGAAATAACACTTTCTACATCATTTATAAAACCCATACGCAACATTTCATCAGCTTCATCTAAAACTAAAATTTTAACAGATGATAAATTTATAATATTACGTTTAACATAATCTAATAACCTTCCAGGAGTTGATACAATTATATGATAACCTTTCCTTAATAAGGATAATTGCAAACTATACTTTTGTCCTCCATATATTGAAATAATTTTCACACCATATATATATTTGGCAAACATCATAAAAGAACTAGTTATTTGAATAGATAATTCTCTTGTAGGAGTTAAAACTAATACCTGAAAATTATTAAAACTTATATCTATCTTATTTAATATTGGCAAAACAAAAGAAGCTGTTTTACCACTACCAGTTTTAGCTATACCAAAAATATCATATCCTTGTAAAAAAAAAGGTATACATTTCATTTGTATAATAGTAGGATCTATATAACCAACTTCATTTATTACACGTAATAACTCATTCTTAAAACCAAAATCACTAAATTTATATAATTTATTTACAACAGAAACAACCATTTAAATAATACCTAATTATAAAATTTTAAAAAAAATTAATATTCTCTTTCTCTATTTACAATATCTTTTACTTTAAAGCTTGTTTAATACTTAACTTTATCTTGCCACTATTATCTATATCCAAAACCTTAACAGAAACATTTTGACCTAATTTAAAATAATTAAAAATATTGTTAATTCTTCTAGGAGAAACTTGAGAAATATGAACTAAACCTTCCTTACCACTCATAAAGGAAACAAATAAACCAAAACTAACTATTTTAACTATTTTAGCATTATATATTTCACCTAACTCAACTTGAGCAGTTATTTCTTTAATACGATTTACAACGTTATTAATACTGTTTTCATTATAAGAAACTATTTTCACAGTACCATCATTATCAACTTCAATTAAACAATTATTATCATCTGTAAGAGATTTTATTACTGAACCTCCTTTTCCTATAACATTTTTAATTTGATCAACATTTATTTTCAAAACATGTATTCTAGGAGCATACGGAGATAAAACATTCCTATAAACAGAAATAACAGAATTCATTTTATCTAAAATAAATAACCTAGAATCTTTAGATTTATTTAAAGAAATTTCTACAATATCAAAATCAATTCCAGTAATTTTCATATCCATTTGTAAAGCAGTAATTCCATCTGAAGTACCAATTATTTTAAAATCCATATCTCCTAACCTATCTTCATCACCTACTATATCAGATAAAACTATAACTTTATCCTTGCTTTTAATTAAACCCATAGCAATACCAGCAACCGAAGTCTTTATAGGAACTCCTGCATCCATCAAAGCTAAAGAAGCACCACAAACTGAAGCCATAGAAGAAGAACCATTAGATTCAGTAATTTCAGAAACAACACGTATTGTATATGGAAAAACATCATTTCTAGGAAGTAAAGGAATAATACCTTTTTTAGATAAATAACCATGACCTATCTCTCTTCTCTTAGGTATACCAATATTACCCGTTTCTCCTACAGAATATGGAGGAAAATTATAATGAAAAATAAATCTATCTAAACAATCACCTAAATAAATATTTTCATAATTTTGAACATCTCTAAAAGTACCTAAAGTAACCACAACTAAAGCTTGAGTTTCACCTCTAGTAAATAATGCTGAACCATGAACTCTTTTAGGTAAAAAACCTATTTTTATATCTAAATTACGTATATCATATTGCTTACGACCATCTATTCTTATACCACTTAAAACTAATTTATCAATCATTATTTTTTTTTCTAATCTATAAAAAACATCCATAACCAAATATTCTTCAAAAAAATCTTTTCTCTCCTTTAAACTATTTAATAAATCATCCTTTAAAATTTTTATCAAATTTAATCTTTTTCTTTTACCTTTTTCAAAATACAACTCTAATAATCTATTTTTACAAAAATTTTTTATATAACATTTTAATTCCAAAGATAAACTAAAATTAGAATTATCTAAATTAATATTTAATTTATTTTTACTAAAAAATTTTTCTGAAAAAATTCTAATATTATTAATTAATTTTTGAAAATTAACAAAACCAAAATATATAGCATCTAATACTATTCTTTCTACTAAATTATTAGAAGAACAATCAATCATCAATAAACTATTTTCAGTACCTGACATTATTAAATTTAATTTACTTAACAAAATATTATTAAAACTAGGATTCAAAATATATTTATTATCTAAATATCCAATCCTGCAAACACCAATTGGACCTAAAAAAGGTATACCTGATATGTTTAATGCAGCAGATACACCTATTATAGATATAATTTCAGTACTAACCTGAGGATCTACAGAAATAACATTAACAACTATTTGTATATCATTAAAAATATTTTTTCTAAACAAAGGTCTTATAGATCTATCAATCAACCTAGATATAATAATTTCATTATCACTTAACCTATACTCTCTTTTAAAAAACCCTCCCGGTATTCTACCAACAGAATAAAATTTTTCCTGATAATAAACACTTAAAGGTAAAAAATTTTTATCTATATTTGATATACCACCATAAACCACTGAAACCAATATAACTGTATCACCCATACTAGCTATCACAGAAGATGTAGATTGACGAGCAACTAAACCAGTTTCCAACTTAACATAATCTTTTCCATATTTAAACTCAAAAACTGTATACTGTAACAAAATATTTTCCTTTAAATTAAATTATCTTTAAAAAATAAATTTTATTAAAATTAAATAAACAATTAATGACGCAACTCTAACTCTTTTTTCAAACAATTATATTCTTCAATATTAACTATTCTCAAATAATTTAACAACTTACGTCTTTTAAAAATTAATCTTAATAAACTCCTTTTATTATGATAATCTTTTTTATGAATAAAAAAATGATTTTTAAGTTTATTAATTCTAAAAGTCAATAATATTATTTGTATCTTGCTACTACCAACATTATTATCTATACAATAATCACTCAATATCTGTTTTTTACTTATTAAAGTCAACATCATATCAACCATTAATTTTAAACAAAATTCATCAATTAAATAAAAAATACATAATAAAAAACCTCCTCTTTATATCCCAAGAGGAGGTATAAATAAAAAATTTCTCATTAAATATGTAAATATTATAATATTTAAACATATTATTACATCATTCCACCCATACCACCGCCTCCCATACCTGAACCATTAATTCCACCAGGATTTGAATTACTACTAATATCTGATTTATCATCTTTTGGTAAATCAGTAATCATACATTCAGTAGTAACCATCAAACCAGCAACTGAAGCAGCATATTGCAAAGCTGAACGTGTTACTTTAGTAGGATCTAATATACCCATATCTATCATATCACCATATCTTTCAGTAGCTGCATTATATCCATAATTACCGCTACCAGCTTTAACATTATTAGCTACCACAGAAGGTTCATCACCAGTATTAGAAACAATTTGACGCAAAGGAGATTCCATAGCTCTTAATGCTACTCTTATACCAACATTTTGATCTTCATTTTGAGCAACTAAATTATTTAATCTCTCAGCTACTCTAACTAAAGCAACACCACCACCAGCAACAACACCTTCTTCAACAGCAGCTCTAGTTGCATGTAAAGCATCTTCAACACGAGATTTCTTTTCTTTCATTTCTACTTCAGTAGCTGCTCCAACTTTTAAAACAGCTACACCACCAGCTAATTTAGCAACTCTTTCTTGTAATTTCTCCTTATCATAATCAGATGTAGCTTCATCTATTTGTTGACGAATCTGAACTATTCTATTAGAAATTTCATCTTGTTGACCTGAACCATCTATAATAGTAGTAGTATCTTTGTTAACTATAATTTTTCTAGCATTTCCTAAATCTTCTAAAGTTGATTTTTCTAACTCTAAACCTATTTCTTCAGAAATTACAGTACCATCTGTCAATATAGCAATATCCTGTAACATAGATTTACGTCTATCACCAAAACCAGGAGCTTTAACCGCAGATACCTTGACAATACCTCTCATAGTATTAACTACTAAAGTAGCCAAAGCTTCACCTTCTATATCTTCTGCAATTACTAACAAAGGTTTATTTGATTTTGCAACAGCTTCTAATATAGGTAACATCTCACGAATATTAGAAATTTTTTTATCAACTAATAATATATATGGATTATCTAACTCCACAACACCTGAATCAGTTTTATTTATAAAATAAGGAGATAAATATCCTCTATCAAATTGCATTCCTTCAACAACATCTAATTCATCTTGTAGACCTGTACCTTCTTCAACAGTAATAACTCCTTCTTTACCTACCTTTTCCATAGCTTGAGCTATTAAAGTTCCTACAGTCTCATCAGCATTTGCTGAAATTGTACCAACTTGAGCAATAGCTTTAGAATCAGAACAAGGAACAGACAATTTCTTTAACTCTATAACAGCAGAACTAACAGCTTTATCTATACCTCTTTTTAAATCCATCGGATTCATACCAGCAGCTACAGCCTTTAAACCTTCATTAACTATAGCTTGTGCTAAAACAGTAGCAGTTGTAGTTCCATCACCAGCAACATCATTTGCTTTAGATGCAACTTCTTTAACCATTTGAGCTCCCATATTCTCGAATTTATCTTCTAATTCTATTTCCCTAGCTACAGAAACACCATCTTTAGTTATAGCAGGAGCTCCAAAAGATTTATCCAAAACAACATTACGACCTTTTGGACCCAAAGTAACCCTTACCGCATCTGCTAAAATATTAACTCCACGCAAAATTTTCAATCTTGCTTCATTACCAAATTTTACATCTTTAGCTGACATTTACACACCCTTTAATACTAAAATTTTTTATATTAAATTATTTTTTTACTACAGCCAAAACATCATTCTCAGACATAATTAATACTTCTTTATTATCTATTTTCTCAGACTTTACACCATAACCATCACTAAATATAACAACATCACCAACTTTAACATCTAAAGATTTAACATTTCCATTGTCTAAAATACGACCTTTTCCAACTGCTAAAACTTTACCACGAGTTGATTTATTAGCAGATGAACCAGTTAAAACTATACCTCCAGCAGATTTAGATTCAACCTCTTGACGTTCAACAATAATACGATCATGTAACGGACGAATTTTCATTTATAAATTTACTCCTCTTTAAAAAAAAATATTTTTTTACTTTATCATTTTTTTAAACAAAATTATTATATCTTTAAATATATAATACTACAAAAATTTCAAATAAATAAAAAAATTATATTTGACATAATATTTTCCATAAAATATAATCATACTTATATAATTTTTTTTTAAAATAATAATTTTCCTTTTAATCTTAATATGAACATCAACAAAAAAAATAACATTATTTTAATACTTTGTACAACATCAAACATAAAAAACACAAAAAAAATAATAAAAACACTACTTACAAAAAAATTAATATCCTGTGCTAATATAATAAAAAATATAAAATCTTATTATTTATGGAATAATAAAATTAAAAAAAAAAAGGAAATAAAAATCATAATAAAAACATTTTATCTATTTAAAAAAAAAGTAACAAAAATTATACAAAAATATCATACATACAACATACCTGAAATTATAATCATAAAAACAAAAATTTACAATAAAAAATACATTAAATGGATGAATAAAGAAATAATAATTAATAAACAAAAATAGCCCAGATAGCTCAGTTGGTAGAGCAGAGGACTGAAAATCCTCGTGCCGGTGGTTCAATTCCACCTCTGGGCAAAATTATATCCATAAATCTATTTAACTCTATTTAAAACAGTTAATACTTCATTAACAGTACTTTTAGATAAAACCTCTTTAGAAATTTCTTTAGCAAAACTCAACGAGTTTTTACAAATAATTTGCTTAACTTTAGGAATATCACTAACACTCATACTTAACTCTTTTACACCTAACCCTAATAACAACATAATTGCTCTTTCATCAGAAGCCAATTCTCCACATATACTTAATTTCTTACCATATTCATTAACTGAATCAACAATATATTTAATTAAATATATAATTGAAGGAGACAAAGGCTCATATAAATGAGAAATCATAGAATTATTTCTATCAACAGCCAAAGTATATTGAGTTAAATCATTTGTACCAATACTAAAAAAATCCAACTCTTTAGATAAATGCTTAGAAATAATAGCAGCAGCGGGGGTTTCAATCATAGCACCAATTTCAATATTATCATCAAATTTACATTTCTCTTCCGTTAACTGTAACTTCAATTTTTTTATTTCCTTTTTTAAAAAAAAAACTTCTTCCATAGAAATAATCATAGGAAACATAATACGTAATTTACCATATATAGAAGCTCTTAATATGGCTCTCAATTGATTATATAATATATCTTTTCTATCCATACATATTCTAATAGCTCTCCATCCTAAACAAGAAATTTCCTCTTTAGGAAAATTCATATAAGGTAAAAACTTGTCACCACCTAAATCTACTGTACGTATAGTTACTGGATTACCTTTCATTAACATAGCTATTTTTTTATAAGACAAAAATTGTTCTTCCTCAGAAGGAAAAGAATTTCTATCCATAAACAAAAATTCAGTACGATACAAACCAACACCTTTAACATTATTCTTTATCAAAAATTTAATATCATTATTATTAGCAATATTAGCAAATAATTTGATTTTAAAACCATCAACTGTAATAGCGGGTAAATTCTTTAATTTAATTAATTGTTTTCTTTTAAAAACAAAAGAATCATGTTTATCTTTTAATGAAATCAAAACATCTTTATCAGGATTAATATAAACATTATTTTCCACACCATCTATAATCAAATTATCATTATTTGAAACCATGTTAATAATATTCTTTACTTTAATAATGGCTGGTAAATTCAAAGATTTTGCTATTATAGAAGTATGAGATGTTAAACTACCCAATTCAGTAACAAAACCAACTACTTTTTTTAAGTTAAATTGTATTACTTGAGAAGGTAATAAATCCTTAGCAACAATAATAATTTTATGTTTTACATCAGAAAAACTAAAATCAACAAAATCCAAATTCTTTATATTATAAATTAACCTTTTACCAATATCTAAAATATCAACAATCCTATCCTGTAAATACAAATTTTTTATATTCTTCATTGAATCAATATATTTCTGAATAACTTCATTTGTTGCATTATCAGAATACATTAATTTTTGCTTTATATTTGAAATTATATCTTGTTTTAAATCATTATCTTCCAATAACATCAAATAACCATCAAACAATAATTTTTTATCTTTATCTTTTTTTATTTTTTTTCTTATATTTTTCAACTGTTTTACAGTTTTAATATGAGATTTAACAAATAAACTAATTTCACTATCTATCTGCTCAAAAGATATTTTATTACAATTTAAATCTATCTTTTCTTCATTTAAAATAAAAACTCTTCCAAAAGAATATCCAGAAGAAACTATAACACCTTTCATTACCATATAAATACCTTTAAAATTTTTATTAATATTTTAAATATAAAAAACTAATAACAATCTATTTATATTTTATTAAAAAATTATTCTAATTTATTAATTAAATTAGATAAATAATTTAAAGCTTCTTTTTCATCTTCACCATCAACCAAAATAGTTAATTTGCAACCATTAGAAATACCTAAAGTTTGAATCTTTAATAAACTTTTAGCATCAACAATATTATCATTAAATTTTAATTTAATATTAGAAATAAATTTTTTTGCTGCTTTAACAAATTTTGTGGCTGGTCTTATATGAAAACCATTAGATAAATTAACAATAATAGTATTTTGTATCATTTAAATTACCTTAACTAAACAATATTTTTTAAAATTTATAAAAATAAAAACCATCAAATATAATTTTATCATAATAAAAACATATATATTTTAATTTAAAAAAAACATTTATTAATATATAATAATTAATAAAAATTTTTAACAACATAAAATAAACATAACATATGATTAAAAAACTGGCATTAATACTCATATTACTTACATTTAATTACAACTTAAAGGCTAAAAATTATTTAGTATACAACATAAACAAAAACATATATGTAGGACATGAATTAGGATTCGTAAAAAATTACAATATAAAATATTTAGACAAGAATTACACAATAAATTATTATACCGACATAAATAAAATATTATCTAAAATATATCTAGGATATAAATATAACAAAAATTTCAATTTAGAATTAGGATATAACTGGTTAAATAATATTTCAATATACAAAAAATTTTCTAACAAAAAAATAGAAACAACAGGCATAAATATCTCAGGAATATTAATAAAAAAAATCTTTCCAAACATAAAGTTATATACTAAATTCGGAGAAATAATTTTAAATGAAACTATAAAACAAAAAAATAACTTAATACAACAAAAGAAAACACAATATTTAACTAATATATATCCTATGTTAAGTATAGGTACAATATATAAAATAAATAAAAATTTATCAGCTGGATTAGAATATCAAATAACCTCTAATAAAGAAAATAGATTCAATAATACATCAATAAAACTAAATTTAACTTATAAAATAAAAGAAATAAATAATCTAATACAAAAATGGTTTAACTTTAATAACTCTAAAAAAGAGAATAACAAAAAATTTAAAAACAATAACAATAAAATAATCAACACCATAAAAAACAAAAAAATAAACAACAATAAAACTAAAAATCAAAATTTAATATATAACACTTATATAAGTGTAATCAAAGAAAAGGATCAAATAAATATATATAAAAAGTTTTTCAAAATAAATAATTTACTAATAAATAATAAACAATCAAAAAATTTAACTATATTTTAATTTTTTTAAATAATTAAATATTTCTATAAAAAAAAAATCAGATATATAATATTTATTTATATCAAAATTAAAATCTAAATCTAATTTAATAGTTATTAATTTATACCATAGATAAACATTATTAAAATTTTTTTTTAAATTAAAAATAATTTTATCAGTATTAGTAAAATGTAATTTTTTAATACCATTTAAATTAGAATAAATATCATCTATACAACCTATATTATTAATAAGCATGGATGCTTTCTTTAACCCTATACCTTTTATACCAGGAATATTATCAGAAGGATCACCAGACAACGAAATAAAATCTCTAAAAAAACACGGAAATATTCCATATTTAACTTTAATACTATCAATGTTTAATATTAAATTTTTATTTATTAACAAAAATGTATGATCATTAATTAATTGAATAAAATCTTTATCAAAAGATAATATATAAATATTATATTTATCTTTAATAGAATTTAATTTAAATACTATACTACCAATAACATCATCAGCTTCATAACCAAAAACAGTAACAATATTAATTTTAATATCATTTAATATATTTAAAATAAAATTTATATATCTTAATAAATCAAAAGACATTTTTTTTCTTTTAGATTTATATTTTGGATAAAGTTTATTACGAAAATTATCTTTCGCACAATCAAAAACAAAAATTATATATTTCGGAAATATAGAATAATACAAACTTTTTATCATATTAAAAAATATATACACAGAATATAAATAATTTCTATTAGAAAAATTATTTATTGCATAATAAGATCTATATATATATAACAAAGTATCTATAACAAAAACTGATTTTTTACTCATATAGA